>NZ_JARUVM010000078.1 GCF_029763755.1 Luteimonas sp. 8-5
GGTCGCCGCGCGCTCCTGCTGGGCGCCGGCGGCGGTGCCCGTGGCGTCGCGCCGGCCCTGCTCGACGCCGGCATCGCCGACCTGTTCATCGTCAACCGGACGCCGGAGCGCAGCGATGCGCTGGCCGATGCCCTGGGCGAGCCCGGGCGCGTCCATCCGCGCTACTTCGACGACCTGGCGACGCTGGGCGAATTCGACCTCGTGGTGAATGCGACCTCGGCGGCTCGCGGCGGCGCGTTGCCGCGCTGGCCGACGTCCCTGCTCGGCCGCCGCAGCAGCGCCGTCGACCTGAGCTATGGCGAGGCCGCGGTGCCGTTCCTGGCCTGGGCGCGCGCGGCCGGCGCGCACGATGCGATCGACGGCCTGGGCATGCTGGTCGAACAGGCCGCGGAGAGCTTCCTGCTCTGGCATGGCGTGCGCCCGGAGACCGGTCCGGTCCATGCCGCCCTGCGCGAGCGTGAAGACGCCCTGGTGTCTGCGGATTGAATCGGCGGATTGAATCGGCGGACTGAAGCTGAACGCAGCCGCGGGAAAGGCAGCGACGATCCGCCGGGACTGGCATCATGGGAGCCAGTCTCCCCCGCTCCCCGGACCACGATGCCTGTTCCTGTTTCCGAGTTCCCGATTTCCGATTTCCTTGCCGGCGGCCTGCTGCAGCCCGGCTGGGTCGCGCTAGCCGTCTACCTGCTGGTCGCTACCCAGCTGACCATCTTCGCCGTCACCCTGTACCTGCATCGCAGCCAGGCGCACCGCGGCGTGGACTTCCATCCGGTCGTATCGCACGTGTTCCGGTTCTGGTCGTGGCTGACCACCTCGATGATCACGCGCGAGTGGGTCGCGATCCACCGCAAGCACCACGCCAAATGCGAGACCGAGGAAGATCCGCACAGCCCGGTGGTCAAGGGCATCGGCAAGGTGTTCTGGCGCGGCGTCGAGCTGTACCGCGAGGCGCGCGACGACCGCGAGTCGATCGAGAAGTACGGCAAGGGCTGCCCCGACGACTGGATCGAGCGCCACCTGTACACCCCGCACGCGACCATGGGCCCGACCCTGCTGCTGTTCGTCAGCTTCGCGCTGTTCGGCTTCACCGGCGTCGCGGTGTGGGCGATCCAGATGCTGTGGATCCCGTTCTGGGCCGCGGGCGTGGTCAACGGCCTCGGCCACTGGTGGGGCTACCGCAACTTCGAGACCGACGACACCGCGACCAACCTCACCCCGTGGGGCGTGTGGATCGGCGGCGAGGAGCTGCACAACAACCACCACGCCTTCCCGTCCTCGGCCAAGTTCGCCCTGCGCAAGTGGGAAGTGGACATCGGCTGGGCGGTGATCCGCGGCCTGGAGCGCGTCGGCCTGGCGAAGGTGCTGCGCACCGCGCCGCGTCTCAACGTGCGCCCGAACATCAACGTGCCCGACGCCGACACGCTCAAGGCGCTGCTGGCGGTGCGCTTCCAGGCGATGACCGACTACCAGCGCAACGTGCTCAAGCCCGCCCTGCGCGAGGAAGCCGCCGCTGCCGGCGCCAGGCTGCGCGCGCTGCTGCCGCGCAAGCTGCGCAAGGGGCTGGCGGACGACGGCCGCTGGCTCAAGCCGGAAGCGCGTGAACAGCTGCAGGCCTTCGTCGCCCAGCGCCCGCGCATCGGCGCGCTGGTCGAACATCGCCGCCGCCTGGCCGCGGTGCTCGAGTCGCGCACCCAGGACGCCGCCGACCGCCTGCACGCGCTGCAGGCCTGGTGCCACGAGGCCGAGGCGAGCGGTATCCGCGCGCTGCAGGAATTCTCCGCGCGCCTGAAGGGCTACTCGCTGCAAGCCACCCCGGCGTAGGAGCGCGCCTTGCGCGCGATGGCGCTCCTGGCTGCACTCGCGATCGCGCCGTCGCTGGCGGCGCAGGACCATGGCGTCCCGGGACGCGCCAGCGACTACATGCAACGCATGGACACCGACCAGGACAGGCGCGTCTCGCTGCCCGAATACCAGGCCTGGATGGGCTACGCCTTCACCCGCATGGACCGCGACGGCGACGGCGTCCTCGCGCCCGGCGAACTGCCCGGCGGCAAGGGCGAACCGGTTTCGCTGGAGACGCACCGCGCGCGCCTGGCCGCGAGGTTCCAGCGCCAGGATCGCGACGGCGACGGCTATCTCGACGCCGCCGAACTGACCGCCCCGCCCCGCTGAGATGCCTGCGCGCGGATCGATGGCGGCACCTGGTTTGACAGTGGCGGTCGTCGCCCTGGCGATCGTCGCGACCATCTGGGCGTTCGCGATTCGCCCCGAACCCTTCAGCGACTGGGCCTACTACTGGGAAGCGGCAAGTGGCGCGGTCGCCTATGAGCGCGGCGGCCTGCTGCTGTTCGCATTGCGCGGGCTGCAGGCCATGTCGCTGCCGCCGCATGCGGCGGCGCTGGCGCTGAACCTGCCGGCCGCCGCCATCCTGGGCTGGCTGGCCCATCGCGCCGACGGCGGCCGCTTCGGCATGGCCGCGATGCTGGTGTTCGCCTACCTGTTGGCGATCGTGCCGTACTACGCGGTGGTGCAGCTCGACATGGCGGCGACTGCCCTGGCCTGCGCCGGCATGTGCCTGATTGCGGTGGAAGCCGTGCGCGGCCCGCGCCCGTGGCGCGTGCTCGCGGCGGTCGCCCTGGTGGCGGCCGCCGTTTCCAGCCGGCCGCAGTTCCTGCTGGTGCTGTCGGTATTCGCTGGCCTGGTCGTCGTGGCCGTCGCGTGGCTCGGTGCGCCCGGCAATGTTCCCCGGCGCCGTGCGGTGGCCATGGCCGGCGTGCTGCTGGCGGCGACCTGGCTGGGCTTCGGAATCGATTCGGCACTGCGCGCGGACGCGGGCCGTGCCGGGGCGGTCCGCACCACTTCCGGCGTCACCTTGTATGCGGGCCTGCTGTCATCGGACACGGTGCCGCCGACCTGCGGCCACTGGAACGCGCGGGCCACGCACGACGCGCGCGCCGATGCCGGGATGCCGCTGCTGCAGGCGGTGTCGGCGCGGCTGCGAAGCGAACCGCCCAGACACTGGCTGTCGGTGATCGGCTGCAAGATGCCGGCCATCGTCCTGCCGCGTTCCTATGCACTGGGCTGGTCGCTGGACGCACCCAACGTGCAGGCGCGGATCCAGGCATCGGCGAATCCGTCGCGCTGGCAGGCGTGGAGTGCGCACCTGCACGGGATCGAACGCCTGGGCTACCTGGCACTGCTGGCCGCGCTCTACTGCTGCACCGGCGTGGCCGTGGCACGCTGGGCCAGGCGCCGGCAGTGGCTGTTCGCCGCCCTGCCGGTCGCGTGGATCGCGTCGTTCTGGCTGGTGCACGCGGTGTTCGAGATCCAGCCGCGCTATTTCCTCTCGCTGTTCCTGCTGCTGCCGTTCTTTACCAGATCGTTGTTCACCAGATCCTGATCCGGTCCTGCGGCGCCAGGTACATGGCCTGCCCTTCCTGCGCGCCCCAGGCGTCGTACCACGCATCGATGTTGCGCACGGTCATCGCGCGGTAGCGGCCCGGTGCATGCACGCCGCCCACCACCTGCGAACGCAACGCCGCGTCGCGCATCTTGCCGCGCCATGCCTGGGCGAACGCGAGGAAGAAGCGCTGGTCGCCGGTCAGCCCCTCGATCACCGGCGCCTCGGCCCCGCCCAGCGACTTGCGGTAGGCCTGGTAGGCGACTTCCAGTCCGGCCAGGTCGGCGATGTTCTCGCCCAGCGTCTGCTGACCGTTGATATGCAGGCCGGGCAGCGGCTCGTACGCGCTGTACTGCTCGGCAAGTTCCTTGCCCGCCGCATCGAAGTGGGCGAGGTCTTCCTTCGTCCACCAGTTGAACAGGCGGCCGTCGGCGTCGAAGTCGGCGCCGAGGTTGTCGAAGCCGTGCACGATCTCGTGGCCGATCACCGCGCCGATCGCACCGTAGTTGGCGGCGGCATCGGCGTTCGGATCGAAGAACGGCGCTTCCAGGATCGCGGCCGGGAAGTTGAGTGCGTTCTGCAAGGGCAGGTTCACCGCGTTCACCGTCTGCGGCGTCATCCACCACTCACCGCGGTCCGGCGCCTGGCCAAGCTTGGCGAGCTGGTGCCGGTACTCGGCCAGCTCCGCGCGTTGCGCATTGCCCAACGCGTCGTCAGGCCGGATCTCGAGCTGGCTGTAGTCGCGCCAGGTCTCCGGGTAACCGACCGACACCTTCATCGACGTGACCGTGGCCTTGGCCTTCTCCTTGGTCGCCGGATCCATCCAGTCCAGCGCATCGATGCGCGCGGGGAACTCGGCCAGCAGGTTCGACACCATCTGCTGCACCTGGTCGCGCGAGGACGCCGGGAAGTACTTGGCGACGTAGATCTTGCCGACCGCATCGCCCAGTGCATTGCCGACGGCGCCCAGCGCGCGCTTGCTGCGCTCGCGTTGCTGCGGGATGCCGTACAGCGTGGTGCCGTGGAAACCGAACGAGAGGTCGGCGTAGGCCTTGGGCAGCAGGCTGGCGCTGCGGTCCAGTGCATGGAACACCATCCAGTCCTTCCACGCCTGCAGCGGCTGGCTGGCGACGAGGGCGGACAGGCCGGTGATGGCCCCGGGCTGCCAGGCGGTGATCGAAGCCTGCTCGCCGAGTCCGGCGGCTGCGAAATACGCTTCCCAATCCAGGCCAGGCGCCTTGCGCGCGAAGTCCTCGCGGCTCCAGGCGCGCGCGTTGTGCACGTCCGAAGTCTCGACCACGGACGCGTGCGCCCTGGCGATCTTCTCCTCCAGCGCATAGATCGCCCTGGCCTTCGCGTCGGCGCCGTCGATGCCGGCCTGGGTCAGCAGGGCGGCGATATAGGCCTTGTACTTGTCGCGGATATCGGCCATGGCCTTCTCGCCGGACAGGTAATAGTCGCGATTGGGCATGCCCAGGCCGCCCTGCAGCAGGTAGGCGGTGTTGCGCGACGGATCGTCCAGGCCCTGGGAGACGAACAGGCCGAACAGGCGATCGGTGTCGTAATCGGTGGCGTTGAGAGGGTCGACGTCGGCACGCAGTCCGGCGCCCAGCTCCTTCGCCAGCGCGGTCTTGTCGGCGATGGCGTTGGCGCGGTCGATCTCGGCCTGCACCGGTGCCAGCCCGGCCTGCTCGATCGCGGCCTCGTCCATGAATGCGGCGTAGTAGTCGGCGATGCGACGCTCGTCGCTGCCCGCGGCCGGGTTGGAGGCGGCGGCGTTGCGCACCAGCTCGGCAGTGCGCTGCTCGGCCTTTTCGAACACCTTCAGGAACATGCCGGTGCTGGAGCGGTCGGCCGGGATTTCGGTGGCGTTGCGCCAGCCCCCGTTGGCGTACTGCTCGAAGTCGTTGCCCGGCTGCACCGTCTTGTCCAGGCCGGCGAGATCGATGCCGATCACCGGCGCGGCAGGCGCGGTCGCGGCCGGGGGCGTCGCGGCGTCGGCGGCGGACGGCGACGGCGTGCGGCTGCAGGCCACGCTGGCGCAAATGACCATCGCCAGCAGGGTCGGGCCGGAGGCGCGCCTGAAAGTCGTGCGCATGACAGTCACCATTGTTCTGAGGGACTACCATCATGGACCCGTGCCGTGAACGCGGCATAGGCAGGAAGTCACCGCAGCCCCCCGGTCACGCCCAGGAGCCCGCCATGCCGCTCGACGCCGCCCAGTACCAGCGCCTCTACGCCCGGTCGATCGACGACCCGGACGCCTTCTGGGGCGAGGCCGCCGGGCGCCTGGACTGGATGCGGGCGCCGACCCGGGTGAAGGACACCAGTTTCGACGCCGACGATTTCCACATCCGCTGGTACGCCGACGGCGAGGTCAACGCCAGCGTCGAATGCCTGGACCGGCACCTGGCCGGGCGCGGCGACAAGACCGCGATCGTTTTCGAACCCGACGACCCCGCCGGCGAAGTGCAGCGCATCAGCTACCGCGAGCTGCACGCGCGGGTCTGCCGGCTGGCCAACGCACTGCGCAACCTCGGCGTCGGCAAGGGCGACCGGGTCACCATCTACCTGCCGATGATCCCGGAAGCGGTCGTGGCGATGCTGGCCTGCGCCCGCATCGGCGCGGTGCACATGGTGGTGTTCGGCGGCTTCGCCCCGCATTCCATCGCCGACCGCATCGCCGACTGCGGCAGCAAGCTGGTGATCACAGCCGACGAAGGCTGCCGCGCGGGCAAGCGCATCGCGCTCAAGGCCAACGTCGACGCCGCGCTCAGGCTGCCCGGCACCAACAGCGTGGAGACGGTGCTGGTGGTGCGCCACACCCGCGGCCCGGTCGACATGCAGATGCCGCGCGACCGCTGGTACGACGCGGTGACCGAGGGCCAGCCGGACACCTGCGAGCCCGAGCGCATGAACGCCGAGGATCCGCTGTTCATCCTCTACACCTCGGGCAGCACCGGCAAGCCGAAAGGCGTGCTGCACACCACCGGCGGCTACCTGGTGTTCTGCGCCATGACCCACGAACTGGCGTTCGACATCCGCGAGGACGACGTCTACTGGTGCACCGCGGACGTGGGCTGGGTCACCGGCCACAGCTACATCGTCTACGGCCCACTGGCCAACGGCACCACCGCACTGGTGTTCGAGGGCGTGCCGACGCATCCGGACCACTCGCGCTACTGGCAGGTGATCGACAAGCATGCGGTGACGGTGCTGTACACCGCGCCGACGGCGATCCGCGCCCTGATGCGCGAAGGCGACGACTGGGTACGCAAGTGCTCGCGCAGTTCGCTGCGCCTGCTGGGCAGCGTCGGCGAGCCGATCAATCCGGAAGCCTGGCGCTGGTACCACGACGTGGTCGGCGACTCGCGCTGCCCGGTCATCGACACCTGGTGGCAGACGGAGACCGGCGGCATCCTGATCGCGCCACTGCCGGGCGTGGTCGCGGCCGACGCGCTCAAGCCCGGCGCCGCGATGATCCCGTTCTTCGGCGTGCGCCCGGCACTGGTCGACGCCGATGGCAAGTTCCTCGAAGGCGAGGCACAGGGCAACTTGGTGCTGCTGGATTCCTGGCCGGGGCAGATGCGTACCGTATACGGCGATCCGCAGCGCTTCGTCGACACCTACTTCAAGGCCTATCCGGGCATGTATTTCACCGGCGACGGCGCGCGACGCGACGCGGACGGACACTGGTGGATCACCGGGCGCGTCGACGACGTGATCAACGTCAGTGGCCACCGCATCGGCACCGCCGAGATCGAGAGCGCGCTGGTCGGCCACCATGGCGTCACCGAGGCTGCGGTGGTCGGCTTCCCGCACGACATCAAGGGACAGGGCATCTATGCCTACGTCACCCTCGGCGAAGGCGTCGCGCCCAGCGAGGAACTGCGCGCGGAACTGGTGCAGCAGGTCCGCAGCGAGATCGGCCCCACCGCCACGCCCGACCACATCCAGTGGGCACCGGCGCTGCCCAAGACCCGCAGCGGCAAGATCATGCGCCGCGTCCTGCGCAAGATCGCCGAGAATGCGCCCGACCAACTGGGCGATACCTCAACCCTCGCCGACCCTGCCGTGGTCGAAGCGCTGGTCGCCAACCGCAGGGACGCGTGATGGACGCCACCGACTTCCTCGACGATCCCGGCCTGCTGCGCATGCAATGTCCGATCGGCGGCGCCTGGCGCGACGCCGATGGTGACGGTACCTGCGAAGTGACCAATCCGGCGACCGGCGAGCGCCTGGGCACCGTGCCGGACATGGGCGCCGCCGAAACCGGTGCCGCGATCGAAGCCGCGGCCGCCGCGTTTCCCGCGTGGGCGGCACGCACCGCGCAGGAACGCGCGAACGTGCTGCGGCGCATGCACGCACTGATGATGGAGCACCAGGAGGACCTGGCCCGGTTGATGACCGCCGAGCAGGGCAAGCCGCTGGCCGAGTCCCGCGGCGAGGTCGCGTATTCGGCCGCGTACCTGCAGTGGTTCGCGGAGGAAGGCCGGCGCATGTACGGCGAGGTGATTCCCGCGCATGCGGCCGACAAGCGCATCGTGGTGCTGCGCCAGCCGGTCGGCGTGGTCGGTGCGATCACGCCGTGGAACTTCCCGTCCGCGATGCTGGGCCGCAAGCTCGGCCCGGCCCTGGCGGCAGGCTGCACGGTGGTGTGCAAGCCTGCGCTGCAGACGCCCTACTCCGCGCTGGCGCTGGCGGTGATCGGCGAGCGCGCCGGACTGCCGCCGGGCACGATCAACATCGTCACCGGCAGCGACGCCGCCGCCATCGGCGAGGCGATGACCGCGCATCCGAAGCTGCGCAAGCTGAGCTTCACCGGCTCCACCGCGGTCGGCAAGCAGTTGATGCGCCAGTGCGCCGACGGCCTCAAGCGCGTCTCGCTCGAGCTGGGCGGCAACGCACCGTTCATCGTGTTCGAGGACGCCGACCTGGATGCCGCGGTAGAAGGCGCCATCGCCAGCAAGTACCGCAATACGGGACAGACCTGCGTCTGCGCCAACCGCCTGTTCGTGCACGACGCGGTCTACGACGCCTTCACCGAAAAGCTGGTCGCGGCGGTGTCCAGGCTGCGCGTCGGCGATGGCCTGGCCGGCGAGACCGACCAGGGACCGCTGATCGACGCCAGGGCCCTGGAGAAGGTCGAAGCGCACGTCGCCGATGCGCTGGCCAAGGGCGCAAGCGTGGTCCTCGGCGGCGGGCGCCATGCGCTGGGCGGCACCTACTACCAGCCGACCGTGCTGCGCGATGCCAGCCTGGAGATGCGCCTGGCGCAGGAAGAGACTTTCGGTCCGGTGGCGCCGCTGTTCCGCTTCCGCGACGAGGCCGAAGCACTCGCCATGGCCAACGCCACTCCGGCCGGGCTCGCGGGCTATTTCTACACCCGCGACCTGGCGCGCAGCTGGCGCGTGGCCGAAGCACTCGAGTGCGGCATCGTCGGCATCAACACCGGCCTGGTCTCGACCGAGGTCGCGCCGTTCGGCGGCGTCAAGGAGTCAGGCATCGGGCGCGAGGGTTCGCGCCACGGCCTGCACGATTACACCGAACTCAAGTACACCTGCATCGGGGCCTAGTTGCCGGCCCCGATGTTCTCGGCCAGGAAGCTCTCGAGCTTCTGGTAGAACGCGACCTGGTTCTCTTCCTTGTAGAAACCGTGGGCTTCCTTGCGCACCGGCATCCACACCGGGCGGTTGCCAGCCTTGTCCAGCGCCTTCTTCATCGCCTCGGCCTGCCTGAACGTGGTGCGCTCGTCCTCCTCGCCGTGGGCCATGAACACCGGCGCCTTGATGCTGGCGGCCATCGACAGCGGCGAGTCGGCCAGCATCTGGTTGTTGTCGGTACCGACGGCGCGGTCGACGTAGGCGCGGGCCCAGAAGCTGCGACCGGTATCGCTGCTCGTGCTGTTCATCGAGCGCAGGTCGTACAGGCCCGCCAGCGTCGCAACGCACTTGACCATTTCCGGATGCCTGGCCGCCAGCACCATCGCCGAGTACCCGCCGAAGCTGGCGCCATAGACGCAGATCCGGGCTGGGTCCGCGTAGCCCTTGGAAACCGCCCACTTCATGCCATCGGCCAGGTCTTCCTGGATGCGCGTGCTCCACTTCCGGTAACCCGATTCCTGGAACGAATGTCCGCGGGCACCGGAGCCGCGGTAGTTCACCTGCAGCACCAGGTACCCGCGCGACGCCAGGAACTGGGCGTCCGAGTCGTAGCTCCAGGTGTCGGAGACGCCGTGCGGGCCGCCGTGCGGCAGCAACACCATGGGCAGGCTCTTGAGCTCGGTCACGCCGGCGGGCACGGTCACGTAGGCATCCAGTTCCACGCCGTCGCTTGCCGGGAACCGCACGTAGTGGCGAGAACCCATCCGCGCGGGATCGATTTCCGGATTGACCTGCAACAGGCGCGCCAGCGAGTTGGTCTTGCGGTTGAAGACCGCCCACTCGCCCGGATTGCGATCGCTGTAGATGAAAAGCAGCGAGACATTGCCGTCCGCACTGTGGTCCAGGAACCGCACATGCTGGCCTGGGAAACCGGCCCGGATCTCCTTCAACAGCCTGGCGTCGGGCGAGGACTCGTCGAGGAACTGCAGCTTGGGCAGTGCACCCTTGTATTCAACGGCCAGGGGCTGGCGCTTGCTGTCCCAGGTGAGGGCGCCGATTGAGTTGAACTCGTCGGAGGCGAGGACTTCGCGATTGGCCAGGGTCAGGTCGGCCTTGACCAGGGCGGCCGGACCGCCGTCCTTCGAGAACCAGCCGAACACATGGGTACCGTCCGGGGTGAACGCAAACGGCACGAACAAGCCCTCGACGCCGACCTTTCGCCAGTTCTTGCCGTCCGCGTCCTCGGCAACGAACAACAGTTGGTTTTCCTCCTTGTCCCATCCGAACGCGAAGCGCGGCACGCCACTGTCGTCGAGCACGAAGGACAGGTTCTGCCCCGGGCCCACGTCGGCGACCAGCTCGTGGCGGCCAGTCTGCTGGCGACCGGCCTTCAGGTCGATCGAGTACAGGAGGCTGCGGCCGATCGCGCTCTCATCGGAAGAGCGGGTCATGTAGAACGTGTCGTTGGGCTTGACCGGCCGGCCGGCATAGTTGCCGTGGCCCTTGAGCAGGCCCATGCCCTCTGTCGTGTCCTTCCAGCCGTAAATGTACCTGTGGCGCCCACCGTCGTAGTCCATGGCGATGATCTCGCCGAAGTCCCACGGCTCCTCGCGCGCGCCCCACTTGCCGCCCTTCACGTAGACCAGCTGGGTGTCGCTGACCCAGTGGATCTCGATCGCCATCTCGTACTTGGGCAGCTTCAGGAACGCCGTCTGCGACATGTCGGCCAGGCGGAACACCATGATGCCGTGCTCGTCATCGCCCAGGTCGGCCGAAACGGCGACGTACGTGCCCGCCGTGGACAGACGGGGGTTCTCGAAGGTCTGCTTGGCGACGAACGCCTCGACCGGAACCCGGTCGACCGCCTGCGCGGCAGCGGAAAAGGCCAGCAGGAGCGCCGGCACGGCAAGCGCGCACAGCATGGCGCGCACGGAGTTCATCGTCTGCATCTCAGGTTCCCCATTTCGGCGTTGAACCGGCGTGGTCCCCTGGGCCGGCACGTGAATCATAACGCGCCCGGCGGCCCGAACCCGGAACGCCGTCGCAAAAAAAGCCCGCATCGCTGCGGGCTTTTTCCGGTCGCGCGCAAGGCGCGCTCCTACTTGATCTTGCCTTCCTTGTAGATCACGTGCTTCCGGACGACGGGGTCGTACTTCTTGACCTCCATCTTGTTCGGCGTGTTCTTCTTGTTCTTGTCGGTGGTGTAGAAGTGGCCGGTGTTGGCCGAGGAGATCAGGCGGATCTTGTCGCGCTTGGTAGCCATGTCGTCCTCCTCAGACCTTTTCGCCGCGGGCGCGGAGTTCGGCCAGAACGCTGTCGATGCCGTTCTTGTCGATGGTGCGCAGTGCCTGCGCGGAAACCTTCAGCTTGATCCAGCGGTTCTCGCTGGCGACCCAGAAGCGGCGCTCGTGCAGGTTGGGCAGGAAGCGGCGGCGGGTCTTGTTGTTGGCATGCGAGACGTTGTTGCCGGTCTGCACGCCCTTGCCGGTGACTTGGCATACGCGGGACATAACGCACCTCGATCGGTCTGTGGTCGGCCCCCATGGCCCGGGAACCCTCGGCCCCGCCGGGCAGCCGGACCAGGTCCGGGGCGCAGCGAGCCGGCAATTATGCCCCAAATCAGTGGCTTGGGGCTAGTGCCCGGCCTTGTCCCGGTTCCAGCCGCGGTGGCGGATGTCCAGGTACAGGCTGTAGGCGGCGGTGAAGGCCGGGAACAGGTTCTGGACGATGCCCACCGAGTCCTGCTTGTGGGAGAACAGGAAGTAGCTCAGGGTCATGGCCGAACCGACCAGGCTCATGTACCAGAAGGCCCTCGGGATCACCGGCTTGCCTTCGCGGCGCGAGGCCAGGAACTGGACCAGCCAGCGGCCGCCGAACATCAGGGCACCGGTCAGGCCGATCAGCTTCCACGGGGACAGATGGACCCCGGTCCAGGCCAGCCACGGCAGCGCCGTGTTCATGAAGTCGGGCGCCGCCCCGGCGGCCTCCAGGACCGCGGGGCTCACGGCAACTCCTCCGTGGCGACCACTCGACTGCGGCGGATCAGCCAGGCCACCCCGCGCAGGTCGGCGATGCCGACCCGGGCGCGCGGGAGGGTGTTGTAGTTGGACACGCCGGTGCCGCGGTGGCGATGGTTGACCGGCACGCTCATCGTCTTCCAGCCGGCGCGCTGCATCAGCGCAGGCAGGTAGCGGTGCATGTGGTCGAAGTACGGCAGGTCGAGGAAGGCTTCGCGCTCGAACAGCTTGGTGCCGCAACCGGTGTCCGGGGTGGCATCGCGCAGCAGGCGCGCGCGGATGGCATTGGCCCACTTCGAAGCCCAGCGCTTGCTGCCGCTGTCCTTGCGGTCCACGCGCCAGCCGGCGAACAGCTTCACGTCCTTCGGCGCGCGGTCGCGCTCGGCCAGCAGCTTCGGGATGTCGGCCGGGTCGTTCTGACCGTCGCCGTCCAGGGTCGCGACCCAGGTGCCGCGCGCGGCCTTGACCCCGTTGCGGATGGCGGTGCTCTGCCCCCCCTGGGCGCGGTGGCGCAACACGCGCAGCTCGGGCACTTCGGCCTTCAGCGCCTGCAGGCGCGCGAGCGTGTCGTCCTTCGAATGGTCGTCGACATAGACGATCTCGAACTCGACGCGGCCACGCAGGGCGGCGACGATCTCGCCGACCAGCGGCGCGACGTTGTCCTGCTCGTTGTGCACCGGCACGACGACCGAGAGCATGGGTCAGTTCCGGTTGCGCAGCCGATCGAGCACACCCTCGAGCGCGTCGAGGTTGGCGTAGTGGATCACCAGCCGGCCCTTGCCGCCACGCGCGTGCAGCACGTTGACCCGCGTGCCCAGGGTTTCGGCCAGCTCGCGCTCCAGCGCGGCGATATCGGCCTGCGGCTTGCCCTTCGTGGCCTTGGCCGCCTTGCCGCCGTTCTCGGCGACCTTGCCCGCCGCCAGCTGCTGCACCCGGTGCTCGACCTCGCGCACCGACCAGCCGTGTTCGGCAGCCTGCCGCGCCAGCGCGACGGCCGCCTGCGGTGCGAGGGTCAGCAACGCGCGGGCATGACCCATTTCCAGCGCGCGCGTTTCCACCAGCGCGCGGATGTCCGGCGGCAGCTCGAGGAGGCGCAGGAGGTTGGAGACCGCGGCGCGCGATCGGCCCACGGCTTCGGCGGCCTGGGCGTGGGTCAGGTCGAATTCGTCGATCAGGCGCTGCAGCGCGTTGGCCTCTTCCAGCGGATTGAGGTCCTCGCGCTGGATGTTCTCGATCAGCGCCATCGCGACCACGGTGCGGTCGTCGACTTCGCGCACGACCACCGGGATCTCGGCCAGACCGGCCAGGCGCGAGGCGCGCCAGCGGCGCTCGCCGGCGATGATTTCCCAGGTGCGGCCGCCGCGCGCGGACGCGATCTCGCGCACCACGATCGGCTGGATCACGCCCTGGGCGCGGATCGACTCGGCCAGCTCGGAGAGCTTGGCGTCGTCCATGGTCTTGCGCGGCTGGTACTTGCCCGGCGCGAGCGCGTCGACCGGCAGCGTGCGCAGCGAGTCGCCGGGCTGCGCTTCGAGCGCCGGCGCCTCGGCGGCCGCCTTGGGCCCGAGCAGCGCCTCCAGGCCGCGGCCGAGCCCGCGCTTCTTCGGTGCGCTCTTGGTGGCGCTCATGCGGCGGTGCCTGCGGTGTCGTTCATTGCCTTGCTTTCCCCATTGCTTGTCCTGGCCGCCTGTTCGCGCTCGCGCTGGCGCCGCAGCACCTCCCCGGCCAGGCCGAGGTAGGCGACCGCGCCGCGCGAGCCGCGGTCGTAGCCGACGATGCTCTGGCCGTGGCTGGGCGCCTCGGCCAGGCGCACGTTGCGCGGCACGATGGTGCGGAACACCTTGTCCCCGAAATGCGCCACCAGCTCGGCCGATACCGCGTTGGCCAGGTTGTTGCGCACGTCGAACATGGTACGCAACACGCCCTCGATCTCCAGTTCCGGGTTGAGCTTGCCCTTGAGCGCGTCGATGGTGCGGATCAGCGCGCTCAGGCCCTCCAGGGCGTAGTACTCGCACTGCATCGGCACCAGCACCGAGTCGGCGGCGGTCCGCGCAGTGAGGGTGAGCAGCGACAGCGCCGGCGGGCAGTCGATGATGATGAAGTCGTAGCGGCCGCGCAGCGGCTCGAGCGCGCGCTTGAGCCGCTGCTCGCGGCCTTCCTCGTCCATCAGCTCGATCTCGGCCGCGGTGAGGTCGGTGTTGCCCGGCAGCAGGTCGTAGCCTTCCGGCGTCTTCACGATCGCGGTGTCGGCGTGCTGCTCCTCGAGCAGGACGTCGCAGCTCGAGGCCGCCAGGTCGTGCTTGTCGATGCCGCTGCCCATGGTGGCGTTGCCCTGGGCATCGAGGTCGACGAGCAGCACGCGCTTGGGCGTAGCCGCCAGCGCCGCGGCCAGGTTGACCGCGGTGGTGGTCTTCCCGACCCCGCCTTTCTGGTTGGCGACAGCGATGATGCGGGCCATATGCCGGCACGTGCCTCGTGGCGATGGACCCTTGATTATGCGTTATCCCCGCCGCGCTCGCGGCCGACCACGACGAGATGGCGTTCCGCGGCCAGCCCCGGGACCGTGAGCGGGCGCACATCCAGCACCCGCCAGCCCGCGGGCAGGGCCGCGATCTCCCCGTCCGGGACAACGCCCTTCATTGCCAGCAGGACCCCGCCGGGCTTGAGCAGGTGGCCGCCCAGCTCGAGGATCAGCGGCAGGGTGGCCAGCGCGCGCGCGGTGATGGCATCGAACGCACCCGGGACATCGAAGGCCTCGATCCGGGATTCGACCACCCGCGCGTTGTCCAGTCCCAGGGTCCGCACCGCCTCGCGCATGAAGCGCGCCTTCTTGCCGTTGGACTCCACCAGCGACACCTGCAGGCCCGGCTTGACGATCGCCAGCGGAATGCCGGGCAGGCCGGCCCCGGTGCCCAGGTCGGCGAGGCTTCCGCCCGCGGCGGCGATCGCATCCAGGCTGGCGTGCATGGCCAGCGAGTCGAGCAGGTGCTTGGACACCATCTCGCGCGGATCGCGGATCGCGGTCAGGTTGTAGGTCTTGTTCCAGCGCGCCAGCAGCGCGAGGTAGGCCAGCAGCGCAGGCGCATGCGCCCGGTCCAGGCCCAGCGCCTGCAGCCCTGCTTCGAGTTCGGCGGCTTCGTCCATCGGGCTATTGTAGGAGCGGCTTCCAGGCCAGCGCCGCGCGATAGCCTTCCTCGGGCACGAATTCCTGCAGGTGCCATTGGCTCGCATCTCCGAGCGCGGGATCGGCGTGTTCGAGCACCAGTGCTCCGTCGCGTTCGGCGAATGCAAGCCGGTGCAGGCCGAAGGCGATGCCGCGGCCGTGCGACTTGAGCACTGCCTCCTTCGCGCACCAGAGCCGCACGAATGCCGCGGCGCGCGAAGCTTCATCGGCCTGCGACTCCAGCCATTCGGCTTCGCTGGGCGCGAAGAAGCGACGCGCCAGTTCCATGGCGCGCGCTCGCGGGCGTTCGCGTTCCAGGTCGATGCCGACCTGGAGCCCGCGTCCCGCCGCCAGCAACAAGCCTTCGCCGCTATGGCTCCAGCCCACGTCCAGGCCATGCTCGGCGGCCAGGCGCGGACGCCCGTACTGGTCGCGGGAGAGGCCGATCAGGCCCGGTTCGCAGTCCAGTTGCGGCGCCAGCCACTCGCGCGCCGCCTGTTCCGCGGGACGGCCGGGCTGCCACGGAACCCAGAGCCAGCGCGGGCGTTCAAGGGCGTATGCGGGAGGCGAAGACGGCATGGCACCAGCGTAAAGCATCGCGGACAGGCAGGCCCCGGGCCGCTGACGTCCCCATCACGCCACCCCGGAGACACTCCCTCCTGCCCCGCACTGGGGAATCGTTTTCCCCGAAACACCACGGACAAAGGAGAGGTAAATCATGATGGGTCTCATCATTTGGCTGATCGTGGGCGGCATCATCGGCTGGCTTGCCAGCATGATCATGAAGACGGACGCGCAGCAGGGCATCCTGCTCAACGTCGTCGTCGGCATCATCGGTGCATTGATCGGCGGCTGGCTGATCGCGCCGCTGATCGGCGGGTCGACCAGCGCCAGTGGCGGCTTCGACATCATGGGATTCATCGCGGCCCTGATCGGCGCGATCATCCTGCTGGCGATCGTCAACCTGTTCCGGCGCGGACGCGTGCGCTGAGCGCGAGTCGGTTTCGCTGACTTCCGCACGGAAGCGAAGGGCCCGGCCATGCGCCGGGCTTTTTTTGTTGTAGCGGCGGAAGCCGCGATCAGCCGAGCGTGGTCCACACCGGCGCGTGGTCGCTCGGACGCTCCCAGCGGCGCGGCTCCAGGTCGATGCCTCCGTCGACGCAGCGGGCACGCAGGGCATCGGACACCAGCAGCAGGTCGATGCGCAGGCCCCAGCCACGGGCGAAGGCCTGCAGGCGGTAATCCCACCACGAGTGGTGTCCCGGGCCCTCGTTGTGCATGCGGAAGCTGTCGTGCAGGCCCAGCGCCTGGATACGGGCCAGCGCTTCGCGCTCCGGCGTCGAGCACATGATCTTCTCGCGCCAGCGCTTGGGGTCGTGGACGTCGTCGTCGGTGGGCGCGATGTTGAAATCGCCCAGCACCACCAGCTGCGGATGCCGCGACAGCTCGTCGGCCAGCAGCGCGTGCGCGGCATCGAGCCAGCGCATCTTGTAGTCGAACTTCTCGCTGCCCACTTCCTGGCCGTTGACCACGTAGAAGTTGACGATGCGCACGCCGTCGACCGTCGCGGCGATCACCCGCTTCTGCGGGTCGTCGAACCCGGGCAGCCCGGTGTGCACGTCCTCGATCGCGTGGCCGCGGGCGAGGATGGCCACGCCGTTGTAGGTCTTCTGGCCGTCGAACACGCTGCGATAGCCATGCCCGGCCAGCACCTCGTCCGGGAACTTCAGGTCCTCGAGCTTGGTTTCCTGCAGGCCGACCACGTCGGGGGCAGCGTCGGCCAGCCACTGCTGCAGGTGCGGCAGGCGCACGTTGAGGGAATTGACGTTCCAGCTGGCGATCTTCATGGCATGTCCTTCATGGGGCGAGTGTGCCGCCCGCGCGCCGGCATTACCATGCCTGCATGACCACGACCGCCCCCGCCTGGACCGACCTGCGCAGCGACACCGTCACCCGCCCGACCGCCGCCATGCGCGCGGCGATGCTCGCGGCCGAAGTCGGCGACGATGTCTATGGCGACGACCCCACCGTCAACGCGCTGCAGCAGCGGCTGGCCTCCGACCTCGGCTTCGAGGCCGGGCTGTTCCTGCCCAGCGGCACCCAGTCGAACCTGGTCGCGCTGATGGCGCACTGCGCACGCGGCGACGAATACATCGTCGGCATGGACGCACACACCTACAAGTACGAAGGCGGCGGCGCGGCAGTGCTGGGCTCGATCCAGCCGCAGCCGGTGCCGCAGGCGGCCAACGGTGCGCTGCCGCTGGACGCGGTGGAACGCGCGATCAAGCCCGATGATGCGCATTTCGCGCGCACCCGGCTGCTGTGCCTGGAAAACACATGGCATGGCCGCCCGCTGCCGCTGGACTACCTGGCCGACGCGCGAGCGCTGTGCGACCGCCACGGCCTAGGGCTGCACCTGGACGGCGCGCGGCTATACAACGCCGCCGTGGCCAGCGGCGTGGATGCGCGCGCGATCGCCCGCCACTTCGACAGCGTGTCGGTATGCCTGTCCAAGGGCCTGGGCGCGCCGGTGGGTTCGGTGCTGGTCGGCAGCCGGGCGCTGGTCGAGACGGCGCGTCGCTGGCGCAAGGTCACCGGCGGCGGCATGCGCCAGGCGGGCATCCTGGCCGCGGCGGGGCTGCATGCGCTCGACCACCAC
>NZ_JARUVM010000079.1 GCF_029763755.1 Luteimonas sp. 8-5
GGCTGGCCGACGACCATGCCCGCGCGGCCCGGCTCGCCGCCGCGCTCGAGGGCCTGGCAGGCGTCGACGCCGTGGCGCACCACACCAACATGGTCTACGTCGAGGTCGCGCCCGCGCGCCGCGCGCGACTTCGCGAGCTGCTGGAAGCGCGGCAGGTACGCGCCTCGGTCGGCGACACCGGGCCGATCCGCCTCGTCCTCCACCTGGACGTGAACGACGACGGTGCCGCGCGGGTCGCCGACGCGTTCGCGGCCCTACAATGAGCGCATGAAACCGCGCCCCTATCGCGGCGTGCTGCCCACCCTGGGCGAGCGCGTCTACATCGACCCCATGGCCACCGTTGTCGGCGACGTCGTGCTCGGCGACGACGTATCGCTGTGGCCGGGCGTGGTCGTCCGCGGCGACGTCAACTTCATCCGCGTTGGCGCGCGCACCAACATCCAGGACGGCACCGTCGTCCACGTCAGTCATGACGGACCGCACGCCAAGCTCGGCGGGTTCGCCACCGTGATCGGCGAGGACGTCACCATCGGCCACAAGGCGGTCGTGCATGCCTGCCGCATCGCCGACGCCTGCCTGATCGGCATGGGCGCAGTCGTACTCGATGGGGCGATCGTGGAGAAGCACGGCTTCGTCGGCGCCGGCGCGCTGGTCACGCCGGGCAAGACCGTCGGCAGCGGCGAGATGTGGCTGGGCAATCCGGCGCGCAAGGTGCGCATGCTCAGCGACGCCGAGATCGAAGCCCTGTACTACAGCGCCGGCCACTACGTCCGCCTCAAGGACGAGTACCTGGCCCTGCCTCCCGCGTAGGAGCGGCGGAAGCCGCGAAACGATGCCCGAGCTTCCGGAAGTAGAAACCACCCGTCGCGGCCTCGCGCCCCATGTCGAAGGGCGCCGCGTCGGTGCGGTGACGCTGCGCCGCCCCGACTTGCGCTGGCCGATCCCGGCCGAGGTGCGCGAATGCCTGCCCGGCCAGCGCATCGAGGCCGTGCGCCGGCGCGCGAAGTACTTGCTGCTCGACACGCAAGCCGGCAGCGCATTGCTGCACCTGGGCATGTCCGGCAGCCTGCGCGTGCTTCCGGCGGGCACGCCGGTGACGGCCCACGACCATGTCGACCTCCTGCTCGAAGGCGGTCGTGGCGGCAAGCGCGTGCTGCGCTTCAACGACCCGCGCCGCTTCGGCTGCCTGCTGTGGCAGGCGCCCGGCACCACCCACGAGCTGCTGCAGGCGCTCGGGCCGGAACCGCTGTCGGACGCGTTCGACGGCGACTACCTCCATGCCCGCAGCCGCGGACGCAAGGCGCCGGTGAAAACCTTCCTGATGGACCAGAAGGTGGTGGTCGGGGTCGGCAACATCTACGCGGCCGAAGCCCTGTTCATGGCGGGCATCTCGCCCCTGCGGGCTGCCGGCCAGGTCTCGCGCGAGCGCTACCGCCTGCTCGCCGACGCCGTCCGCACGATCCTGGCCGCGGCCATCGAGCGCGGCGGCACCACCCTGCGCGACTTCATCAGCCCCGACGGCGCCCCCGGGTACTTCGAACAGGAACTGGCCGCCTACGGGCGCGGCGGCGAACCCTGCCCCAACTGCGGAAAACGGTTGCGGCAGGCCGCGATCGGCCAGCGGACCACGGCCTGGTGCCCACGCTGCCAGCGCTGAGGGCTATATTGGCGGCGTTCCGGGGAAATCAGTTTGGCAGGACCAACTTGGCCGAAACCGCCGACATCACCTTGTGGCTCGATGCCGCGCGCGATGGAGATCGCGCCGCGCTCGACCGCGTGCTCGCGACCCTGTACCAGGAGCTGCACGCGATGGCGCGCCGCCAGCTCGCCGGACAGCAGGGGCACACGCTGGACGCCACCGCATTGGTGCACGAGGCCTATCTCAAGCTGATCGGGCGCAACGCCGCGCAGTTCGACGACCGTGCGCACTTCTTCGCCTACGCCGCGTCGGCGATGCGCAGCGTGGTCGTGGACTACGCGCGCCAGCGCCTGGCGCAGAAGCGCGGCGGCGACCTGCACCGCGTGGCCGAGCTTCCGGAAGAAATCGAAGGCGGCCTGCGCCTGGACGAGGAAACGCTGGGCCTGGATACCGCCCTGACCCGGCTGGCCGCCGTCGACGCGCGCCTGGCGCAGGTCGTCGAGCTGCGTTACTTCACCGGGCTGTCGGAGCTGGAGATCGCGGCGCTGCTCAAGCGTTCCGAGCGCAGCATCCGCCGCGACTGGCAGAAAGCGAGGCTGTTCCTGCTGGCTTCGCTGAAGGACGATTAGTTCCCATGGACATGGAGCGCTGGCGCAAGCTTTCGCCGCTGCTCGATGCCATGCTCGAGCTCGACCCTGCCACGCGCGCGCGCAGCATGGCCCTGCTGCGGGAGGAAGACCCGGAACTGGGCAGGGAACTGGCCGCGCTGATGGCGCTGGAGGAGGAGCATTCGGACTTCCTCGCCGAGCCGCTGGTCGCACCCCTGCCGGGCCCGCGCCCGGGCACGCTGGCCGGCCCGTACCGGCTCGAGCGCCTGCTCGGCGAAGGCGGCATGGGCCAGGTATGGCTGGCCGGCCGCGCCGACGGCCTGTACCAGCGCCGCGTCGCGCTGAAGCTGCTGCGTCCCGGCCTGGCCGACCCCAACCTGCACCTGCGCTTCACCCGCGAGCGGCAGATCCTCGCCCGCCTCGCCCATCCGCACATCGCGCGCCTGCTCGACGCGGGCATCAGCAAGGACGGCCAGCCGTACCTCGCGCTCGAGTACGTCGAGGGCGAACCGATCACCGAATGGTGCGCGCAGCGCAACCTCTCGCTCGACGCGCGCCTGCGCCTGTTCCTGCAGACCTGCGACGCGGTCAGCCACGCGCACGCCAACCTGATCGTGCACCGCGACCTGAAGCCGTCGAACATCCTGGTCACGCAGCAGGAGGAAGTGCGGCTGCTGGATTTCGGCATCGCCAAGCTGCTCGACACCAGCGAACTGCCGGAGCAGACCGGCACCGGCCTGCGCACCTTCACCCTGCACTACGCCTCGCCCGAACAGGTGCGCGGCGAGCCGGTCACCACCATGACCGACGTCTATGCCCTCGGCGTGGTGCTGCACCAGCTGCTCACCGGGCAGCGCCCGTACGAACTCAAGCGCAGTACCGACGCCGAATGGGAGGAAGCGATCCTTGCGGCCGAGCCGGTGCGTCCTTCGATGGCGCTGCAGCGCACCGACCAGCGCCGGCTGGCGCGGGTGCTGGCCGGCGACCTGGACAACATCGTGCTCAAGGCGCTGGCCAAGCGTCCGGAGCAGCGTTATCCCTCGGTGGAGGCGCTGGCCCAGGACATCGTCCGCTATCGCGAGGGCAAGCCGGTGAATGCGCGCCCGCAAAGCGTGCGCTACCGGTTCGGCAAGTTCATCGGGCGTCACCGCTGGGCGCTGGCCACCAGTGCGCTGGTGGCGATGGTGCTGTGCGCGTCCTTCGTGCTCGTCGCCTGGCAGGCGCGGGAAGCAGTGCGCGAAGCCAGCCGCGCGCAGGCGCTGCAGAACTTCGTCATCGGCCTGTTCGAGGGCGCGGGCGGCGACGACGGCTCCGGCCCGCTCGACGTGCGCTCGCTGCTCGAGGCGGGACTGCAGCGCGGCGACCGCGAGCTGGCGCGCCAGCCGGCCGCGCGCGCGGAACTGATGGGCGTGGTCGCACGCCTGCGCCTGGGCATGGGCGACTACCTCGACGCCATGGCCCTGCTGCGCGAACAGCAGGAGCTGGTGGCGTCGCTCGGCAGCGCCGCGCCCGACAGCCTGCGCCTGGAATCGGCCACCGAACTGGGCCGCACCCACCTGGCCCTGGGCGACGAGGACGCCTGCATCCAGGCGATGGAACCCCTGGCCACGCTGGCCCAGCACGAACACCGGCAGCTGCCGGTGCAGGTCGCGGGGTTCTGGTCGCAGCTTGGCCGCTGCCGGCGCGCCGCAGGAACGCCGGACACCGCACGACCGCTTTTCCAGCGTTCCCTGGCCCTGCGCCGCGACGTACTCAACGACAAGCCGGGCGTGGTCCGCAATCTCGCCGAACTGGCCGGGCTCGAGGCCGACCGTGGCCGTTTCGACGCGGCTCTCGAGGGCTATCGCGACGCCTTGCGGCAACTCAACACCAGCAGCGGCCCGCACCACCCCTACACGGTGACGCTGTTGCGCGACATGTGCGTACTGCAACGGCGCATGGGCGACACCGTCGGCGCCGAGCGCGACTGTGGCAACGCGCTGTCGCTGGCCCGCTCGCTGCATGGCGAGTCGCACCCGGCCACCATCGCCGCGCTCCGGGAGATGGCGATCATGCAGGTGCAGATCGGGCGCTTCGCAGACGCGGCCGAAGCCCTGGCGATCACCCGCGAGTGGCCCGCCACCCATGCAGGCGCCCACCACGTCGACGTGGCCGACGACGACGACGGCATGGCCCGCATCCACTGGGAGCGCGGCGAGATGGACGACGCGCTGGACGTACTCGATCGCGCCGCGCGCCAGCTTCGCAACAGTGGCAAGTCGCCGCTGCTGCTCGCCGACGTGCTCGCGCACCGCGCCCTGGTGCTGCACGAGCTCGGCCGCGACGCCGAGGCCCGGCCGCTGCTGGAGAATTCGCGCCGCATCGTCGTCGACAACTTCGGCCCCGAGCATGCCGACGTGGGCGAGATCGACCGCCTGCTCGGAGAGGTCGACGCGGCGCTGGGCGATCCCGAACTTGCCGCCACCGAACTCGCTTCAGCGGTACGCCTCACCGGACAGGCGCTGGGCGACTCCCACGTGCTCTCGCGCCGCGCCCAGCTTTCGCAGGCGCGCTTCCAGGCCGTGCAGGGCGACCAGGCGGCGCTGGCGCGACTGGAGGCGCTTGCCGCGCACCGCGCG
>NZ_JARUVM010000008.1 GCF_029763755.1 Luteimonas sp. 8-5
GCGAAGCCTCCACGCGGGTCACGCCGGTCAACGCGCTGCAGGAAGCCGCCGCGCGCGGACTGGTCGTGGCCGAGACCGTGGGCGGCGACAGCGACGGCTTCGACCGCCTGCTGCGCCTGCGCATCGAAGGCGAATCCGGTGCCGCGCGCGAGATCGAGGCGACCCTGCACCGCGGTCCGCGCGTGGTCCGCCTGGACGGCGTCGAGATCGAGTTCGACCCGCAGGCGCACCTGCTGCTGATGCGCAACTCCGACCGCCCCGGCATCATCGGCCTGGTCGGCTCGCACCTGGGCGCGGCCGGCGTCAACATCGTCAATTTCTCGCTGGGCGCCAAGGGCGATGGCGAGGCGCTGGCGGCAATCACCGTCGACCGCGCCGTACCCGATGCGCAGCTGGTCGCGCTGCGCGGCATTCCCGGCATCCTCTCGCTGGAGTCCCTGTAATGCGCATCCTGCTTGCCCGCCATGGCGAAACCCCGTGGAACGCAGAAGGCCGCTACCAGGGCCAGGAAGACATCGCACTGTCGCCGGTCGGCGAATCGCAGGCGCGCGCGCTGGGCGAGCGCCTGCGCGAGGTGCGCATCGACTGCGCCGTAGCCTCGCCGTTGTCGCGCGCACGCCGCACCGCCGAGTTCGCGCTCGGCGAAGCGCGCGCGGCGATGCTGCAGGTCGACGAGGGCCTGATGGAAATCGCCCATGGCGAGTGGGAAGGCCTGCTTGCCGGCGAGATCCACGCACGCGATCCCGACCGTGCGCGTGCCTGGCGCGAAGCGCCGCACGAGGTGCTGATGCCGCAGGGCGAATCGCTGCAGCACGTGCTCGACCGTGCCTGGCCGGCGCTTGCGCGCGCCTGCGAAGGGTTGGGCGACGGCGACACGCTGCTGCTGGTCGCGCACGACGCGGTCAACCGGGTCTTGCTGTGCCGCATCCTCGGCATCCCGCTGTCGCGGCTGTGGGGTTTCCGCCAGGCGCCGACCACGCTCAACCTGCTCGAGGGGCCGTCAGTGGAGCGCCTCGAGGTCGTGCGCCTGAACGACTGCGCGCACCACACGCCGCTGTTCGGCGAAGCGGTGCACCGGGCGCTGTAGTCCTACAATTACGCATGCGTAGAACCCTCGCCCAGTGGCTCGAGTACATCGAGCAGCAGCACCCGCGTTCGGTCGAACTCGGGCTCGATCGCATGCGCGCCGTCGCCGGGCGCATGGGCCTGGGGCGTCCGGCGCGCAAGGTTGTCACCGTCGGCGGGACCAACGGCAAGGGATCGACGGTGGCCTTCATCGAGGCCATCGCGCGCGCCACGGGCCGTCGCGTCGGCGCCTACACCTCGCCGCACCTGCTGGCCTACAACGAGCGCGTGCGCATCGACGGACGCGACGCCGGCGACGATGAGCTGGTGGCCGGATTCGAAGCGGTGGACGCAGCCCGCGGCGAGACCCCGCTGACCTATTTCGAGTACGGCACGCTCGGCGCGTTGTGGCTGTTCCAGCGCGCCGGCCTGGACCTGGCAGTACTCGAGGTCGGGCTGGGCGGGCGCCTGGATTCGGTCAACCTGGTCGACGCCGACGTGGCGGTGGTTACCACCGTCGACATCGACCACGTCGATTACCTGGGTCCGGATCGGGATGCGATCGGCTTCGAGAAGGCCGGCATCGCACGACCCTGGAAGCCGCTGGTGCTGGGCGACGACGATCCGCCGGCCAGCGTGCTGCGCCATGCCTACGCGATCGGCGCATCGGCGGTGCGCGCGCGTTGCGACTTCTTCTTCGAGCCGCTGGACGACGGACAGTGGCTCTGGCGCGAGGTCGGCAGGAAGTTCCGGCTGCCGATGCCCGCGCTGAGCGCACCGTCGCAGTTGCGCAATGCGGCCACGGCGATCGCCGCGCTGCGCGCGCTGGGCATGCCGCTGACGGCGCAGGCGGTGGCCGAAGGCATCGCCAGCGCGCACGCGCCCGGGCGCCTGCAGCGCTTCGAGCGCGACGGGGTCGCGATCCTGGTCGACGTCGGCCACAACCCGCAGGCGGCACGCGAACTGGCGTCGTGGCTGCGCAATACGCCGATGCCCGGGCGCACCCTGG
>NZ_JARUVM010000080.1 GCF_029763755.1 Luteimonas sp. 8-5
CCAGTCCGGCCAGATCCTGTTCCAGCGCGACGAGCGCAGCAGCAGGCGCCGGCAGTACATCTACCTGGGCGGCAGCCTGATCGCCGAACGCAGCCGCCCGATCGGCAGCAGCACCGAAACCGTGACCTACCAGCACACCGATGCGCTGGGCAGCCCGGTGGCCACGACCAACAGCGCAAAGACCGTGCTGCAGCGCAGCGAGTATGAGCCTTATGGGTTCATGGCCAACCGGCCGATGCAGGATGGGCCGGGATACACCGGCCACATCACCGATGCCGCGACGGGGCTCGTGTATATGCAGCAGCGCTATTACGATCCGATGTGCGGATGCTTCCTGAGTACAGATCCAGTCACTGCGTCAAATGGTCCGTTCAACCGCTATTGGTACGCAAACGCCAACCCATACAAGTTCACGGATCCGGATGGACGACAGGTATCGCCGCCAAAGTCATGCCATTCGGATGGTAGTTGCATTCCTTTGGATCAGGTGAATCGAGGCGATGCAACCATGATGCAGATCGTTGCTACTCCGGTTGTTGTCGGAGGGACCGCGGGTTTGGCCACGGCATCCGGAGCGACAGCCGCAACAGCAGCTACGGTACGTACGGTCACTCCAAAAGTGGTAGAAGCGACAGCAAAGGCAGCGAACGCTGTAAATGGTGCGACCACTTCCGTTGCGGTAAGGGCGCAAGTAGCGGTGGAGGGCGAACTCTCGATGGTGCTGAATGGCGCAGGCTTCAGCTCTGCAACAGCCACTGGTCTAGCGGCAAGTGTCGCTAACCCCGTAGCGGTTGCGGATCTCATCGCTGGGGTTGTTACCGGGTTCTTGGGTGTTAACGAGCCACCTACGTCGAACATCAACGCAGCCGGATCGGAGATCGGTCGACGGTTACGAGTCGACTATGAGGCAATTTCGGATGCTGTTGGAGCTGTCGAATGAGCTACATCGTTGTGGGACTCATTTTGATCAGTTGGGGACTTTCTCTGATATCGAGTGAGACAGGGTTCCTGCCCGGGAGTCGGTTGCCTGTTGTTTTCGGCGAGTACAAGGACATTGCTGGCGTTGTGTTTACCTTCGCCGGCCTTTGGTTGACCACGGCGGGATGGAAAGCGTTGAAGAACGGGAAGGGGTTGTGAGGTTCATTTGGCCTCAACCTCGATCGAGTTCTGCTCTTTTTTAACGGCTTTGATTAAGGCCTAGAAGGAGCGATCTTTGACATCCCCCGGCATTCGCGCGGCTGATGCCGAGCCGAGCAGCTGGGATGCGGCGAGTTGCTTGCCGATCCGGAGCCAGGGCGCTTGGCCTGCGCGTCCGTGCGGGCGAAAAGGGCATCAAGGGATTTTTGCCGAATGGCAGGAGGTCCTTCAAGGGCATTTGCCGCTGCAGGCCGCACCGCGTCTAGGGTTGATCGCAGTTGGAATCGGAACCCGCGTCGGGTCAGAGTGTTCAGCGCTCTTACGATCCGAAGAATGCGAGGCTTCTCTCCGACTCTCGCGACCGCCCGTCTACATGGGCGCTCTTGGACTCGAATGGAGCTAAAATGGGTGTGAGTCGAGTCGCGGAGTCCAGCCATGGCCAATTTAAGTCAGCAAATCCACGAGCTCGCCGACCAGCTTGGGCCGGATGCGACATGGGATGATGTAATCGAGCAGGCGCAATTCCGTAAAGCGGTACAGGAAGGGATCACGGCTGCCGATAAGGGTGAGTTCGCCAGCGAAGAGGACGTTCGCCGGGTTTTTGCCAAATGGGGCGTGGATGCATCGGCTTGAGTGGTCGATCAAGGCTCTGATCGACTTCGACCAAGCGCAAGGCTATATCGCTCGCGAAAGTCCATTCGCAGCACAAGCGGTGGCGGACCGTATCCTCCAAGCAAGCCGGCAACTGATGCAAATGCCCAGCATCGGCCGGCCGGGCCTTCTACCCGGCACGCGGCATTGGAGCGTTCAACGTACGCCGTACCTCATCGTCTACCGGGTGAGGGCCGATACCATCGAAATCCTGCGCGTCTGGCATGGTCGCCGCGACTGGTTGCACGCGACATCCTTCGTGAATGAAGCCGCGTGACCGTGAGACCGGCAAGGGTTACTCGCCTAGCGTCAGCAACGATGCATTGCCACCCGCAGCAGTGGTATTGACCGTCACTGTCTTCTCGGTCGCAAACCGCGGCAGGTAGTGCGGGCCGCCTGCCTTCGGCCCGGTGCCTGACAGGCCCTGGCCACCGAACGGCTGCACGCCGACGACGGCGCCGATCTGGTTGCGGTTGACGTAGGCGTTGCCGACCTTGGCGCGGGCGACGATGCGTTCGATGGTCTCGTCGATGCGCGAGTGGATGCCCAGGGTCAGGCCGTAGCCGGTGGCGTTGATGGCGTCGACCACCTGGTCGAGTTCGCTGGCCTTCCAGCGGATCACGTGCAGGGCGGGGCCGAAGTTCTCGCGGGTGAGTTGCGACAGCGACTGCAGTTCCCATGCGCTGGGGGCGAAGAAGGTGCCGTGCGCGGTGGTGTCCGGGTCGAGCTTGGCACGGGCGATCAGCTTGGCTTCGCCCTGCATGCGCGCGGCGTGCTCGTCGAGCAGGCAGAGCGCGTCCTTGTCGATGACCGGGCCGACGTCGGTCGAGAGCAGCGCGGGGTTGCCGACCTGCAGTTCGGCCATGGCGCCGGCGAGCATGTGCACCACCTTGTCGGCGATGTCCTCCTGCACGTACAGCACGCGCGCGGCCGAGCAGCGCTGGCCGGCGGAGGTGAATGCGGAAGCGAGCGCGTCCTTGACCAGTTGCTCGGGCAGCGCGGAGGAGTCGCCGATCAGCGCATTCTGGCCGCCGGTCTCGGCGATCAGGGTGGCGATGGGGCCGCTTTCGCGGCCGGCGAGCGCGCGGTTGATCGCGCGGGCGGTGTCGGTGGAACCGGTGAAGGCGACGCCGGCCACGCGCGGGTCGGCGGTGAGCGCGGCGCCGACGGTGGCGCCGTCGCCGGGCAGGAACTGCAGCACGGCTTCGGGTACGCCGGCTTCGTGCAGCAGCTTCACGGCGTAGTAGCCCACCAGGTTGGTCTGCTCGGCCGGCTTGGCCAGCACGCTGTTGCCGGCGGCCAGCGCCGCGGCGACCTGGCCGGTGAAGATGGCCAGCGGGAAATTCCACGGGCTGATGCACACGAACACGCCGCGGCCGCCCAGTTGCAGGGTGTTGGACTCGCCGGTCGGGCCGGGCAGTTGCTCCGGCGCGCCGAACAGTGTGCGCGCCTGGCCGGCGTAGTAGCGCAGGAAGTCGACCGCTTCGCGCACTTCGGCCACGCCGTCGGAAATGGTCTTGCCGGCTTCGCGCGTGCACAGCGCCATGAACTGCGGCATGCGCTGCTCGAGCAGGTCGGCGGCGCGCTCCAGGATCACCGCGCGCGAAGCGGCGGGCAGCGCGTCCCATGCCGGCTGCGCGGCGACGGCATTGTCCAGCGCCTTCTGCACCGTTGCAGTGTCCGCGGGCTGCCACTGGCCGACGACCTGGCGGCGGTCGGCCGGGTTGGTGACCTCGATGGCCGCGGCCGACGAGCTGGCGCCCGGCACCAGCGGCGTGGCGCGCCACTGCGCGGTGTTGGCGTCGGCGATCTGCGCGGCGAGCGCGCGCAGCTGGTCGTCGTTGGCGAGGTTGATGCCCATGGAGTTGTCCCGGTCGAGGCCGTAACTGCGATACAGGTCGCGTGGCAATGGAATGCGCGGATGGGGAATGCTGTCGAACGCGGAAACCGTGGCCACCGGATCCTCCACGAGGTCCTCGATGGCGACGTCCTCGTCGGTGATGCGATTGACGAAGCTGGAGTTGGCGCCGTTCTCGAGCAGGCGGCGCACCAGGTACGGCAGCAGGTCCTCGTGCGAGCCGACCGGCGCGTACACGCGGCAGGGCACGCCCAGGCGCGCGGCCGGGATCACTTCGGCGTAGAGGTCGTCGCCCATGCCGTGCAGCTTCTGGAACTCGAACGGGCGGCCGTTGGCGATCCGGTGCACGGCGGCAATTGTCTGCGCGTTGTGGGTCGCGAACATCGGGTAGATCGCCGCGCCCGCGTCGAGCAGGCGCGCGGCGTTGGCCAGGTAGCTGACATCGGTGTTGGGTTTGCGCGTGAACACCGGATAGCCCTCGACGCCGTCGACCTGGGCGCGCTTGACCTCGCTGTCCCAGTAGGCGCCCTTGACCAGGCGCACCGGGATGCGGCGGCCGTGCTCGCGGGCCAGCCCGGCGATCCAGTCGATCACGAACGGCGCGCGCTTCTGGTAGGCCTGCACGACGATGCCGAAGCCGTCCCAGCCGGCGAGCGAGGCGTCCGTCCACGCGGCCTCGATCACGTCCAGCGACAGCTCGAGCCGATCGGCTTCCTCCGCGTCGATGGTCATGCCGATGCGGTGGCGCTTCGCGCGCTGGGCCAGGTCGAGCACGCGCGGCGCCAGCTCGGCCAGCACGCGTTCGCGCTTGGCGTGTTCGTAGCGCGGGTGCAGCGCGGAGAGCTTGACCGAACTGGAAGGCGCGACGATCTCGTCGCTGAAGCTGCCGCTGGTGCCGCTGGCGTCGATTGCGCTGCGGTAGGCCTGCAGGTAACGGTCGGCGGCGCCCTGGGTCAGCGCGGCTTCGCCGAGCATGTCGAACGAATAGCGGTAGTTCGCGTTGTCGCCCTTGCGCGAGCGCTCCAGCGCCTCGCCGATGGTGCGGCCCATCACGAACTGATGGCCCATGATCTTCATCGCCTGGCGCACGGCCAGTCGGATCACCGGCTCGCCCACCCGGCCAACCAGCCGTTTGAAGGCGCCGTGCACGTCGCGGCGGGTCTCGTCGGCCAGGTCCACGAGGTGGCCGGTAAGCATCAGGCCCCAGGTGGAGGCGTTGACCAGCACCGAGTCCGACTGGCCCATGTGCCGCTTCCAGTCGGCTTCGCCGAGCTTGTCGCGGATCAGCTTGTCGGTGGTTTCGGCGTCGGGGATGCGGAGCAGGGCCTCGGCCACGCACATCAGCAGCACGCCTTCCTCGCTGCCCAGGTCGTACTGGCGCATGAAGGCTTCGATCGCGCCCTGGTCGGCGGCGCGGGCGCGGACCCGGCGGACCAGGCCGGCGGCCGTGTCCTGGACCGCTGCGCGGTCGGCGTCGCTCCAGTCGCCGCGCGGCTGGCGGGCCACGGCGAGCAGTTCGCGCACGTGCTCGGATTCGTCGCGGCTCCAGGCCGCGGTAATGGCCGCGCGCCGTGTCGCGTGGGTACTGGGATGGGGGGACATGCCCGGGCCGAAAGCGGGAAGAGGGTTCCATTTTAGCGTCAGCACGGGCCGCGCAGCACGGGCCTCGGCTTGCCGCCGGGTGGGGCCCGGGGCTACCATTCCTAGGTTTTCGCGACCGCGGCGGCGCGGTCGCCGCCCGATCGAACGAATGCTGGAACCGGCTTTCCCTGGGGCGCCGGTCCGCACAACCATTGACGCAATGTGGGGCTCGCACTGATGAAAGCCGGTCGATACAAGGTTCTGTCCGCCCTCGCGGCGCTGGCGCTGCCGCTCGTGGCATGGGCCCAGCCGGCCAGCGAGGTCGAGCCCTCCGAGCCGGTGGCCTGGCAGCTCAACATGACGCCGGGCGTGACCCAGACCTCGCAGATGGCCTACGAGGCGCACATGTTCGCGCTGTGGGTCTGCGTGGCCATCGGCGTCATCGTGTTCGGCGCCATGATCGTGGCGATGTTCCGCTTCCGCCGCTCGCGCAACCCGAACGCCGCCCAGTTCAGCCACAACACCACGGCCGAGGTCATCTGGACCATCGTCCCGGTCATCATCCTGATCGTCATGGCGTGGCCGGCCACCGCCAAGCTGATCGCCCAGTACGACACCCGCGACTCGGCGATGACCGTCAAGGTCACCGGTTACCAGTGGATGTGGAAGTACGAATACCTGGGCGAGGACTACGCCTTCACCAGCCGCCTGGACCGCAAGAGCGACGAGATCCGCCAGAGCGGCCGCCAGCCGACCTACGAAGAGCATCCCCACTACCTGCGCGACGTGGACAACCCGCTGGTGCTGCCGGTCGGCACCAAGATCCGCTTCGTGATCACCTCCGACGACGTCATCCACGCCTGGTGGGTACCGGCGCTTGGCTGGAAGCAGGACGCGATCCCGGGCATCGTCAACGAGGCCTGGACCGAGATTTCCCGCCCGGGCGTCTATCGCGGCCAGTGCGCCGAGCTTTGCGGCAAGGACCACGGCTTCATGCCGATCGTGGTCAAGGCCGTGCCCAGGGCCGAGTTCCGCGACTGGCTGGCCGCGCAGAAGGCCGCCACCACCGCCCCGCAGGCCGCCGAGTAATCCGGCGCCGCATCCCGAAACGCGACGCAGTACGCCAAAAATTTCCGCCGAGGTAAGGCCATGTCCACCCAGTACGAAGCCACCGCCGAACACCACGACCACAAGCCCGGGTTCGTCGACCGCTGGTTCTTCTCCACGAACCACAAGGACATCGGCACGCTGTACCTGCTCTTCAGCTTCGTCATGGTGATCATCGGTGCCGCGTTCTCCGTCGGCATCCGCGCCGAGCTGACCACGCCGGGCCTGCAGCTGTTCGATCCGCAGACCTTCAACCAGCTCACCACCATGCATGCGCTGGTGATGATCTTCGGCGCGATCATGCCGGCCTTCGTCGGCCTGGCGAACTGGATGATCCCGCTGCAGATCGGCGCGCCGGACATGGCGCTGCCGCGCATGAACAACTGGTCGTTCTGGATCCTGCCGTTCGCCTTCACCCTGCTGCTGGCCACGTTCTTCGTGCCCGGCGGCGCGCCGGCCGGCGGCTGGACCATGTACCCGCCGCTGATGCTGCAGGGCGGCGCCAACGTGGCCATGTCGATCTTCGCCGTGCACATGATGGGCATCAGCTCGATCATGGGCGCGATCAACATCATCGCCACCATCCTCAACATGCGCGCCCCCGGCGTCGACCTGATGAAGATGCCGCTGTTCAGCTGGTCCTGGCTGATCACCGCGTTCCTGCTGCTGGGCGTGATGCCGGTGCTGGCCGGCGCGGTCACCATGCTGCTGACCGACAAGTTCTTCCTGACCTCGTTCTTCAACGCCGCCGGCGGCGGCGACCCGGTGATGTACCAGCACATCTTCTGGTTCTTCGGGCACCCCGAGGTCTACATCATGATCCTGCCGGCGTTCGGCATCGTCAGCGAGATCATCCCGACGTTCTCGCGCAAGCCGCTGTTCGGCTACCAGGCGATGGTGTACGCGATCGCGGCGATCGCCTTCCTGTCGTTCATCGTGTGGGCGCACCACATGTTCACGGTGGGCATGCCGCTGGGCGGCGAGATCTACTTCATGTTCGCCACCATGCTGATCTCGATCCCGACCGGCGTGAAGGTGTTCAACTGGGTCAGCACGATGTGGGGCGGCTCGCTCACGTTCGAGACGCCGATGCTGTGGTCGATCGCCTTCGTGATCCTGTTCTCCATCGGCGGCTTCTCCGGCCTGATGCTGGCGATCGTGCCGGCCGACTTCCAGTACCACGACACCTACTTCGTGGTCGCGCACTTCCACTACGTGCTGGTGACCGGCGCGCTGTTCGCGATCATCGCGGCCATCTACTACTGGTGGCCGAAGTGGACCGGGCGCATGTACAACGAGACGCTCGGCAAGTTCCACTTCTGGTGGACGGTGGTGTTCGTGAACCTGCTGTTCTTCCCGCAGCACTTCCTGGGCCTGGCCGGCATGCCGCGCCGCATCCCGGACTACAACGTGGTGTTCGCGGACTGGAACTTCTTCAGCTCGATCGGCGCGTTCGGCATGTTCATCACGCCGTTCCTGATGTTCTTCATCCTGTGGCAGTCCAAGCGCAGCGGCCCGAAGGCCGAGGCCCGTGCCTGGGAAGGCGCGCGCGGCCTGGAGTGGACGGTGCCGTCGCCGGCCCCGCACCACACCTTCACCGTGCCGCCGGTGCTGCGTCCGGGCGACCTCGCCCATGACGACATCATCGAGAAGGACTACGAGTGATCCGTGATGCCGCCAATCGCAAGGCCGTGCGACGCACTGTCTGGGTGACGGCGGCGATCGCGGTGGCCATCTACGTGGCTTTCATCCTCAGCGGCGTGCTGGGGAGGGTGGCGGCGTAATGGCGGGCAAGGCTTCCGGAACCGTCAAGCTGCTGGGCGTCGCGCTGGGCGCGTTCGCCTTCACCTTCGCGCTGGTGCCGCTGTACCGGATCGCGTGCGAGAAGGTGTTCGGCGTGCGCCTGGAGCAGGGCCCTTCCGAAGCCGCGGCCAAGGCCGGCACGCCGGTGTCCGAACGCTGGATCACCGTGCAGTTCGATGGTGGCGTGAATTCGAAGCTGCCGTGGGCGTTCGAGCCCGAGCAGCTGACCATGCGGGTACAGCCGGGCGTGCAGTACGAAGCGCTGTATTTCGCCCGCAACGACGGCACCCGCCCGATCGTCGGCAACGCCGTGCCTTCGGTGGCGCCGGCGCGCGCGTCGGGCTATTTCAGCAAGACCGAATGCTTCTGCTTCACCGCGCAGACGCTGCAAGTGGGCGAGTCGCGCGACATGCCGGTGCGCTTCATCGTCGACCCGAACCTGCCCGACAACATCAACACCATCACCCTGTCCTACACCTTCTTCAAGAACGATGCGCTGACCGACCAGCTCGGCGACGCGTCCTGACCAGCAGCGAGACCGGAAGACCATGGCCCAAGCCCACGATACGCACGCCCACGACGCGAACGTCTACTTCGTTCCGCATGGCAGCCGCTGGCCGGTGTTCGCCTCGGTCGGACTGTTCATCCTGTTCGTCGGCTTCTCCGGCTGGCTGAACGAGGCGACCTGGGGCAAGACCACCTTCTTCATCGGCGTCGCCGCGCTGGCGGCAATCCTGTTCAAGTGGTTCGCCGACGTCATCACCGAGTCGGTGCGCGGCTACTACAACAAGCAGGTCGACGTGTCGTTCCGGATGGGGATGATCTGGTTCATCTTCTCCGAGGTCATGTTCTTCGCCGCGTTCTTCGGCGCGCTGTTCTACGCGCGCCAGTACGCGATGCCGTGGCTCAACGGCGAGGGCGACGGCGTGATGACCAACGCGCTGCTGTGGCCGGAGTTCGCCGGCGGCTGGCCGAGCAACGGCCCGGGCGCGATCGGCGGCAACTTCCAGATCATTCCCGCGTGGGGCCTGCCGCTGCTCAACACGCTGATCCTGCTGACCTCGGGCGTCACCGTCACCATCGCGCACCACGCGCTGAAGGCCGGCCACCGCAAGCAGCTGCTCGTGTTCCTGGGCCTGACCGTGCTACTGGGCTGCACGTTCCTGTTCTTCCAGGCCGAGGAATACATCCACGCCTACCACGAGCTGAACCTGACCCTGGGTTCGGGCATCTACGGTTCGACGTTCTTCATGCTCACCGGTTTCCACGGTGCGCACGTGACCCTGGGCACGCTGATGCTGGCGATCATCTGGCTGCGCTGCCTGAAGGGCCACTTCAGCGGCGAGGACCACTTCGCGTTCGAAGCGGTGGCCTGGTACTGGCACTTCGTCGACGTGGTGTGGCTGGGCCTGTTCCTGTTCGTCTACGTGCTGTAAGCGCGGGGCTCAACCGCCCACGCCGTGGGGCGTGATCCATCCCATGTAGATGGACAGGGCGACGAGCAGGATCAAGGCGACCGACAGCGCGATGCGCTTGGTCAGGGCGTTCACGGTGCGCTTGGTCGTGCCCTTGTCGACCAGCATGTAGTACAGCCCGGCGCCGAGGTTCCAGACGATGACCACCAGGAAAGCGACGATCAGCAGGGTCTTGAGCGAGTCGTTCATGGTGGCGGCGGGCAGGGCGCGCCGGAGCGGCGCGGCCCCATTATCGCAGGCATGGACGGCGCGGGCGTGAGTCGCCGCGGAAATCTCCTGATCGGTTGGTTGCTGGCGCTGGCCGGCATCGCGCTCTTCGCCCGCCTCGGCTTGTGGCAGCTCGAGCGCATGCACGCCAAGCAGGCGATGCTCGATGCGGTGTCCTCGGTGCTCGAGCAGCGCCAGGCGCAGCCGCTGGCCTCTGCCGCTGATCCCGCGCGCAGCGGCAATTACGACTGGAGCGCCGGCAGCGGCCGGTTCGCCACGCTGCCGCCGGTCGTGCTCGACAACCAGGGCAGGGAACAGCGTCCCGGCGTACGCGCCTATCGCGTGTTCGTGCCCACGCAGGGCACGCCGCTGCTGGTGGAACTGGGCTGGCTGCCCTTGCCCGGCGACCGCACGCTGCCCGCGGTGCCGCTGCCGCGGGAAACCACGCAGGTCTCGGGATTGTTGTCGCCGCCGCCGTCGCCGGGGCTGGCCACGGCGCCGGCAGTGGCCCAGGCCGATGGCACCCTGCTCGCCATCGCCCTGCGCCCGGATGCGCTGGCCGCGCAGCTTGGCCTGGCGGCGCTGTCGCCGCGCGTGCTCAAGCTCGATCCGGCGCAGTCGCTGCCCGCCGACGGTCCGGCCTACGCCCGCGACCTCGACATCCTGCCCAACACGCTCCCCCCCGATCGCCACCTCGGCTATGCCGTG
>NZ_JARUVM010000081.1 GCF_029763755.1 Luteimonas sp. 8-5
CACCCTGCTCGCCATCGCCCTGCGCCCGGATGCGCTGGCCGCGCAGCTTGGCCTGGCGGCGCTGTCGCCGCGCGTGCTCAAGCTCGATCCGGCGCAGTCGCTGCCCGCCGACGGTCCGGCCTACGCCCGCGACCTCGACATCCTGCCCAACACGCTCCCCCCCGATCGCCACCTCGGCTATGCCGTGCAGTGGTTCGGCCTCGCGCTCGCGGTGCTAGTGACCGCGCTGGTCGTCACCTTCCGCAAATCGTCCCGAACGCCATGACCGAAATCGAACGCCGCCGCCGCAACCGCAAGATGTTGCTCGCGATCTTCGCCCTGTTCTTCGGCAGCATGCTGCTGGCCGGGTTGTTGCGTTTCTCCGGCTGGCGCCCCGAGGGCACCAAGAGCCACGGCGAATTGCTGGAGCCGCCGGTGGACCTGCGCGAGGCGCGGCTGGCGCTGCTCGCCGGCGGCGAATACGCCTGGAATCCCGGCGAGCGCCAATGGCGCCTGGCCGTGGCACCGCCGGCCGACTGCGCTGCGGCCTGCGACGACGTCGCCCGCGACCTGGACGTCATATGGCGCACGCTGGGCCATCGCGCGGACAAGGTCGACGTGCTGTGGCTGTGCGCGCAGACCGATTGCAGCGTGCCGTCGCCGCTGCGCGAGGACCGCTCCCTGCGCGTGCTGCGGCCGGACATGGCGGTGCGTGCCCGGCTGCCGGGCGTCGACGCCGGCGCTGCCACGCCGACCGGCGTGCCTGTCTACGTGATCGATCCGCACGGCTTCGTTATCCTGCGTTACGCGCCCGGCGCCGATGCCGCCGGCATCCGTGCTGACCTGGGCAAGCTGCTGAAGCTGATCTGATGACGATTGATTCCTCGAAGGTGAAACCGCGCCCCATCGTGTTCCGCTTGCCCGGGCAGGGACCAGCCGTGTATCGCCACTTCCATCGCATCGCCTGGCTGGCCTGCGCGTTGGCGCTGGGCGTGATCGTGTTCGGCGCGTTCGTGCGCCTGTCCAACGCCGGCCTGAGCTGCCCGGACTGGCCGACCTGCTACGGGCGGGCCGCATGGCCGTCGGCGGCCACCGAGGTCAGCGACCACGCCGCAAGCGCGATCCGTCCGTTCGACGACACGCGTGCCTGGCGCGAGCAGGTGCACCGCATGCTCGCCGGCACCCTCGGCGTGCTGGTGCTGGTGCTTGCGCTGCTGGCGTCGCGGCGGCAGCGCCTGGGCATCGCCCAGGTGCTCGTTTCGGCGGCGCTGGTCGCGATCTCGATTCCGCTGTACATGCGCGGCATGCACGCGGCGGCCGCGGTGCTCGCAGCCATCGGTGAACTGATCCTGCTGGCCGCGGCGCTGCGCTGGTGGCGCGGCGCCGAGGGCAACGGCGTCGGCCACGCCTTGCCGCCCATCGCCGCGCTGCTGCTGGCGGTGATCGTGTTCCAGGCCCTGCTCGGCATGTGGACCGTGACCTGGCTGCTCAAGCCGATCGTGGTGATGGGCCACCTGCTCGGCGGCCTGGCCACGTTCGCGCTGCTGGCCTGGCTGGCGTGGCGCGCCACCGAGCGCCCGATCCGCGTGCCCGACGCGCGCCTGTGGCGCATCCTGGCCGGCATCGGCCTGGCGTTGCTGGTGGTGCAGATCGCGCTGGGCGGCTGGACCAGCGCCAACTACGCGGCGCTCTCCTGCGGCACGGATTTCCCCAAGTGCGTCGGCCAGTGGTGGCCGCCGCACGACTTCGGCGAAGGCTTCGTGCTCTGGCGCGGCATCGGCGTCGACTACGAAGGCGGCGTGCTCGACGGCGCGGCGCGCATCGCGATCCACATGTCGCACCGGATGATGGCGGTGGTGGTGTTCGCCTACCTGCTCTGGTTTGCCGTGCGCCTGCTGCGTTCGCCCGGCCTGCGCGGGCAGGGCGGCTTGCTTGCCGTGCTGCTGCTGGCCCAGGTGTCGCTGGGCATCGCCAACGTCAAGCTGGCGCTGCCGTTGCCGGTGGCGGTGATGCACAACGCCGGCGCCGCCCTGCTGCTGTTCGTGCTGGTCAGCCTGCTGGCGCGGCTGCGCGCGCGGGAGCACTGACTTGGAGGTCCTGCGCCAGTACTGGAGCCTGACCAAGCCGCGTGTCGTGGCGCTGATCGTGTTCACCGCGCTGGTCGGCAGCCTGATGGCGGTCGACGGCGTGCCGGACGCGACGCAGGCGCGCAACGCCGCGCTCGGGTTCCTCGGCATCTGGCTGGCAGCGTCCAGTGCGGCAGCGATCAACCAGCTGCTCGATTCGCGCATCGACGCGAAGATGGCGCGCACCTCGTGGCGGCCGATCGTGGTCGGCCAGATCACCCCGGCGCGTGCGCTGGTGTTCGCGCTGGTGCTGGCCGCCGCGTCGATGGCCCTCTTGTGGTCGTGGGTCAATCCGCTGACGGCGATGCTCACCTTCGCCTCGCTGATCGGCTACGCGGTGGTCTATACGGTGTTCCTGAAGCGTGCCACGCCGCAGAACATCGTCATCGGCGGCATCGCCGGCGCGGCGCCGCCGCTGCTGGGCTGGGCCGCGGTGACCGGCATGCAGGGCCGCTGGGACTGGGCGCACGCGCTGCTTCTGGTGCTGATCATCTTCGTGTGGACGCCGCCGCACTTCTGGGCGCTGGCGATCTTCCGCCGCGCCGACTACGCACGCGCCATGGTGCCGATGCTGCCGGTGACCCACGGCGTGGAGTACACGCGCTGGCAGATCCTGCTGTACACGCTGCTGCTGGTGGCCGTGACCATCCTGCCCTATGCCATCGACATGAGCGGCCTGTTCTACCTGGGCGGCGCGCTGGTGCTGGGCGCGATGTTCCTGTGGCACGCATACCGCCTGCTGGACCCGCCGGACGAGTTCTATGCGATGCGGGTGTTCAACTATTCCATCGTCTACCTGATGGCCCTGTTCGCGTTCCTGCTGGTCGACCACTGGCTGTTGCCATACCTGCAGCCTGCGCCCGCCCTGGAGTTCGTGCCGGAGGTATGATTGCGCAGGCCCGGTCGGGCGCGCATCCACAGGGGGATCCATGAGTTTTGCAGGCATTGCGGCCAGTGCGGGCACCACGATTTCGGGTATCGAGGAACTGCTGCGCCATGGCAGCGGCAGCCCCGGGCTGGCCGCGACGATCGGCGCCACCCCGGCGTCCATCACCAGCTTCATCAATGGCCAAGTGTCGGCCGACATCGCCGCCGCGCTCGGGGCAACGCCCGGCGCCGCGCAGGAACTCCGGCACCGCATCGGGCGCGAAGGCGCCATCGGCCTGGTCATCGGCCTGGCCTGCGGAATCGGGGGACGCCAGCCGCCGGTGAAGCGCGAGGCGCCGGCAACACAGGAGAACGTCGAACAATGAGCGGTTTGCCCCCATGCCCGGCCTGCGGTTCCGACCTCACCTACGAGGACGGCGCCATGCTGGTGTGCCCCGAATGCGCGCACGAGTGGGCGCCAGGCGACGCGACGGGCGGCGGCGAAACCCGCGTGCATCGCGACGCGGTCGGCAACATCCTTGCCGACGGGGACTCGGTCACCGTGATCAAGGACCTCAAGGTCAAGGGCGCCGGTTCGGCGTTGAAGGCCGGCACCAAGGTCCGCAACATCCGCCTGGTCGACGAGGACCACGACATCGACTGCAGGATCGACGGCTTCGGGCCGATGAAGCTGAAGTCCGAATTCGTGAGGAAGGCGTAATGGAAACGATTACATGCTTGACAAGCCGGGGTGGCGGCAAGACGCTGCAATTGCTCAGGAAGAGCGAATCAAAAGGATTGTCGATATGAAAGTTCGTGCCAAGCGTTGGTTGTTGATCGGAACCCTCCTGGTTTCGGCCCTGGTGATCGGTGCGGCTCTGGCTTCCCGCTATCAGCCCAATGTGATTGTCAGGACCTTTTACTCGGACCCGGCTAAGACACAGTGGGCTGGCCACGCGATGCTGACCTGCCCTTCCTCTAATGGCGGTGGATGGGAGCTCCTGGACGGGGTCACGACAACCCATTACACCGACCAACTCGGTCCGGAATGCCCCACCGGTCCCGGATACGAGTGCCCGCTCTGCTTCTAGGACATCTTCCGGCAGGGTAGACCATCCGACCCCGCTCCGGCGGGGTCTTCTGCGTGTCGGCGGCAGATTTCCGGTTGCATCCGGATTGTGGATGGGGCGACTATTCCGCTGACATGAACCATTACTTGCTAGCGTCGTTCGGCGCGTACTACTTCGCTGGGCGTCGGCAAGCATGGAATGCGCAGCCACATCTTCGAACTGTTGCCCACGGAGCCCACCCGGGCGGATCCCGAGCGTGCGAGGCGATGTTCGTCGGACACATGGCCAACATGGTCCGCCGAGGAGGGCAAGCTGGAGTTTGCAATCGCCAGCGAGCCGTTGTGAGGACGCAGGAATGAACTGGGTGATCCTGGTGCTGGCCGGCCTGTTCGAGATCGGCTGGGCGATCGGGTTGAAGTACACCGATGGCTTCACCCGCCTGTGGCCGACGGTCGGCACCGTGCTGGCGATGGCGATCAGCCTCGGCCTGCTCGGGATCGCGATGAAGTCGCTGCCGGTGGGAACGGCCTATGCCGTCTGGGTCGGCGTGGGCGCGGTGGGTACCGCGATCCTGGGCATCGTGCTGCTGGGCGAACCGGCCAATGCCGGACGCATGGTCAGCCTGGGACTGATCGTCGCCGGCATCATCGGGCTGAAGCTGGCGTCGCCGGGCTGATGGCCGGGCGCGACACCAAGGGCATTTCGCCGTTGTGGCTCGCGGCCGGTGCGGGCGCCGCGCTCTGGATCGCCGGCACCCTCATGGCGGGCGGGCGCGAAGCCTGGGACGCGCCGACCTACATGCTGCTGATCTATCCGCTCAGCCTGGTGGTTGCAGGCCTGCTGGCCCATCGCCATCCCGACCAGGCGGCCGGAATCGCGTTCGCGCTGTTCGCGGGGCAGATGGCGGTGCTGTTCGTGCTCAATCCGGGTGGCGGCATGTTGCCGCTGGGCGTGATCGTGTTCTTCGTGATGTCGTTGCCTGCGGTGCTGGTCGCGACGCTGGTCGCGCGGCGGAAGCGCAAGGCGTGAAGGAAAGGCTGCCGGTTGCGCCCGCGCTGGGCGCGAGCTTGGAAGCGGCGCGGATGCCGCAACGGTCCAGCCTGGTCGAACCGCGGGTGCTGTTGCTGTGCCTGGTGGCGGTGGTGCTGGGCGTATGCGCGGCCTTCATCGCCCAGCTGCTGGTCTCGCTGATTTCGCTGGTGACCAACGCGGCGTTCTTCGGGCGCTGGTCGACGCAGGACGCGTCGCCGGCGGCGCACCAGCTCGGAGCGTGGGTCATTGTCGTGCCGGTGGTCGGCGGCCTGGTCGTCGGCCTGATGGCGCGCTGGGGTTCGCGCGCCATCCGTGGCCACGGCATTCCCGAAGCGATGGAGCAGGTGCTGCTCAACGAGTCGAAGATCCCCGCGCGGATCACCTTCCTGAAGCCGGTGTCGTCGGCCGTTGCGATCGGCACCGGCGGGCCGTTCGGCGCGGAAGGACCGATCATCGCCACCGGTGGCGCGCTGGGTTCCTTCCTCGGGCAGTTGCTGCACGTCACCGGCGACGAGCGCAAGGTGCTGCTCGCCGCCGGCGCCGCCGGGGGCATGACCGCGATCTTCGGTTCGCCCGTGGCCGCGGTGATCCTGACCGTCGAACTGCTGCTGTTCGAATTGCGGCCGCGTTCGCTGATCCCGGTGGCGATGGCCGTCGTCGCTGCTGCCGGCGTGCGCTACGCGACCGTCGGTACCGAGCCGGTATTCGCGATGCCCTACGTGGACGAACCGGGGCTGGTCGCACTGGCCTGCTACGTCCTGCTAGGGGCGGCCATCGGCCTGGTCAGCGTTGGCGTCACCCGTGCGGTGTATGCCATCGAGGACGCGTTCGCGAAGCTGCCGGTGCACTGGATGTGGTGGCCGGCGATCGGCGGCGTCGTGGTCGGCGTGGTCGGCTACTTCGCGCCACTGACGCTGGGCGTGGGCTACACCAACATCGAAGACATCGTCGCCGGCCACTTCGCCGTCGGCGCGCTGGCGTTCCTGTGCGTGATGAAGTTCATTTCCTGGTCGATCGCGCTGGGCAGCGGCACCTCGGGCGGCACGCTGGCGCCGTTGTTCACGATCGGCGGCGCGCTCGGCGCGCTGGCCGGATTCGGAATGGTGGCGATCGCACCCGGGCTCGGCATCGATCCGCGCATCGCCGGCCTGGTGGGCATGGCGGCGATCTTCGCCGGTGCCTCGCGCGCGCTGCTGACTTCGGTGGTGTTCGCGTTCGAGACCACGCAACAGGCGCATGGCCTGCTGCCGCTGCTGGGCGGCTGCGCCGCGGCCTACCTGGTGTCGGCACTGGCCATGCGCAACACCATCATGACCGAGAAGATCGCGCGCCGCGGCGTGCGGGTGCCCACCGAGTACGCGGCCGACTACCTCGAACAGGTGCTGGTGCGCGACGCGGCCACGCGCGACGTGGTGTCGCTGCGCACCTCGGACGAACTCGGCGAGGTGCGGCGGCTGCTGGCCTCCGGCCGCACGGAATACCAGCACCAGGGCTTCCCGGTGGTCGACGATGCGGGCGTCGTGCGCGGCGTGGTCACGCGGCGCGGCCTGCTCGACCCGGCCGAGCCCAACATCCGCCGCATCGGCGACATGCGCCTGCGCCCGCCGGTGGTCGTGCACGAACACCATTCGTTGCGCGAGGCGGCCGACCACATGGTCGCCGAGGACATCGGCCGCCTGGTCGTCGTCGGCGTCGATGCGCCGCATCCGCTGGTGGGCATCCTCACCCGCGGCGACATCCTGTCGGCGCACCGCAAGCGGCTGAAGGGTGCGCGCGAGGGCGGGCGGCATATCCGCATCCGCGAGGCGATCAGGCGCTACACGGGTTGAGGAGATGGCGATGCACGGCGACGCGGGGCATGAACGGATCGCCTGGCTGGTGCAGGCGCTGGGCCTGCAGCCGCATCCGGAGGGCGGGCACTACCGGCGCATCCATGCGTCCAGGCTGCGGGTTTCGCCGGAAGACGGCCGCGGTGCGCGCCCGGCGCTGACGGCGATCCACTATCTGCTGGGCCCGGGCGAATGCAGCCGCTGGCATCGCGTGGCATCGGACGAGGCCTGGCATTACATCGAGGGCGCGCCGCTGGCGCTGTTCGATGCCGATCCGGGGTTCGAGCAGGTGGAGATGCGTTCGCTGGGCCCGTTCGCGCCCGGCGCCGAACCCCTGCGCGTGGTGCCGCACGGCCGCTGGCAGGCGGCGCGCTCGACCGGCGCCTACACGCTGGTGGCGTGCACGGTGGGACCGGGCTTCGACTTCGCCGATTTCGAGATGTTGCGCGACCGACCCGATGAGGCCGCCTTCGTGCGTACCCTCGGGGGCGACGCCGCGGCGCTGGTCTAGCGCGCGAGGTTGGCCAGCAGGGCGCGCATTTCTTCCTTGTCGCGCGTGTCCAGCCCGCCTTCGCGCTGCTTGGCCTGCAGTTCGTCGATGCGCTGCTGCAAAGTCTGCTTTTCCAGCTGGGCCATGGCGTCGACGAACTCGGCGCGCCAGCTGGCTTCCTCGCCCGGCAGCGATTGCATCGCGAGCTTTTGCAGGGCGGCACCCTCCTCGCGCTCGGCGAAGATCTCCAGGATCGCGCCGGTGCGGATGTCCGGGCGTTCGCGCACCAGCGCCACCAGTTCGGCCAGCAGGCCGACTCCGGGCTGGCGCAGCATGGCGAAGGTGTAGGGCGGCTCCAGGGCGAGCGCCAGCGGCGGGTGCTGCAAGAGCAGGCCGATCGCGCTGCGCACCAGGCTGCGCTTCGGCGCCGGCGTGCCGCGGCCACCGCCATGCGTGCGCTGCGCCGGCACGTGGGTGTCGGGCGTGCTGGCGCGTGCGCCCAGCCCGGTGAGTTCGGTGAGGCGCTGCTTCATCAGGTCGCCGAAGGCGCCGTCGGGGATCTGTGCCAGGAACGGCTTGCAGCGTTCGGCCAGGCGTGCCTTGCCGTCGAGCGTGCCCAGGTTCACGTCGGCGGTGAGCTGGGCATAGAAGAACTCCGACAGCGGCGTGGCTTCGCGCAGGCGCGCGTCGAAACCTTCGGCGCCGTCCTTGCGCACGATGCTGTCCGGATCCTCGCCATCGGGCAGGAACAGGAAGAACGCCTGGCGGCCGTCCTTCATCCGCGGCAGCACCGACTCCAGCGCCTTCCACGCGGCGGCACGGCCGGCGCGGTCGCCATCGAAGCAGAAGTACACGTCGGGCGCGTTGCGGAACAGCAGCTCGGCGTGGTCGGGCGTGGTCGCGGTGCCGAGCGTGGCCACTGCCTGGGTCACGCCGTACTGCGCCAGCGCGACCACGTCCATGTAGCCCTCGACGACCACCAGGCGTTCCAGCTTCGCGTTCGCCTGCCGCGCCTGCCAGAGGCCGTACAGCTCGCGGCCCTTGTGGAACAGCGCGGTCTCGGGCGAGTTGAGGTACTTGGGGCTGTCTTCAGGGTCGATGACGCGGCCGCCGAAGGCGATCGTGCGGCCGCGGCGGTCGTGGATCGGGAACATCAGCCGGTCGCGGAACTTGTCGTAGATCGCGCCCTTGTCGTTCTTCGAGAACAGCCCCGCGCGCTCGAGCAGCTGCATGCGCCGCTCGTCGGTGCCCAGCGCGTCGCGCAGCCCGCCGAAGCCGTCCGGCGCATAGCCGATCGCGTAGCGTTCGACGATCGCCGGGTCGATGTTGCGGCGTTCGACGTAGGCGCGCGCCTTGTCGCTGCCGGCAAGCTGCCTGCGGAAGAACTGCGCGGCCGCCTCGAGCGCTGCATAGAGGTCGCGGGTGCCGCTGTCCTCGTTGCGCTGGCGGGTGTCGCGCGGCACTTCCATGCCCACGCGCCTGGCCAGCTCGTCGACCGCGTCGAGGAACTCGAGGCGGTCGAAGTTCATCAGGAACGAGATCGCGGTGCCGTGCGCGCCGCAACCGAAGCAGTGGTAGAACTGCTTGGTCGGCGACACGGTGAACGACGCCGAACGCTCGTCGTGGAACGGGCAGCGGGCCGCGTATTCCTTGCCCTGGCGCTTGAGCGGCACGCGCGTGCCGACGACTTCGACGATGTCGGTGCGCGCCAGCAGGTCGTCGATGAAGGCGTCGGGGATCCTTGCCATGGCTCAGGACCTCACCAGGCGTTCCAGCAGCAGCGCCTGCAGGTCACGGTGCGAGTCGAGGACCGCCAGGACCAGCACCCGCTTGCCTTCGACGCGGTAGATGATGCGCCACGGCCGCTCGACCAGCTCGCGATAATGCAGGACCCCGACCTCGCGCAGCTCCTGCACCACGCGCCCACGCGCGGACTGCGATTCCAGCGCGCCCGCGCGGCGTTCGATCCTGTCCAGGACACGCGTTGCCGCAGCCGGGTCGTCGGCGGCGATGTAGTCGATCAACGCCTCCAGGTCGCCAAGCGCCGTGCGTGTCCACGCCACGACGCGTTCAGCCACCGCGTTGCGCCAGCTTGCTGCGCACGGAAGCGAACGCCTCGACCTGCGGGACGGCACGGCCTTCGCGGATATCCGCTTCGCCCTGTGCCATCAGCTTCAGCATCGCCAGGCTGTCCTGTTGGCGCCGGAAGCTTTCGTAGCTTTGCACCACCGCGCTGCCGCGCCCGTTCTGGGTCAGGACGACCGCATTGCGGTCTTCCTGCAGCTGCTTGAGCCACTGGCTGGCATCGGACTTGAAGTCGCTGAGGCTGATGACGGACTCGGCCATGGCACGCTCCTGCGGTCTGAATTCGGTCCGATTATAGTCGCCAATCAACCGGCCAGGCGCTGCTTCACCAGTTTGCTCACCAGCCCCATGTCCGCCTAGCCGGCCAGGGCCGGCTTGAGCATGCCCATCAGCTTGCCCATGTCGGCCGGGCCGCTGGCCCCGGTGTCGCGGATCGCCGCATCGATGGCATCGACCAGCTCGGCCTCGCCCATTTTCGCCGGCAGGTAGTGTTCGATCACCGCCATCTCGGCATGTTCGACCGCCGACAGGTCCTCGCGGCCGGCGGCGTCGTACTGGCTGATCGAGTCGCGGCGCTGCTTGACCATCTTCTCCAGCACGGCCAGCACCTGGGCGTCGTCGAGCTCGATGCGCTCGTCGACTTCCTTCTGCTTGATCGCCGCATTGATCAGGCGGATCACGCCCAGGCGGATCTTGTCGCCGGACTTCATGGCGGACTTCATGTCGTCGATGAGTTGCTGCTTGAGGGGCATGGGCGGGGACCTGGGACAGGGGACAGGGGACAGGTGGAGCAAGAGCGGAAAAGCGAAAAGGCCGGCTACGCTGCGCGTGCCGGCCTTCGGGATGCCGTGGGATTCGCGACCCGGGGGCCGCGGAACCTCAGTACAGGCGCTGGCGCTTGGTGACGTCGCGCGAGCTGCGGCGAGCCTGGCGCTTCACCGCGGCAGCGGCCTTGCGCTTGCGCTCCTGGGTCGGCTTCTCGTAGAACTCGCGCTTGCGGGTCTCGGCCAGCACGCCGGCCTTCTCGCAGGTGCGCTTGAAGCGACGCAGGGCAAACTCGAAAGGCTCGTTTTCGCGGACTTTGACGCTCGGCATACGGATTCTCTGGAGTGGCACGGGTGCCCGGGCTGCCGGGCGAGCCGCGTATGATACCGGGTGCCTCCATATCGGCGCAACCACGGCCCCCGCTCCCTGTGAAAGTCCTCGGCATCGAAACCTCCTGCGACGAGACCGGCGTGGCCGTCTACGACACTGCCAGGCCCGGCCCGGAGGGCCTGCTGGCGCATGCCCTGTACAGCCAGGTGGCCCTGCACGCCGAGTACGGCGGGGTAGTACCCGAGCTTGCCAGCCGCGACCACGTGCGCAAGCTGCTGCCGCTGGTGCGCCAGACCCTGGCCGAGGCGGGCCTGTCGACCGCGGACCTGGACGGCGTGGCCTATACCGCCGGGCCCGGGCTGGTCGGAGCGCTGCTGGTCGGCGCCGGGGTAGCGCGCTCGCTGGCCTGGGCGCTGGAGATCCCGGCCGTGGCCGTGCACCACATGGAAGGCCACCTGCTGGCGCCGCTGCTCGAAGACCCGGAGCTGGCGCCGCCGTTCGTGGCGCTGCTGGTCTCCGGCGGCCACACCCAGCTGGTGGCGGTCGAGGCGCTGGGCCAGTACCGGCTGCTGGGCGAGACCCTGGACGATGCCGCCGGCGAGGCCTTCGACAAGACCGCCAAGATGATGGGCCTGCCGTATCCCGGCGGCCCGGAACTGGCGCGGCTGGCCGAATCGGGGACGCCCGGCGCCTATCGGTTCTCGCGGCCGATGACCGACCGCCCCGGCCTGGATTTCAGTTTCAGCGGGCTCAAGACCCAGGTCCTGCTGGCCTGGCAGGGGAGCGACCGCTCGCAGCAGACCCGCGCCGACATCGCCCGCGGCTTCGAGGACGCGGTGGTCGAGACCCTGGCCATCAAGTGCGGCCGGGCGCTGGACGCGGCCGGCTGCGACACCCTGGTGGTCGCCGGCGGGGTCGGCGCCAACAAGCGCCTGCGCGCACGGCTGGAGGCCATGGCCGCCGAACGCGGCGGCAGGGTGCGTTTCCCGCGGCCGGCGCTGTGCACCGACAACGGCGCGATGATCGCCTTCGCCGGCGCGCTACGCCTGGCCGCCGGCCAGCGCGAGGCGGCCGCCGTGCAGGTCGCGCCGCGTTGGGACATGGCAAGCCTTCCGGCGTTGTAACCTGCACGAATGGACAAGGTATTCATCGAAGGCCTCGAGATCGAGGCGTTGATCGGCATCTACGACTGGGAACGGCGGATCCGCCAGCCGCTGGTCTTCGACCTCGAAATGGCCTTCGACAACCGCGGCCCCGCGGCGAGCGACGCCATCTCCGACACCCTCGACTACAAGGCGGTGAGCAAGCGCCTGATCGAGTTCGTGTCGGCTTCGTCCTTCCAGCTCGTCGAATCGCTCGCCGAGCAGTGCGCGCTGCTGGTGTTGCGCGAGTTCGGCGTCGAATGGCTGCGGCTGAAGCTGCGCAAGCCCGGCGCCGTGCGCGGTGCGCGCGCGGTCGGCGTGGAGATCGAGCGCACCCGCGCCGATGCCGAGGCCGATGCCGCTGGCGCCACCATCG
>NZ_JARUVM010000082.1 GCF_029763755.1 Luteimonas sp. 8-5
TGCAGGTCCGCATGCGCGGCAAGCAACGCCTGGATGATCTCGACATGGCCGGCGGACGCGGCCTCGTGCAGCGCGCTGCGGCCCTGCGCGTCGCGCGCATCCACCCGCGCCTTGTGCTTGAGCAGCAGGCCGACACCCGCCGCATCGTCTTCCTCGACGCCGGCCGCGGCGAGCAAGGCGGGCGTGCCCTCGTCGGACTGGGATTTCGCGCCGCGTTCCAGCAGGAACCGCGCCAGGCGCCAGTTGCCGCTGGCGCAGGCGATGCCCAGTGGCGTCAATCCGTCGTTGTTGCGCTCCTCGAGTTCCGCGGCCGCGTCGCGCAGCAGCGCGGCGACGCCGGGATCGGAACTGCGCGCGGCATGGTGCAACGGCGTGTTGCCGTCGGCGTCGCGCACGCGCGGGTCGGCACCATTGGCCAGCAGGGTCATCACCGCTTCAGGGCGGCCGTGCCAGCTGTCCCGGGTCGCGGCGAGGAGCGGGGTCATCCCGGCGTGCTCGGCGTTGAGGTCGATGCCGCGCCCGATCAGCGCACGCAGCAGGCGCAGGTCGGGCAACACCGCGGCGAGCACCGCCAGCGATCGCTGGTCGCGCTCCCCGTCCGGCGGCGGCGCCTGCGGATCGGCGCCGGCCTCGAGCAGGGCCAGTGCGCGGTCGACCCGGCCGCTGCGTGCGGCCGCGTACAGGGCTTCCTCGGGCAACTGCCCCGGTTCCACCAAGGGCGCGCCCGCGGCCGCGTCGCCATCGCCTTCGTCGAGGGCATCGTCCAGCCAGCGTTCCGGCAATGCCTCCGGCGCGCGCAACCCCTGCAGCAGGGCGTGCAGCAACGGCGCCACCGCAATCGAGCCGAGCGCCAGGATCCAGCGACCGCGCGCATCGAGCAGGCCGGGCCAGGCGAGCAGAAACGGCAACGCAGCCAGCGCCACCACCATCCCCGCCGCCGCCAGCCCGCGCCACGCGCCGGGCTCGAAGCGGGCCAGCGCATGCCAGTGGGAATCCACGCGCCCGCCATCGCGTTCGACGCCGTGCCACAACGGCCACGCCCGCCACGCGGCGAGCAGCGCCAGGCCGAAGGCGAAACTGGACGCGAGGGTGGCACCGAGCGAGCCGCTGGCGAGCAGCACCGCGAACGGCCAGGCCAGCAGCGCCGCGAACAGCGCGGCCGTCGCCACCCACAGCACCGACAACGACAGCGTGTCGCCCTTCATCTGCGCCCTGGCCGGCGCGCCGCGGCGCCAGGCCGATACGGCCAGGGCGAACGCGGGCTGGGCCAGGGTCGCCCCCAGCGCGGCGATCGCGCCGCCGAGCCCGGCCAGCGCCGCCAGCACTGCCCCGGAAACGAGCGCGCCCGCCGCCACCGCGGGAAACGGTCGCCGCGGCGCCCTGGGGTTCGGACTTGCGGCGGCCTCAGGCATCGGTACCCCAGTCCTCCGACATCGGATCGATCTCCGTGGCCGGCGGGAACTGCAGGTGGAAACCGCGCAACGCCAGGTTCTCGCGCACCACCGCGGCATCCTCGCGCGCGAGCTTTCGCTCGGGCGTCAGCGCGACGTCGAGCACGAACTCGAGCTTGCCCAGCTGGGTGCGCAGCGGTTCGGGCAGTCGCGTGAAGTCGTCCCGGGCCGCCAGATAGACGTAGGTATCGGCCTTTTTCAGGCTCTTGTAGACGTAGGCTTGCATCACTGCCGATTGTGTCGGAAAGCGGTAGCCAGCGGTAGCTGGGCGCCTAGTGGTATCCGTCGCCGGCGTCGACCTTGCCCCTGAACACGCGATACGACCACACCGTGTAACCCAGGATCGCCGGCAGCAGGAACAACAGGCCGACGCCGAGGAACAGTTGCGACGAGGTCGACGAGGCGGCGGCGTGGATGCCGAGGTCGGGCGGCACGATGTTCGGCCAGATGCCCAGCACCAGGCCGATGAAGCCGAGGAAGAAGAAGCTCAGCGTGAGCATGAACGGGCGCGCGTCGCGGCCCTCGTCGAGCGCGGTGCGCCACAGCGCGACCGCGTTGGCCAGGGCGAGCAGCGGCACCGGCGCCAGCCACCAGAAGTTGCCGCCCTCGAACCAGCGCGCCATCACCCGCGACTCCAGGAAGGGCAGCCATGCGCTGACCAGCCCCATGAAGGCGACCACCACCAGGACCAGCGGCCGGGTCAGCCCGCGCGCGACCTGCTGCAGCGGCCCGGCGGTCTTGAGCACGAGCCACGATGCGCCCAGCAATGCATAGCCGAACATCACCGCGATCCCGGTCAGCATCGAGAACGGGCTGAACCAGGAGAAGCTGCCGGCCGGCGCGGCCCCGTGCGCCACCGGAATGCCCTGGACGATGGCGCCGAGGATCACGCCCTGCGCGAACGCGGCCACCATCGAGCCGAGCGAGAACGCCGCGCCCCAGAACGGCCGCGCACGCGTCGCCTTGAACCGGAACTCGAAGGCGACGCCGCGGAAGATCAGCGCGATCAGCATCAGCAGCACCGGCAGGTACAGCGTCGACAGCACCAGCGCATAGGCCGCCGGGAACGCCGCCAGCAGGCCCGCGCCGCCAAGCACCAGCCAGGTCTCGTTGCCGTCCCAGATCGGCGCCGCGGTATTCATCATGTGGTCGAGTTGCGCGTCGTCCTGCGCGAACGGCGCGAGGATGCCCAGGCCGAGCACGAAGCCGTCGAGTACCACGTACATCAGTACGCCGAAGCCGATCACGCCGAACCACAGCACCGGCAGCAGGTATTCCAGGGTCATCGGCTCCGGGCTCATGGCTGGCCTCCCGCACCGTCCACGGTTTCGTCGGGCAGCGACATCGGCCGCGCCGGCGTCTTCTCGCCGCCCTGCGTGTCCTTGGGCGGCTGCCGCACCGGCCCGACCAGCATCAGCTTGCGGATGTACCAGATGCCGGCGCCGAAGATCACCGCATACGCGCAGGCGTAGACGATGAGCGAGGTCATCACCGCGGCGGCGACGATGTTGGGACTCACCGCCTCGCTGGTGCGCAGCAGGCCGTACACCACGTAGGGCTGGCGTCCGATCTCGACCACGTACCAGCCGGCCAGCAGCGCGACGAAGCCCGAGGCGCTCATCCAGCGCCAGCCGTCGAGCAGCCAGCGCGCGCGTTCCAGCGTGCCGCGCCGCCATGCCCACAACGAAGCGATGGTGAGCAGGAGCATCAGCACGCCGAGGCCGACCATGACCCGGAAGGCGAAGAACACCGGCGCCACCGGCGGCCGTTCCGCGGCCGGCACCGCGGTCAGCGGCTGGATGCGGCCATCCCATTCGTGCTTGAGGATCAGCCCGCCCAGGCGGGGGATCGCCACCTCGTAGTCGTTGCGCTCCGCGTCCTCGTCCGGCCATGCGAACAGCACCAGCGGCGTGCCGGCACCCGGGGCCTCGTCGTGCCAGTGCGCCTCGATCGCCGCGAGCTTCACCGGCTGGTGCTCGCCGACGTTGAGCCCGTGCAGGTCGCCGGCCAGGATCTGCAGCGGCACCGCGATCGCCGCGAACGCCACCGCGTGTTTCAGCGTGCGCAGGGCCGCTTCGCGATGCACGCCACGCCGCAGGTACCAGGCACTGACGCCGCCGATCACGAAGCAGGTGGTGATGAACGCGGCCAGCACCATGTGCGCGAGCCGGTACGGGAACGAGGGATTGAACACGATCGCCCACCAGTCGGCCGGCTGGAAGTAGCCGGCGGCGTCGATCACGTAACCCTGCGGCGTCTGCATCCAGCTGTTGGCCGAGATGATCCAGAACGTCGAGATCAGGGTGCCCAGCGCGACCATGCAGGTGGCGAAGAAATGGATCCGGTCGGAGACGCGCTTCCAGCCGAACAGCATCACGCCCAGGAAGGTCGCCTCGAGGAAGAACGCGGTCAGCACCTCGTAGCTGAGCAACGGCCCGAGGATGTTGCCGGCACGTTCGCTCAGCACCGCCCAGTTGGTGCCGAACTGGAAGCTCATGACGATGCCCGAGACCACGCCCATGCCGAACGAGACGGCGAAGATCTTGAGCCAGAAGAAATAGACGTCGCGCCAGAGCTCGTCGCGGGTGCGCAACCAGCGCCATTCGACGAAGGCCAGCCAGTGCGCAAGGCCGATGGTGAAGGCCGGGAACAGGATGTGGAAGCTGATGACGAAGGCGAACTGCACCCGCGACAGGAACAGCGGCGTCAGCAGTGCTTCCAAGGCAACCCTCCCGCGGCACGCGGGGTCGTGCCGCCGCGCCTATTGTGCGCCCAACTATCGGCCGATGCCTTGACGGGCCGTCCACGCTACCCTGCCGCGACCCTCCAGCCGGAACCCCGACATGCGTCGCAACACCCTGCCCGTGCTTGCCCCGCTCCTGTTCGCCGCCGTATCGATCGCCACGCCCATGCCCGCGGCCGCGCAACAGCAGCCGCTGACGCTGGCCCAGATCATGGCCGACCCGGACTGGATCGGGCCGCCGGTGGAGGACTACTGGTGGAGCTGGGACGGCAGGCATGCGCAATACATGCTCAAGCGCGAAGGCGCCACGATCCGCGACACCTGGCAGGTCGCGGTCGACGGCGCCGCGGCCCCTGCCCTGGTGGAGGATGCCGCGCGCGCCGGCCTGGACGCGCCGGCGCCGGTCTACGACCCGCAGCGCACGCGCATGGCCTTCGTCCGCAACGGCGACGTGTTCGTGCGCGACCTGCGCAGCGGCGCGCTGCAGCAGGTCACGCGCAGCAACGCCGACGAATCGCTGGTGCAATGGGGCAGCGACGGCGCGCTGTCGTGGCGGGTGGGCAACGACTGGTTCCGCTGGACCGCACGCGACGGCGTGGTCCAGGCCGCCAGCGCGCTGGCCGAGGAAGCGCCTGGCACGCCGCCGCCCGCCGACGAGCTGCGCGAGCACCAGCTGCGCCTGGTCGACACCCTGCGCGACGACCGCGCGCGCCGCGAAGCCGCACGCGTGCAGAAGGAGGCGTGGCGCGCCGCCGATCCGACCCGCGCGCCGGCGCCGGCCTACCTTGGCGATGACGTCGCGATCGAGGAGACCGTGATGTCGCCCGACGGCCGCTGGCTGCTGGTGGTGACCAAGGCCAAGGACGCCGATCCGGGCAAGGGCACCCACATGCCGCGCTACGTCACCGAGTCCGGCTACCAGGAGACCGAGGACACCCGCACCCTGGTCGGCCGCGATGCCCCGGTGCCGCATGCGCTGTGGCTGGTGGAGGTCGCATCGGGCGACGTGCGCGAACTGTCCTTCGACGCCCTGCCCGGTATCGCCGTCGATCCGCTGGCCTCGCGGCGCAAGGCCGCGGGCAAGGATCCGCTCAAGGGCAACCGTGCGCTGCGTGTCGAGGCCGATGCCGACTTCGACGGCCCGGCGATCCACTGGACCGCCGATTCGCGCCACGCCGCCGTGCTGCTGCGCACGATCGACAACAAGGATCGCTGGCTTGCGACGGTGACGCCCGAGGCGGGCGGCAAGCTGCAGTCGCGCCACCGCCTCACCGATCCGGGCTGGATCAACTGGGGCTTCAACGACTTCGGCTGGATGGGCGACAACCGCACGCTCTGGTACCTGTCCGAGGAATCGGGCTACTCGCACCTGTACACGGTGGCCGCGAGCGGTGGCGCCGCGCGTGCCCTGACCAGCGGCAAGTGGGAGGTCTCCCAGCCCCGGCTCTCCGCCGACGGCAGCCGTTTCCTGTTCGTCTGCAACCAGGCCCGCCCGATCGACTACGAGGTCTGCACGGTCGGTACCGGCGGCGGTGCCGTGCGCGAGCTGACCGCGCTGGACGGCGTGGAAGGCTTCTCCATCTCCCCGGACGGCGGCAAGCTGCTGGTGCGCCACTCGTCCGCGTGGATGCCACCGCAGCTCTCCCTGGTGGCCGCCGCAGGCGGCAGTGGGCGCCAGCTCACCGACACCCGCACGCCCGCGTTCAAGGCGATCGACTGGATCGGCCCGGAGACCGTGCAGGTGCCGTCGAAGCACGGTGCCGGCAACATCTGGGGCAAGTATTACGGCCCGGCCAACCCGGAACCCGGCCGCAAGTACCCGATGGTGATGTTCGTGCACGGCGCCGGCTACCTGCAGAACGCCGAGCTGCACTGGCCCGAGTACTTCCGCGAGCAGATGTTCCACAACCTGCTGGTGCAGCAGGGATACATCGTGCTCGACCTCGACTACCGCGGTTCGGAGGGCTACGGCCGCGACTGGCGCACCGCGATCTACCGCAACATGGGCCACCCCGAGCTCGAGGACTACCTCGACGGCCTGGACTGGGCCGTGGCCAACCGCCAGGCCGACCGCGACCGCGTCGGCATCTACGGCGGCAGCTACGGCGGCTTCATGACCTTCATGGCCCTGTTCCGCGAGCCGGGCGTGTTCAAGGCCGGTGCCGCCCTGCGCCCGGTCGCCGACTGGAGGCAGTACAACCACGAGTACACGTCGAACATCCTGAACACGCCGGACATCGACCCGGAGGCCTATGCCCGCTCCTCGCCGATCGAGTACGCCGCCGGCCTGCAGGACCACCTGCTGATCGCCCACGGCATGATCGACGACAACGTGTTCTTCCAGGACAGCGTGCTGCTCACCCAGAAGCTGATCGAACTGCGCAAGCACGACTGGTGGGTCGCGCCCTACCCGCTCGAGCGCCACGGGTTCAGCCACGCCGACGCCTGGTACGACGAGTACCGCCGGGTCTACGAGCTGTTCGAGTCGACCCTGAAGTAGGCCGGTCCGGCGGGCCTCCTGCGTTGTCCGGAGCAGGGGGCCCAAACATGATCGAGATCCGCAACCTGTTGCTGGACTGCCGGGCGGCCTTGCGCCGCGCGGACCGCAAGTTCGAAAGCACGCCGTTGGCCGAGGTCCTGGACGACGAGATCCTCCGCATCGGGCGGGAGTCGGAACCCAAGCCGGCGTCCGAGGAACCGGTGGCCAAGCCGCACGCGCTGCCGATCGCGTATGCCTGGCAGGCTGCGGCACGCGAGCTGCGCAGCTCGCATCCGGAGGTCCACGAGCTGCTCTCCAGGCGCGTCCACGAGCGCCTGCGCGAGAAGGTCGTGGACAGCGCCGGCGAGGAAATCGACGCCCTGCGCACCGAACTGCAGAAGAGCGAGGCGTCCCGTGCCAGGCTGGAACAGGAGCTGGCGGCGGCGCGGATGGAGCTGGACATCGCACGCAGCAGTCCGGCGATGGCCCCGGCCACGATGGGAGGCGGCGCCCCGCAACCGGCGCGGGATCCGCGCATTCCGGACCAGGAACTGTTGCGCGCCGTCGCCAACGGCACGGCCATGCTGAGCGATGAACACCGCGACTGGTGCCTGGCCGAAGCCATGGTCCTGACCGGCTTCGAGCGCACCCCGGTGCAGTTGATGGAGGACGGCGAAGCCGCGCTGGCGGCCCTGATCCTGTCGGGCAAGCCCATGGCAGCCTGAGTCGCCTGCCCGGACCGCGCCTACAATGGCGCGATGACCCAAGACACCGGCTTCGACACCGTCCGCGACTGGCTCACCGGGCTCCAGGACCGCATCTGCGCCGCGATCGAGCGCGCCGACGGTAGCGCGCGTTTTGCCGAGGACGCCTGGGAGCGTCACGAGGGCGGCGGCGGCCGTACCCGCGTGCTGCGCGACGGCACGGTGTTCGAGCAGGCGGGCATCGGTTTCTCCGATGTGTCCGGCACGCGCCTGCCGCCGTCGGCCAGCGCCGCGCGGCCGGAACTGGAAGGCGCCTCGTGGCGCGCCTGTGGCGTGTCGCTGGTGTTCCACCCGCGCAATCCTTACGTCCCGACCACCCACGCCAACGTCCGCCACTTCCGCGCCATGCGCGACGGCAGGACGGTGGCCTGGTGGTTCGGCGGTGGCTTCGACCTGACCCCGTTCTACCCCTTCGACGAGGACGTGCTGCATTGGCACCGCACCGCGCGCGCCCTGTGCGAACCCTACGGCGGCGATGCGCGCTACGACGCGCACAAGCGCTGGTGCGACGAGTACTTTTTCCTGAAGCACCGCGAGGAGACGCGTGGTGTCGGCGGCCTGTTCTTCGACGACCTGCACGGGGACTTCGAGACCGACTTCGGTTACCTGCGCGCGGTGGGAGACGGCTTCCTCGATGCCTACCTGCCGATCGTCGAGCGGCGCCGGGACACGCCATACGGCGAACGCGAGCGCGAGTTCCAGCTGTACCGGCGCGGCCGCTACGTCGAGTTCAACCTGGTCTACGACCGCGGCACCCTGTTCGGCCTGCAATCCGGCGGCCGAGCCGAATCGATCCTGATGAGCCTGCCGCCGCGCGTGCGCTGGGAATACGGCTACGCACCGGAACCCGGCAGCGCCGAAGCGAGGCTGGGCGAGTACCTGCGCCCCCGCGACTGGCTGGCTACTTCTTCTTCAGCACGCTGATCTTGCCGTCCTTTTCCAGGACGGCGAGGCGGATTTCCCCGAGCGCCGCGCAGTCCTGCTCGCGCATGGCTTCCTCCAGGTCGTCCAGGGTGAGGTCGGCCGCCTTGAGCGCTTCGTGGAAGACGGTGCCATTGCGCGCAAGGATGTCGGCCTTGCCCTCCACCACCCGCGCCACCGGTTCGCTGCGCGCCGTGGCAAAGCCGACCAAGCGGTTCCATGCGAGCAGCGTGGTGGCGAGGATCAACCCGCCGGGCAGCGACTCGTCGCCGGCGATCATCGAGCCCTGGACCGCGTCACCCAGCAGCACCAGCACCAGCAGGTCGAACGGCGTGAACTGCCCCACCGTCCGTTTCCCCGACACCCGTAGCAGCGCCAGCATCACGAAGTAGACGATCGACGCCCGAAGCACGATCTCCCACCACGGAATCTTCAGCTCCAGCCAGTCCGACATGGCCTGCTCCGCTTTTGCGAGACCCCACTAAGCACCGCGCCCTGTCGGCACCCCATGAAGTCCCACCCTGGAGAGCCCCCTTCCCAAGGGGGGCGCGCCGACAGGCGCAGGGGATGTAGGCACTAGCCGGGCCCAAAGTTTTGGCCCATGAACCAATCGATCCCACTCGAACCCCGCGCAGCCAGAACTTTGGGTTTTTTATGCGCCGCAAGACTTTTCGGTTTCTCCCGAAAAAAGGCGGCGCAGAAAAAAGCCCCACGAGCCAGGGGGGGGCTAGTGGGGCCGGGGAACGGCGACCTGGGGAGGGGTGGCCGTTCCGGATCACTCCAGGGGAGGGGAGATGATCTGCGACGGACCTTGCATCCGTCGCGGCCTATATGACCATCCCGACCATTGATGGTTCGTGAAGATTGGGGTTAAAAAACTGTTGGGTTCAGGAATGATTCATTCCTGCCGCCAGGCCCCTCAGTGGGCCTCGTCCCAGTCCACCCCGACCCCGGAATCGACCACCAGCGGGACCCGCAATTCGGCCGCCGCGGCCATGCGCCGGGGCACCTCGGCCAGCAGAGTGTCGACGAAGCCCTCGTCGACCTCGAACACCAGTTCGTCGTGGACCTGCAGCACCATAAGCGCCCGCTGGCGGTGGGGCGCCATCCAGGCGTCGATGTCGACCATCGCGCGCTTGATGATGTCCGCCGCCGTGCCCTGCATCGGCGCGTTGATCGCGGCTCGCTCGGCGCCGGCGCGCAGGCCCTGGTTGCGGGCGTGGATGTTGTCCAGGTACAGGCGACGCCCGAACACCGTCTCGACGTAACCGCGCTCGCGCGCCTGCTCGCGGGTGCTGTCCATGAATTCGCGCACGCCCGGGTAGCGGCTGAAGTACAGCGCGATGTAGTCCTGCGCCTCGCCGCGGGCGATGTCGAGCTGCTTGGCCAGGCCGAACGCGCTCATGCCGTACATCAGGCCGAAGTTGATCGCCTTGGCCGCGCGGCGCTCGTTGGCGTCGACCTCGTCGATCTCCTTGCCGAACACCTCGGCCGCGGTGGCGCGGTGGATGTCGGCGCCGGAAGCGAACGCGCGCAGCAGCGCCGGGTCGCCGGATAGATGGGCCATGATCCGCAGCTCGATCTGCGAATAGTCGCAGGCGACGATGCGGCGCCCCGGCGGCGCGATGAAGGCCTTGCGGATGCGGCGTCCGTCCTCGGTCCGGATCGGGATGTTCTGCAGGTTGGGATCGCTGGACGCGAGCCGCCCGGTCGCGGCGCCGGCCTGGTGGTAGCTGGTGTGGACGCGGCCGTCGTCCGGATTGAGCATTTCCGGCAGCTTGTCGGTATAGGTGCTGCGCAGCTTGGCCAGGCCGCGGTATTCCAGGATTACGCGCGGCAGCGGATGCTGGTCGGCGATCGCCTCCAGGGCCTCCTCGTTCGCGGACGGCTGGCCGGACGGCGTCTTCACCAGCGCCGGCAGCTTGAGCTCTTCGTAGAGCAGCGCGCACACCTGCTTGGGCGAATCCAGGTTGAAGCTGCGCCCGGCCAGTTCGGTCGCCTTCTGCTGCGCGGCGAGCATGCGTTTTCCCAGGTCGGCGGACTGCCGCCGCAGTTCGTCGGCATCGACCAGCACGCCGTTGGCCTCGATGCGTTCGAGCACCGGCACCAGCGGCATCTCGATCTCGCGGTACACCTTGGCCAGCGCCGGCTCGGCCGCCAGCCTGGGCGACAGCAGGCGGTGCAGGCGCAGGGTGACGTCCGCGTCCTCGGCGGCGTAGCGGGTGGCGTCGTCGAGCGCGACCTGGTTGAAGGTGATCTGCTTGGCGCCCTTGCCGGCGACGTCGGCGAATTTCACCGTCTGGTAGCCGAGGTACCGGGCCGCCAGGGAATCCATGTCGTGGCGCGTGGCGGTGGCATTGAGCACGAAGCTTTCCATCATCGTGTCGTCGGCATAGCCGGCCACTTCCACGCCGTGGCAGCGCAGCACGTGAAGGTCGTATTTGCCGTGGTGGCCGACCTTGCGCTTGCCCGGGTCGGCGAACAGCGGCCGCAGCGCATCGAGCACTTCCTGCAGCGGCAGCTGCGCGGGCGCACCCGGATAGTCGTGCCCGACCGGGATGTAGGCTGCCTTGCCCGGCTCCACCGCCACGCTCAGGCCGACCAGGCGCGCGCACAGCGCGTCCAGCGAATCGGTCTCGGTGTCGAAGGCGAATTCCGGCGCAGCCTGGAGCTTCCCGATCCAGGCGTCGAGGCGATCGCGGGACACGACCATCTCGTACTCGCCCGGCGCGGACAGCGCAGGATCGGGAGCAGTGGCCGGAGCCGCCGGTGCGACGCGCGCATATCCGGCCTCGGTGGCGCGCAGCGCGGTCTTGCCAGGCGCAGGCTCGGGCGCGGCATTGCCCTCCAGCTCGCGCAACGCCTGGTTGAATCCGTAGCGGGTATACAGCTCGCGCAGCGTAGCCACGTCGCGCTCGCGCAGGGACAGCTCGCGCGCCGGCTGCTCGAGCGCCACGTCGGTCTTGATCGTCACCAGCTCGCGGTTCAGCGGCAGGCGGCCGACGCCGGCGCGCAGGTTGTCGCCGATCTTGCCCTTGATCGATGGCGCCGCGGCGATCACGCCGTCAAGGTTGTCGTATTCGCCCAGCCACTTGGCCGCGGTCTTGGGCCCGCACTTCTCGATGCCCGGCACGTTGTCGATGGCGTCGCCCATCAGCGCCAGCAAATCGACGATCTGCCGGGGGCGCACGCCGAACTTGGCCAGTACCGCCTGGTCGCTGTCGAGCTTGCTGCCGCTCATGGTGTTGACCAGCTCGATCCTGCCGCCGCCTTCGAACGCCTGCACCAGCTGGGCGAAATCCTTGTCGCTGGTGGAAATGGTGACGGTGGCGCCCTCGCGCGCGGCTTCCATCGCCAGGGTGCCGATCACGTCGTCGGCCTCGACACCGGGCACGCGCAGGATCGGGAAGCCCAGCGCCTGGACGATGTCGCACATCGGCTGCACCTGCGCGCGCAGCTCGTCGGGCATCGGTGGGCGGTTGGCCTTGTATTCCGGATACAGCTCGTCGCGAAAAGTCTTGCCCGGGGCGTCGACCACGAAGGCGGCGCAATCCGGCCGCTCCTTCAACGTCGCGCGCAACATGTTGACCACGCCGAACAACGCGCCGGTCGGCTCGCCGGCGGCGTTGCTCAGCTGCGGCAGCGCGTGGAAGGCGCGGTACAGGTACGACGAGCCGTCGATCAGGACCAGGCGCCGGCTCGCGGAACTCGGGGAATGGGGACTCGCAGGAATGGAAGCGGGCATACATGGATTCTACGCGGCCGGCGCATAATCCAGCCTGTCCCCGCGATCCGGAGCCGCGCCATGCGCAACCCCATGATTTCCGCCCTGGCCGTGGCCCTCGCGGCATTGCTGGGGGCCTGCGCCAGCAGTGGCGAAGCCCTGCCGGTGCCGCAGACCGCCGACGGCGTGCCCCTGGTGCCCGAGGATGCGATCGAGGCCGTGGTCGTGCAGGACAACGGCGACGTGGTCCACGAGTACCGGGTGCAGGGCCAGCTGGTGATGCTCAAGGTGGTTCCGGCGCGCGGCCCCACCTACTACCTGGTGGACCGCAACGGCGACGGACGCGTGAGCCCCGAGGACGGCGAAGCGCCCGCGGTGTACTACAAGCTGTTCTCGTGGTGACCTAGCCGCGCGGGCCGCCCATCACCGGCAGTACCACGCCGCTGATGTACGAGGCGCACGCCGGCGACGCCAGGAACACGTAGGCCGGCGACAGCTCCTCGGGTTGCGCGGGCCGGCCCATGTCGCTGTCCTTGCCGAACTCCGCGACCTCGTCGGCCGGCTTGTCCGACGGATTGAGCGGCGTCCACACAGGGCCGGGCGCGACCGCATTGACGCGGATGCCGCGCTCCAGCAGGTTCGCCGCCAGCGAGCGGGTGAACGCGTCGATCGCGCCCTTGGTCGCCGAATAGTCGAGCAGGTGCTTGCTGCCGAACAGCGCGGTCTCGGAACTTGTGTTGATGATGCTGGCGCCCTCCCCCATGTGCGGCAGCGCCGCCCGCGCCATATGGATGTAGCCGCCGATGTTGGTCTGCAGGGTGCGCTGCAGCTGCTCGTCGTCGATGTCCTCCAGCGCCTTGCGATGCTGCTGGTAGGCGGCATTGTTGACCAGCACGTCGAGCCGGCCGAATTCCTTCACCGCGCGCTTGACCACGCGCTCGCAGAAGTACGGATCGCGCACGTCGCCGGCGACCGCGATGCAGCGACGCCCTTCCTCCTCGACCGCTGCCTTGGTCGCGCGCGCGTCGCGATGTTCGCTGAGGTAGGTGATGGCGACATCCGCGCCCTCGCGGGCGAACAGCACCGCCACCGCGCGGCCGATGCCGGAATCGCCGCCGGTGATGATCGCCGCCATGCCCTCGAGCTTGCCGCTGCCGGCATAGCCCGGCGCCAGGTAACGCGGCTGCGGATCGAGCTTGTGCTCCTGCCCGGGCTTCGGCTGGTGCTGCCTCGGCAGCGGGTTCTCCGGCTGCCTGCGCGGGCCGGCCTGCACCGGCTTCTTTTTCGCGGTCGTCTTCTTCGCGGTCTTCTTCTTGGTGGCCATGTCGCGACGCTAGCCGCACCCATGTCCACGCAATGTTCATGGCGGCCGGAACAGCATCGTCGCTCTCCCCCAAGGAGGCACGACCGATGCCGTATTCACGAATCAGCGACCTGCCCGAACCGGTGCAGGACCACCTGCCGAAGCACGCGCAGGAAATCTACAAGGAAGCCTTCAACAGCGCCTGGGACGAATACAGCGATCCGGGCGACCGCCGCGGCGATGCGAGCCGCGAAGAGACCGCGCACAAGGTCGCGTGGTCGGCGGTCAAGGACAAGCACGAAAAGGGCGACGACGGCGACTGGCACGCGAAGTAGCAGGGAATGAGGGGAGTAGGGAATGAGGGGACTGGGCTGGGCAATGCAGGTGTAGCCTCCAACTTGCTCCCATTCCCTATTCCCTTCATTCCCCTCATTCCCTGTTTCCCCCTACGCCGGCTCCAGCTTCGCGTACGCCAGCACCAGCCACTTGCTGCCGGCCTCGTCGAAATTGACCTGCACGCGCGCGTGGGTCCCGTTGCCCTCGATGTCGGTGACGAAGCCGGTACCGAAGCTGGGATGGCGCACGTTCTGGCCGATGGAGATGCCGGGGGTGTCCAGTTGTGCATGGCCACCCCTGCCCGCCATGCCATGGCGCGGCATCGCCGCCGCCAGCGGGCGCGCGACCTTGATCCGCGGACGCACTTCGTTGATCAGCGCCGCCGGGATCTCGCGCAGGAAGCGCGACGGCAGGCCGTACATCTCCATGCCGTGGATGCGGCGCGCCTCGGCGTAGCTGAGCACGAGCTTCTGCCGCGCACGGGTGATGCCGACGTAGGCCAGGCGCCGCTCTTCTTCAAGCCGCCCGTTCTCCTCCAGCGACTTGCCGCTGGGAAACAGGCCCTCTTCCATGCCGGCCAGGAACACGAGAGGAAACTCCAGGCCCTTGGCGCTGTGCAGGGTCATCAGCTGCACGCCCTCCTCGCCGGCCTGGGCCTGGCCTTCGCCGGCTTCCAGGGCCGCGTACGAAAGGAACGCGACCAGCTCGCTCAACGCGGCGACCTCCTCTTCGTCGTCGCGCTGCACGAAGCGCGAGGCCACCGACACCAGTTCGTCCAGGTTCTCGGTACGCGAGTCCAGCGAGCCCTTGGACTCGGCGGCGTAATGCGCACGCAGCCCGCTGCGCGCGAGCACGTGGTCGATCTTCTCCTCCAGGGGCAGTTCGGCCACCTCGCTGTCGAGCGAGTCGACCAGACCCAGGAACGTGCCCAGCGCATTGCGCGCACGCGCGGCAAGCACGTCGCCGGTGGCGCAGCGCCGGGCCGCCTCCCACAGCGACAGGCCGTCGGCGCGCGCACGTTGCCGCACTTCGGAGAGCGTGCGCTCGCCGATGCCGCGCGCCGGGGTGTTCACCGCGCGCTCGAAGGCCGCATCGTCGTCGCGGTTGGCGACCAGGCGCAGGTAGGCCAGGGTGTCCTTGATCTCGGCACGCTCGAAAAAGCGCATGCCGCCGTACACCCGGTACGGGATCTGCTCGGCCAGCAGCACTTCCTCGAAGGCGCGCGACTGGGCGTTGCTGCGGTACAGGATCGCCGCCTCGCCGTAGGAACCGCCGTCACGCATCCACTGGCGGATCCGCTCGACCACGAAGCGCGCCTCGTCCACCTCGTTGTAGGCCGCGTACAGGTCGATGGCCTCACCCTCGCCGCTGTCGGTCCACAGCTGTTTCCCGAGCCGGTCCGGGTTGTGCACGATCACCGCGTTGGCGGCATTGAGGATGTTGGCGCTGGAACGGTAGTTCTGCTCCAGGCGCAGCGTGGTGGCGCCCGGGAAGTCGGCGAGGAAACGCTGCACGTTCTCGACCTTCGCGCCGCGCCAGCCGTAGATCGCCTGGTCGTCGTCGCCGACCACGAACACGTGGCCTTCGCCGCCGGCGAGCAGGCGCACGAAGCCGTACTGGATCGCGTTGGTGTCCTGGAATTCGTCGACCAGCAGCTCGCCGAAGCGGCGCCGGTAGTGCGCCAGCAGTGCCGGGTTGTCGCGCAGCAGCTCGTGGGAGCGCAGCAGCAGCTCGGCGAAATCCACCAGCCCTGCTCGATCGCAGCGTTCCTGGTACAGCGCGTAGGCCTTCTGCATCACGTCCAGCCAGGCATCGCCCGGCGCGGGCTGCAGGTGTTGCGGGCGCCGGCCCTCGTCCTTCTGCGCGTTGATCCACCAGGCGATCTGGCGCGGCGGGAAGCGCGCTTCGTCCAGCTCCAGCTGCTGCACCACGCGCTTGACCAGGCGCTGCTGGTCGTCGCTGTCGAGGACCTGGAAACCTTCGGGCAGCCTGGCGTCCTGCCAGTGCAGGCGCAGCAGGCGGTGGGCCAGGCCGTGGAAGGTGCCGATCCACATGCCGCGCGCGCCGGCGCCGCGCCGCGTGCGCTGCAGCAGCGCCTCGGTGCGGCCGCGCATTTCCGCCGCCGCCTTGTTGGTGAAGGTGACCGCGAGGATGCCGTGCGCCGGCACGCCGTGGACCTCGTTGAGCCAGGCGATCCGGTGCGTGAGGACCCGGGTCTTGCCCGAACCGGCACCCGCCAGCACCAGGTAATGGCCGGCAG
>NZ_JARUVM010000083.1 GCF_029763755.1 Luteimonas sp. 8-5
GGTGAAGGTGACCGCGAGGATGCCGTGCGCCGGCACGCCGTGGACCTCGTTGAGCCAGGCGATCCGGTGCGTGAGGACCCGGGTCTTGCCCGAACCGGCACCCGCCAGCACCAGGTAATGGCCGGCAGGCGCGGTGACGGCCTCGCGCTGGGCCGGGTTCAGCCCGTCGAGCAGGTGGGAGACATCCATCCCGCCATTTTATGGGGACGGAGGTAATTAAGCTCGCTTAATTACCTCCGTCCCCTTTTTCCTTGTTCTAGTGCTGTTCGCGGCGACTGGTGGTCGCATGCATGAGCTTGTCGGTATAGGCGATGCCGATCGCCGACAGGATGAACACGCAGTGGATGATCGTCTGCCACATCACCCCGTCGGCGGTGAAACGCGTGCACGGCGTGCCGGCGGAAACCGAAACGCATACCGGCAGGCCGAGCGTGCCGGCCTCGATGAAGGTCTTGAGCAGGTGGATCGAGGAGATGCCGATGATCGCCATCGCCAGCTTCACCTTCAGTACCGAGGCGTTGACGTGGCTCAGCCACTCCGGCTGGTCGGGGTGTCCCTGCAGGTTGAGGCGCGAGACGAAGGTCTCGTAGCCACCGACGATCACCATCACCAGCAGGTTGGAGATCATCACCACGTCGATCAGCCCCAGCACCGCGAGCATGATCAGCTGCTCGCTCAGCTCGGTCGCCCCGTGCACCAGGTGCCACAGCTCCTTCATGAAGAGCACGACGTACACGCCCTGGGCCAGGATCAGGCCGAGGTACAGCGGCAGCTGCAGCCAGCGCGAGGAGAAGATCAGCGTGGACAGCGGGCTGAGGGTGGCGGGCACGACGGGGTTGGTGCGCGGATCGGACATGGCGGCGTTTCGCGGGCGGAAAGCGCGCAAGGGTATACGCAGGCCGGCGTGCCGCGCCAGAGCGCTGGCGCTACCCTGATATGCCCCTGCCCCAACCGGAGACGCCCATGATCGACCTGCACTACTGGCCCACGCCCAACGGCCACAAGGTCACCCTGATGCTGGAAGAGCTGGCCGAAGCCGGGGCGCCGCTGCAATACCGGATCGTGCCCGTGGACATCGGCAAGGGCGCGCAGTTCGAACCGGCCTACCTGGCGATCTCGCCCAACAACAAGATGCCGGCGCTCGTGGACCACGATCCGGAGGGCGGTGGCGGCCCGCTGTCGGTGTTCGAGTCCGGCGCGATCCTGCAGTACCTGGCCGAGAAGACCGGCCGCTTCCTGCCGCGCGACCTGCGCGGCCGCTGGGAAGTGCTGCAGTGGCTGTACTGGCAGATGGGCGGGCTGGGCCCGATGACCGGCCAGCACGGCCATTTCAGCGTCTACGCGCCCGAGAAGGTGCCGTACGCGATCGAGCGTTACAGCCGCGAGGCCGAGCGCCTGCTCGGGGTGCTGGACAAGCGCCTGGCCGGCCGCGCATTCATCGCCGGCGACGACTACAGCATCGCCGACATGGCCTGCCATCCCTGGATCAATCCCTACGACAAGGCACCGCTGGACCTGCAGCCCTTCCCGGAAATCCGCCGCTGGCACGCCGCCGTCGCCGCCCGTCCCGCCGTGCAACGCGCCTACGCCCTGTCGAAGACCGTCAACCCGGACGCCGGCAAACCGATGTCCGAAGAGGAGAAGAAAATCCTCTTCGGCCAACGCGCCCGCTAAGAGCGTTTTTGGCCACGGATGAACACGGAGGACACGGATAGGGCAAAAACAACAAGAAGTGGCTCCTGGCGATCGGCCGCCAGGAAGCCCTCAGCTCATGCTCTATCCGTGTTTATCCGTGTAATCCGTGGCAAAGCTCCGCTTCAATCCTTCGGGGGCTGCATCTGGTATTGGGCCGGCGGGGTGTTGCCGGCCAGGTGCCGGACGAAGTAGTCCCAGCGCCTGCGGGTGATGTAGGGATTGTCCTCGCCGTAGCCGTGGCGCGCGTGCGGCAACACGATCAGGTCGAAGTCCTTGTTGGCCTTCACCAGCGCGTCGACCACCAGGAACGTGCTGTACGGCGGCACGTTGTCGTCCATCAGGCCGTGCACCAGCATCAGCTTGCCCTTGAGGTTGGCGGCCAGCGACTGGTTTGCCTGGTCGTCGTAGTTGGTGGTGCCGTCGGCGTTGGTGACCAGCAGGCCCTGCCACTTCTCGGCCCAGTCGTCCTCGTACACGCGGTTGTCGTGGTTGCCGCTCTCCGACCAGCCGACCTTGAAGAAGTCCGGATAGCGGAACATCGCGCCGGCGGTGGCGTTGCCGCCGCCCGAATGCCCCCACATGCCGACGCGGTCGAGGTCGATCCAGGCGTGGCGTTGCCCAAGCTGCTTCAGCGCCGCGACCTGGTCCGGCAGGGTGTTGTCGCCGACGTTGCCGGCGTAGGCGTCATGGAACGCCTTGTTGCGCCACGGCTGGCTGCCCATGCCGTCGATCGCCACCACGATGAAGCCCAGTTCGGCCAGCGCCTGGTGGTCGCTGCGCGCGGCGGAGAAGCTGCGGCCGCGCACCGAGCCGGTCTGCGGGCCCGGGTAGACGTAGTCGACGATGGGATACTTCTTCTTCGCGTCGAAATTGGTCGGCTTGAACATCATGCCGTACAGATCGGTCTTGCCGTCGCGCGCCTTGACCGTGAACGGCACCGGCGGCACCCAGCCGGCGGCCTTCAGCCGCGAGATGTCGGCCGTCGCCACGGTGGCGACGGTGCTGCCGTCGTCGGCGCGGCGCAGCACCGTGACAGGCGGATCCACAGGCGTGGACCAGGCGTCGACGAAATACGTTCCATCCGGCGACAGGGTGACGGTGTGGTCGGCCGCTTCGGGCGTCAGCAGCACCGGTTCGCCGCCGTCCAGCGACACCTTGAAGAACTGCTGGTAGTAAGGATCCACGCCCGCAGTGCGGCCCACGCCGCGGAACCAGACGGTGCGGCTTTCCGGATCGACGCGCACGACCTCGGTGACGTTGCCCTCGCCGCCGGTCACCGCATGCTTGAGCTTGCCGGTACCGGCGTCGTACAGGTACAGGTGGCCCCAGTCGCTGCGCTGGCTCCACCACAGGATTTCGTTGCTGGCCGCGAGATAGCGCCAGTTGATGGCGTTGATGCCGCTCTCGAACCAGGTCGGCACATGCTCGTGCATCACTTCGCGCACCGCGCCGGTGGCGGCGTCGGCAATGCGCAGCCACACATCCTTGTGGTCGCGCGAACTGGAGGCGAAGGCGAGCGTCCTGCCGTCGTCGGCCCACTGCACGTCTTCCCAGCCGCCGAAGCAGCTGACGTCGTCGCACTGGGTGGAGCGATGCTGGTCCGGCGGCATCTTCAGCCGCACCACGCCCGCCGGCTTGCCGGCCGCGGGCAGGTCGACGATGACCCGCTCGATCATCGTGATGTCCTTGTCGCCGACCAGCGGGTACTTCCAGGTCTTCACCTGCGGATGCCCGACCTCGGTCGTGACCAGGGTCATCGTCCCGGTCTTGCGCTGGTCCTGCTGGAAGGTCGCGATCTTCGTCGAATCCGGCGACCACACCAGGATGGCGCGGTCGCTGTGGGTCCAGCCCGCATTGTCGGTGGCATAGCCGTAGTCCTCGACGCCGTCGCGGGTGAGCTGGGTTTCCTTGCCGCTTTCGACGTCGCGCAGCCACAGGTTCCAGTCGCGGATGAACGCCTCGGAGCGACCATCGGGCGAGCGCACGCCCGGCTCCTTGCCGCCCTTGGCAACGACCTGGGTGCAGCCTTCGACCTGCGGGTCGCACAGGAAGCGCTGCCCGCGCACCTCGACTTCATAGCCGCCGTCGGCGGCGATGCTGAATTTCGTCACCGGCAGCTTGTCGGCCTTCACCGGCTTGCCGCCGGCCTTGGTCAGCGCCTCGGCGAGACGGGCACGGTCGAACGCCGGCGCCGGTTTCGCGTCGGCCGTGGCCGCGTCCATCACCATGAAATGGTCGCCATCGGCATCGTGGTCGCGGAACCAGAAGCGGCCGTCGTCGAGCCAGGTCACGCGGGTCACCGCGTGGTCGACCAGCGGATTGGCGTTGTAGCCGACGAAACGCTCGGCGCGGGCGTAATCCTGCGCAGTGAGGGTGCGTCCCTGCGCGGCGGCCACGGCGGGCAGCGCCAGGGTGGTGGCAAGCGCCAACGCCAGGGCGGGGCCCCGGACCTGAAGGAAATCTGACCGGAACATCGAAAGCATTGCTGGCTCCCCGGAAATGACACGACGTCGGCCACGATGCTAGCCATACTTTGCCGCCGCCCGCCACCGCCAATGGTCTCGGCTGCGCCACCACCTGGCGCTAACGCGCCGGAACCTATGCTGCCGCCCGCCGACCCAGCGGATGGAGACCGCGATGACCGACACAGACCGGATGCCGCTCGACCGCATGCCCTTGGACCGCATGCCCTTGGACCACAGGGACGTCGCGGTGCTCATCCCCGCCCTGAACGAGGCACTGCGCATCCGTGAAGTCGTCATGGGCGCGCTGGCACAGTGCCCGCGGGTGATCGTGGTCGACGATGGTTCCGACGACGACACGGTCGACCGGATCTCCGATCTACCGGTCGTACTGCTGCGGCATCCCCGGCGCATGGGAAAGGGCGCATGCCTGCGCGACGGTTTCGCCGAGGCATTGCGGCTGGGCGCGCGCGCGGTGTTGACCATGGATGGAGACGGGCAGCACTCGGCAGGCGACATCCCGCGGATCATCGCCGTAGCCAATCGGCATCCCGGTTGCATCGTGATCGGCGCGCGGCTGCGCCGGCGGTCGCAGAAGCCGATCCTGCGCCGCCTCGCCAACGAATTCGGCGACTGGGGCCTGGCCTGGGGCACCGGCTACCGGATCGCGGACAGCCAGAGCGGGCAACGTCTCTACCCGGCGGCCGTGGCGGCACTGGACGCCGTGCCCGGCGAAGACTTCGTGTTCGAGTCGCAGATCATCATCTCGGCCGCGCGCCGCCTGGGCACGCGCTGCGTGTCGGTGCCGATCGAGTCGCGCTACAAGTGCGTGCACTCCAGCGAATCGTTCCGTCCCAGCCACTTCCGTCCGTTGCGCGACCTGTGGCGGATCACCAGCCACATCGTGCGCCAGGCGCTGGCCCATGGCGGCCTGGCGGACGTGTACAGGAGCATCCGCGCCAATCCGGCGGTGATCGACGACCCGGACGAGGCATTCCCCGAAGGAGCGCGCCTCGCGCGCGATTCCACGCATCCCTGAATCGCGCGGGCCATCGCGCGCAAGGCGCGTTCCTACTAAACGCGTTCCTGCTCGACGCGCTCCTACTCGACGAAGATCGCCAGCGCCTGCGCGTGCTTCGGCGTGGGGCTGATGTCCACGCCCACGCCACCCCCGACCCGGGTATGGCCGCCGCTGTAGCGGCCGGCACCGACACCGACGTTGACCCGGCCGCCGCGATAGCTGCTCGCCATGCCTTGCAGCAGCAGGCCGTTGGCGCCCAAGCGCGCCGCTTCGGCGCGCAGCTTCGCGATCACGTCGTTGGTCTTGTTCTGCTCGCCGTAGGTGAGCGGGCCACTGGCGGTTTCCAGCAGCGCGATCTCGATGTAGCGCCCCTTGGGCGGCTCCATGTAGACCTGCACCTGTTCCGGGGAGAGTGCCGGGCGCGCGGGCGAGATCATCAGGCGCGAAGTGCTCGCGCAACCGGCAAGCAGCGCCGCGGAAAGCGCGGCACCGGCGAACAGCCTGGCAATGGTCCGGGACATGGGGCAATCATCCTCCGGCAGCGCTGAACCCGCACTATCGCACTATCATGTACGCCCCGCCTTTCATTCCGCATTCACCGAACCCCGCATGTCCGCCGCCCCCCAGTTCGCCGCCCCCGCGCGCTTCGCGGTGGACTACATGGCCGGCCAGCCGCGGGCCCTGCTCGGGGACCCCGGCATCCTCGCGGTGTTCGGTTTCGGCGCTGCCGCGCCGGAACGGCTGGACGACCCCCGCTACCTGAATGTCCCGCTGCAACCGCATCCGGGCGCTGCCCCCTGCGAGGTCTGGCGCGTGGACGGCACCGTGGAGCACGGGCGCGAAGGCGACATCGCCTGGTCCAGCAACGGCAGGCTTGCCTTCGGGGTGATCGAAGTCGACGAAAGCGCGCACGCCGGCGCCGGCGATCCGACCGGCATGGTCGGCGCGGCCGCGCACGCCTACGCCAGGCTGGCCGCCTTCATCGGCGCCAGCCAGACGCCGCACCTGCTGAAGATCTGGAACTACATCGACGCGATCACCCTGGGCGAAGGCGACAGCGAGCGGTATCGCCAGTTCTGCGTCGGCCGGGTGCGCGGACTGGGCAACGTCGACGCCAGCCGCCTGCCGGCGGCCACCGCGATCGGCTGCCGCAACGACGCCCGCGTGCTCCAGGTCTACTGGCTGGCCGCCG
>NZ_JARUVM010000084.1 GCF_029763755.1 Luteimonas sp. 8-5
GGCGTGGCCGTGGCCGGCGCCGCCTTGGGTTCCGGCTTGGGCGCCGGCGCGGGTGCGGATTCGGCGGGACGCGCCTGCACAGGCGCTTCGGGCGCCATTCCGCCGATCCCGGCTTCCAGCCAGGCACGCGCCTGCTGCGAGGCCAGGATCCTGGACGTGGCATCCAGCGGCGAAGGCGGCGGCGCGGCAGGCTTCTGCCCTGCCGCCTGCGCAGGCGCCTCGCTGCGCGGGTCGGCGTGGAAGCCGTTCGCCGCGAGCTGGGTGTTGAGGCGGCCGTACAGCTCGCCGAGCACCTTGGCCAGTTCCTGCTCGTACTGGCGGAACAGCATTTCGCGAAGGCTCGGCGAAACCTCGGCTTCGTGGAAAGTCTGGACGAACGCGTTGGCCAGCAGCAGCGCGCCGACCGGGTTGGCGCCGCCGGGGACGCCCAGTGCGGCGGCCAGCAGGTCGAACCGGGCGCCGAGCATTTCCAGCGGGCGCTGGTAGCGACTGGCGATGGATTCGGCCAGCGCCTGGCCGGCAAGATGGAAATCGAGGTCGTCTTCGAGCACCAGGCCCAGCGGCGCATCGCTGCGGCCGACGGTCGCGCGGCCGCAGAAGTCGTCGAAGCTGCGGCCGATCAGCTCGCGGAACTTCATGACGAAGCCCGAGCCGCGCTGGCGCAGCGCCAGCACCGCCATCAGGTCCTTGCGCTGCGCGCTTTCGCTTCCGGTGCGCAGACTCTCGTGCAGCTGCTCTTCGATCGGCCGGTACAGGCCGCCGGGCACGGCGCCAAGCTGCTCCACGGCAATGCGCTTGAGCTCGTCGATCAGGCGTAGCGGGTCGATTGCGGACTGGCCAGCCATCTCGGGATGTTGCACGGACATGGTTAGTCGCCTCCGCCGGGCTCCATGCCACGGCACAAGAGCACTGTAGCCGAGCATAATGGCCGCGGAAGGGCCATTTCCGACCATCTGCGTCGATATGTGATGGCCATCGCACTCAACCCGGAACCCCGTCGTGAATGCAATCATCACATGCCTGAACGAGCGCCGCTCGGTGCCCTCCCGGCAGCTCGCGGAGCCTGCGCCCGACGATGCAACGCTGCTGCGCATGCTCGCCCTGGCCAGCCGGGTTCCCGATCACGGCAGGCGCGTGCCATGGCGTTTCCTGCGCATTGCCGGCGCCGCGCGCGCAGCGCTGGGCGAAGCGCTGGTCGCCCGCGCGCTGGAGCGCGATCCGCAGGCCAGCGCCGCGGTCCTGGAGAAGGATCGCAACCGGTTCGCTTCGCCGCTGGTGATCGCGGTGGTCGCGCGCCTGGGCGCCGACGCGAAGATCCCCGAGTCCGAACGCTTCTCCGCCGCGAGCTGCGTATGCTTCGCGCTGCTGCAGGCCGCGCAGGGATACGGGTTCGGCGCGCAGTGGCTGACCGGCTGGCCGGCCTACGACGAAACGGTGCTGCGCATGCTCGGGCTGGCCGGGGACGAGCGCATCGCCGGCTTCATCCACCTGGGCACGGCGCAGGCCGAGCCGAACGAACGCGAGCGTCCGGATCCTGCCGGATTGCTCAGCGACTGGACCCCGGCATGAGCGACGGCAACCACATGGCGCGTCCGGCGCTCTACCTGGTCGACGCCAGCATGTACGTATTCCGCGCCTGGCATTCCATGCCCGACGAGTTCCACGACGACGAGGGCTGGCCGACCAACGCCGTGCACGGCTTCGCCCGCTTCCTGCTGGAGCTGCTGGAGCGCGAGCGCCCGCGGCACATCGCCATCGCTTTCGACGAAGCCCTGGACAGCTGTTTCCGCAACGCGCTCTACCCGGCCTACAAGGCCAACCGCGACCCCGCGCCGGAAGAACTCAAGCGCCAGTTCGCGCACTGCAAGGCCCTGTGCCAGGGCCTGGGGCTGGCGACGCTGGCCCATCCCGAATACGAGGCCGACGACCTGATCGGCAGCGCGCTGCGCCATGCGCGCGCGTTGGGCTTGCGCGGGGTGATCGTCTCGGCCGACAAGGACCTGTCGCAACTGCTCGAGGAACACGACGAACAGTGGGATTTCGCGCGCGGCGTGCGCTGGGGCGCGGCGGGCGTGAAATCGCGCCAGGGCGTGCACGCGCACCAGGTGGCCGACTTCCTCGCGCTGTGCGGCGACGCGGTCGACAACATTCCCGGCGTGCCGGGCATCGGCGCCAAGACCGCGGCGGTGTTGCTGTCGCACTTCGAAACCCTGGACGCATTGCTGGAGCGGATCGAGGAGATCCCGTTCCTGCGTTTCCGCGGCGCCGCTTCGGTGGCGGCCAGGCTGCGCGAGCACCGCGACATCGCATTGCTGTGCCGCCAGCTGACCACCATCGCCTGCGACGCACCGCTGGACCATGACCAAGCCTTCGCCCGAGGCGCGGCCGATGCCGCCGCGCTGCTGGCGCTGTGCGAACGCATGCGCTTCGGCCCGCACACCCGGCGCAGGCTGCAGGAGGCGGCGGCATGAGCGACACGGAGATCGTCTACGAAGGCAAGTGGCTGCGGATGTGCAAGCGCGGCCGCTGGGAGTACGTGGAACGTACCCATGCCGACGGCATGGCCGTGATCATCATCGCGGTCACGCCGCAGGACGAGGTGCTGTTCGTCGAGCAGATGCGGATCCCGCTGGGCAAGCGCACGATCGAAATGCCGGCGGGGCTCGTCGGCGACCAGGCGGGCGAGGACACGCTCGAGGACGCCGCGCGACGCGAACTCATCGAGGAAACCGGCTGGGAGCCGGCGCACGTCGAAGTACTGCTGACCGGCCCGACCTCCTCCGGCATGAGCAACGAACGCATCGCCTTCGTGCGCGCCACCGGCCTCCTCCGCGTAGGCCCCGGTGGCGGCGACGAGACGGAGGACATCACCGTCCACGCGGTTCCGCGCGCCCAGGCGCCCGCCTGGCTGGTGCAGAAGCGCGACGAAGGTTACGAGCTGGACCTCAAGCTGTGGGCGGGCCTGTGGATGATCGAGCGCAACCCCGACGGATCGCCGGCCGGTTGAGGCGCGGCTAGCGCTGGACACCCTGGTTGAGTAGCGGGCCGGCGGTGGCATTGAATGGACCGGACGCAAAGAGGCGTCGTCCGATGAATTCATGCCATCACAGAACAAGGAGCGTTTGCCATGATGTCCACCAATTGTATCCACGCGGCAAAAGGGTTCGTCGCCGCGGTACTGCTCGGGCTCACCTTGCAGGCCGGGGCCGCCGAACCGGCGCACGCAGGCGTGCAGCGCGCCGATGCCGAGCTTCGCCGTGTCCTTTCCTATGAACTGGCCGACGTGAAGTCGCGCGATGACCTGGCCGCGCACCTCCGCACGGCCGGCGCCGCATCCCCATTGAATGCCCTGTCCACTGGCGCGCGCGAACGTTTTCTCGACAGTCTCGTGTTCAACGACAAAGGTTTGGTGGAGTATCGGTTCGACGACCTGCAGAGCGAGCTGAGCGTCGCCGAGGCGTATCGCATCCTGGGCCTGTTCGGTGCGGCCGAATCCGCGTCGTTCCTGCGTGAGATGCACCCCAGGAATGCAGTGGACGCTGGCATCCAGTCTTTCATGCACGTCGAAGACCATGAGGGCGGCAGGTGCATTTCGCCCGGCACCTGCGAAATGCTGCATCCACACTACATCTGCACTTCGAACTGCTGACGCGATGCCCGGGGCGCCACCCCGCCCCCGGGCAGGGAGCAACGTTATGTTCGCAAACCTTCTTGTCGCCCTGGCGCTTTCGATAGTCCCGGTCCACGACGACACAACGCCTGCGACGGCCATCGCCGGGTTCATGACGCAACTGGATTCGATCGCCGCCGCGCCTTACCAGCCGCGGGCCAACCGCATCCGTGACTGGTACAGGGACATGCTCGCGCCCCTCAATCCGCGAGCGGTTGCCGACAAGGACATGGAAACGCTGTTGCTGGCTTCCATGACCGCCGCCGGGCTGGCCAACGATCGGAGCATCGCGGAGCATTCGCGGGCGATATTCGACGAGATGGAAACCCGTTCCCTACTCGCCGAAAAGCGATACGTCGACATGCAACAACTATATGTCAACCTGCGGGACTTCGAGGCCGCACGGGCTTTCCATGCCAAATTCGGGCAATCGCATCCCCTGGACCCGATTCCTGCAATTTCACGCGCCGCGGGCTTCGACCCGGCGCAACGGTCGATTCTCGTGCTCCAGGAGACCGGCGCATTGCAGGAACGGAATTTCAGCGCCGCCAGGGAAGACTTCGTTCTGGCAGTGGCCGATCCGCTCTGCCATTTCACCCTGGATGCAGCAACCGCCATCGAGGCCGATCCGGAACTGCACGCGTACTTCGCCGAACACTCGCATTGGCTGGCGCCGTATGGAGTGCGATTGGATCCAGGCCCCATCGAGACATGGAACGCAAGGTTTTCCGACTACCGCATGGTCCTGGTCGACGACATCAGGACATGGCCCGACATCGACTACTGGGGCACCCCGACGTTCTATGTCTTCGTGCAGGGCCAGGTCGTGGAAACGATCCGCGGCTGGCCGAAGGGAGGTCGCGCAGACGAACTGAAACGGGCGCTGGGCCTCACGCGAACCGGTCCGTAGCTTCCACCAGCGCATGCACGTGCTCGGCCTCGAAGGCCGAGTGGCCGGAACCCGGATTGATCACCAGTTCCGCCTTCGGCCAGGCCTTGTGCAGTTCCCAGGCGTTCTGGATCGGGCAGACCACGTCGTAGCGGCCATGCACGATCACGCCGGGGATGTCGGCGATGCGGTGCGCGTCGCGCAGCAGCTGGTTCTCGACCTCGAAGAAGCCGCCGTTGACGAAGTAGTGGTTCTCGATGCGCGCGAACGCCAGTGCGAAGGCGGCGTCCTCGTGCCCGCTGACGAAATCCTGGTCGACGTGCAGGAAGCTGGTCGCGCCTTCCCACACGCTCCAGGCGCGGGCGGCGGCGAGGCGGGTGGCTTCGTCGTCGGAGGTCAGGCGCCGGTGGAAGGCGCTGATCAGGTCGTGGCGTTCCACTTCCGGGATCGCGGCGATGTAGTGCTCCCACGCATCCGGGAACAGGCGCGAGGCGCCTTCCTGGTAGAACCACTCCAGTTCCCAGCGGCGCAGCATGAAGATGCCGCGCAGGACCAGTTCGGTCACGGCTTGCGGGTGCGTTTCGGCATAGGCCAGGGCCAGGGTCGAACCCCAGCTGCCGCCGAAGACCTGCCACCTGTCCACGCCCAGGCGCTTGCGCAGCTTCTCGATATCGGCGACCAGGTCCCAGGTGGTGTTGCCCACCAGGTCCGCATGCGGGGTGGAACGGCCGGCGCCGCGCTGGTCGAACAGGATGATCCGGTACTTCGCCGGGTCGTGGAAACGGCGCATCTTGGCGCTGCAGCCGCCGCCGGGGCCGCCATGCAGGAGCACGACCGGCTTGCCTTCCGGGTTGCCGCATTGTTCGTAGTAGAGCTTGTGGCGCGCGTCGACCTCGAGGATGCCGGTGTCGTAGGGCTCGATTTCGGGGTACAGCGTGCGCATGGCGTGCTCCTCGGACTTTCGGCGACGTGACTTTCAGCGATTGTAGCGGCCGAACGTGACGCGGTCGCGCTGCTCCAGGTCGCGGGCGGTCGCCACGGCATCGAAGCCGGCCGCCGACAGCAGCGCACGCACCGCCGCGCCCTGCTCCCAGCCGTGTTCCAGCAGCAGCCAGCCGCCGGGTTGCAGGTGCGCCGGCGCGCCGGCGACGATGCGGCGGATCGCGTCCAGGCCGTCGCTGCCGGACGACAGCGCCATCGCAGGCTCGAAGCGCAGGTCGCCCGCTTCCAGGTGCGGATCGCCTTCCGCAATGTA
>NZ_JARUVM010000085.1 GCF_029763755.1 Luteimonas sp. 8-5
CGCCGGCGACGATGCGGCGGATCGCGTCCAGGCCGTCGCTGCCGGACGACAGCGCCATCGCAGGCTCGAAGCGCAGGTCGCCCGCTTCCAGGTGCGGATCGCCTTCCGCAATGTAGGGCGGATTGCTCGCCACCAGGTCGAAACGTTCGCCGTGCAGCGGAGCGAGCCAGTCGCCTTCGCGGAACCCGACATTGCCGATACCCAATGCGTCGGCATTGGCGCGGGCCACGGCCAATGCAGCCGCACTGGCGTCGGTGGCGACCACCGATGCGCGCGGCCGCTCGCTCGCCAGGGCCAGCGCGATCGCGCCGCTGCCCGTACCTAGGTCGGCGATGCGCAGTTCCCGGTCCGCCGGCAAGCGCTCCAACGCGAGTTCGACCAGCAGCTCGGTTTCCGGACGCGGCACCAGTGTGTCCGGCGTGACCTGCAGTTCGAGATGGCGGAACCCGCGGCGTCCGGTCAGGTAGGCGACGGGCTCACCGGCGACGCGGCGGGCGACGAGTGTTCCGAAACGGTCGGCCGTAGCGCCGTCGGCCTCGTCGTCGCCGTGCGCATACAGCCACGTCCGTGATCGGCCGGCGGCGTGCGCAAGCAAAAGCGCCGCGTCGACAGGGTCGACACGGCGCGTGGCTTCACGGAGCAACTGGTCGAAACGGGCCATGCCGCCATGGTAGCGGCACGGCCCGCCGCGATGGGCTCAGCGCTTCGGGAACTCGACCGGCAGGTCCTTGCGCGCTTCCACCTGGGCAGCGCACATGCGGACGCCCTCGAGGGTCTGTTTCAGCTCGCGCGGGCCGCCTTCGACGTCGGCCATGCGCGTGGTGAACTTGCCTTCCAGCTCCGCGGCCTCGGCTTCGCTGCACATGCCCGCGGCATACAGCTGCACGATCGCCGCGCCGGCCGGGGCGAGCTTGGCCTGGAGCTGCTCGAAGTGCTCGTCGATCCAGGTGCGCAGGCCCGGCCGGGTCGCCTCGTCGCCCGTCTGGCCGCCCACCACCGGGAAGATCTCGTTCCGGCGCAGCAGGCCTTCCTCGAACACCAGCGCACGCGCGCGTTCGTTCAGCGTTTCGTCGAGGGTGCCGCCCATCGCGCCGAGCAGCTGGCTGCGCAGCACTGCGTCCTGGCTGGCCCGGAAGTGCTTCTCCGCCGCGTCGAACGCAGCCTTGCCGCCTTCCTCCACGGCTACGGCCAGCGCGGTGCCGCGCAGGTCCTGCGCCACCGCGTCGAGGTCGAGCGCACCATCGGCATCCAGGCCGAGCACCGCACGGCCGGCCTGGTTCATCTGGCCGCGCACGGTTTCGTCCTTCAGGGTGTTGGCGAAGAAGCCGATCAGGGTGCTGCGCAGCAGGGTGTCGTCATCCGGCTCGCCGGCCTTGGCCGTCATCCCGAGCTGCTGCAGGCGCGGCCTGTAGATCGCGGCCACCTTGGCGTGGAAGGCATCGCGCGCCGCGTCGTCGGCGAGCAGGCGCTGTGCGATCCATTCGGTGCTGCCCATGCCGGCGGTCACCGTCTGCCGCACCGGCGCCGAGGCGAACTGCGGCAGGGCGGCGAGGAGCTGCGACGGCGTCAGGGTGCCGGCGCCGTAGGCGGCGGTCACCGAATCGGCGTACACGCGCTGCTCGCGCTCGTCGAGTTGCGCGAACGCACCGGACAGCGCCTGCTGCAGCTTCGGCGCGAGCGAGAAGCGGTAATAGCCGGTGCCGTGCGCGTTCGGCATCACCCAGGCCGGGCAGCTACCGGCTTCGGACAGCTCCATGCGGCCCTGTTTGTCTTCGAAGAGCATCTTCGCGGTGCGCACGGTGCCGCCGTCGGCATAGCGCACGGTCAGCGGAATGCCCCACTGGCCTTCGCCGCTGGCGGCCGAACCCAGCGGCAGGTAGCGCTGCTGCTCGAGCACCAGCGCCGGCTTGGCGCCGCTGCAGTCCAGGTCGACCTTGACGAACGGCACGCCCGGCTGGTCGATGAAGCTGGAGAACGCCTTGGCGATGGCCTCCGGCGCATCGCTCTGCGCGGCGACCGAGGCGATCAGGTCGGCGCTGGTGGCGTTGCCGCGCGCGTGCGCCTTCAGGTATTCGCGAATGCCGGTGCGGAACTGTTCCTCGCCGATGTACTGCTCGAACATGTTCAACGTCGCGCCACCCTTCTGGTAGGTGATGCCGTCGAACGCCGACTGGATGTCGGTGAAGTCCTTGATCGGCTCGTGCACGCGGCGCGTGCTGGCCAGGCTGTCGGCGCCCATCGCGTAGATCGCACCCTCGAGCAGGCCGCGGTCGGTGTGCGCCTCGGGCTGCAGCTGGCCGTGGATCTTGTTGCCCATCCAGGTGGCGAAACCTTCGTTGAGCCACAGGTCGTCCCACCACTCCATCGTCACCAGGTCGCCGAACCACTGGTGCGCCAGCTCGTGCGCGCTCACGCCCCAGAACGCCTGGCGGCGGCCGACGGCCGAGTTCTCGTCCGGGAACATCAGGCTGTCGCGGTAGACGATCAGGCCGGCGTTCTCCATCGCACCGGCCCAGAAGTCCGGCGCGGCCAGGTTGTCGAGCTTGGCGAAGGGATATTCGGTGCCGAAATATTCCTCGAGCGCGAGCACGATCGCCGGGGTGTTCGCCAGCGAGTAGGTCATCTTTTCGCCCATGCCCCTGGCGGCGATGCCGCGCAGCTCGACCGGGCGCGAGCGCTGCGCGCTGGCCGGGATGTCGGGGCCTTCCACCACGTCCCAGGGACCGACCGCGAACGCGATCAGGTAGCTGGGCAGCGCTTCGGTCTTCTCGAAGACGACCTTCTTCATCGGGCCGTCGAGGTCGGTGGTACTGGCCTCCGGGGCATTGGCCACGGCGACCGCCGCATCGGGCACGATCATGGTCATGCGCCAGGGCTGCTTGAAGCTGGGCTCGTCGAAGCCCGGGAACGCGGTGCGCGCCCCCAGCGGTTCCATCTGGGTGACGACATAGTCGTTGCCGTCCGGCTTGACCTTGTAGGCGCCCTGCAGCTCGCCGAACGGCGCGTCGTAGTCGATCGCGATCACGCCCTTGCCGGCAGCGATGGCCATAGGCGCGGTGAGCTTGAGCACGCCCGAAACGTCGACCTCCGCTGCGGTGAGCACCTGCTCCTTGCCGTTGGCGGGTTTGTAGACCGCCTTCGTGATGGAAAGCCCCTTGCCATGCATCCAGATGACGTCGGTCGCCTTGGCGACGTCGACGCTGATGTCGACATGGCCCGAGAACCGCGGCTGCGCCGGATCGATGGTCAGTTGCAGCGCGACTTCGCTGGGCACCACGGTACGCGGCAGCGGGCCGGTGGGAACGGAGGCATCGGCGGCGTGCGCCATGCCGGTGGCGGCGAGCAGGGCGGTGGCAAGCAAGCTGGGACGCAAGGTCATCACGGGTTCTCGGGGACGGTGACCAAGCAGCCAGCCTACCCCGCGCGGCCCTGGCCGCGACCCTGACAGAAGTCCCGGGTGCGCGCCGCCGCTGCCGTCGCAGATCCTGCGACAGCCCCGGCGGATAATGTTTCGATGCCCCTGTCTGCCTTCCATCCCGCGGTCTCGGCCTGGTTCGAACGCGCCTTTCCCGGGCCCACGGAGGCCCAGCAGCAGGCTTGGCCCGCGATCGGTTCCGGCCGCCACACCCTGGTCGCTGCCCCGACCGGCTCGGGCAAGACCCTGACCGCATTCATGTCTGCGATCGACGCGCTGGTCCGCCAGGGCCTGGCGACCGGCGGCCTGCCCGACGCCACCCAGGTGGTCTACGTCTCGCCGCTGAAGGCGCTGTCCAACGACATCCACCTCAACCTCGAGGCGCCGCTGGCCGGCATCCGCGAGGAACTGGCGCGGATGGGCCTGCCCGAGGTGGAAATCCGGACCGCCGTGCGCACCGGCGACACGCCGCAGGGCGAGCGCGCGGCGATGCGCAAGCGCCCGCCGCACATCCTGGTGACCACGCCCGAATCGCTGTACGTGCTGCTGGGTTCGGAGTCCGGCCGGGCGATGCTGGCGCCGGCGCGCACCGTGATCGTCGACGAGATCCACGCCGTGGCCGGGAGCAAGCGCGGCAGCCACCTGGCGCTGTCGCTCGAACGCCTGGAAGCCCTGTGCGGCACCCGCCTGGTCCGGATCGGACTGTCGGCCACGCAGAAGCCGATCGAGGAAGTCGCCCGTTTCCTCGTCGGCGATGGCGACAGCTGCGAGATCGTCGACATCGGCTATTCGCGGCAACGCGACCTTGCCCTTGAGCTGCCGCCGGTGCCCCTGCAACCGGTGATGTCCAACGAGCAATGGGACCTGGTCTACGCGCGGCTGGCGCAACTGGTCGAGGCGCACCGCACGACGCTGGTGTTCGTCAACACGCGGCGCATGGCCGAGCGCGCGGCGCGCCACCTCGGCGAGTTGCTGGGCAAGGAACACGTGGCCGCGCACCACGGCAGCCTGTCGAAGGAACTGCGCCTGGACGCCGAGCAGCGGCTGAAGGCCGGCTCGCTCAAGGTGCTGGTCGCGACCGCGTCGCTGGAACTGGGCATCGACATCGGCGACGTCGACCTGGTCTGCCAGCTGGGCTCGCCGCGCTCGATCGCCGCGTTCCTGCAACGCGTGGGGCGCTCGGGCCACTTCGTCGGCGGCACGCCGAAGGGACGGCTGTTCCCGACCTCGCGCGAGGACCTGGTCGAATGCGCCGCCCTGCTCGACTGCGTGCGGCGCGGTGAGCTCGACGCGCTGGTGATGCCGAAGGCGCCGCTGGACGTGCTGGCGCAGCAGATCGTCGCCGAGGTCGCGGCGCGGGAATGGGACGAGGGCGCGCTGTACGACACCATGCGTCGCGCCTGGCCGTATCGCGAACTCGCCCGCGAGGATTTCGACGAAGTCGTGCGCATGCTCGCCGACGGCTACGCCACGCGTCGCGGCAACCGCGGCAGCTACCTGCACCGCGACGCCGTGCACGGGCGCCTGCGCGGCCGCGCCGGGGGGCGCATGACCGCGGTGATGTCCGGCGGCACCATCCCGGACACCGGCGACTACAACGTGGTGATGGAGCCGCAGTCGATCGTCATCGGCACGGTCAACGAGGATTTCGCCATCGAGTCGATGGCCGGCGACATCTTCCAGCTCGGCAACGCCAGCTACCGGATCCTGCGGGTCGAGGCCGGGCGCGTGCGGGTGGAGGATGCGCAGGGGCAGCCGCCCACCATTCCCTTCTGGCTCGGCGAAGCGCCCGGCCGCACCGACGAGATGTCGATCGGCGTCTCGCGCCTGCGCGAGGAGATCGCCGCGCGGCTGGACGTGGACAACGCACCGCTCGTGGCCTGGCTGGTCGAAACGCTCGGCCTGCCGCCGGAAGCCGCCCACCAGCTGGCCGATTACTGCGCCAACCAGCAGGCCGCGCTCGGGGTCATGCCGAGCCGCGACACCATCGCCATCGAACGCTTCTTCGACGAATCCGGCGGCACCCAGCTGGTCATCCACACCCCGTACGGCAGCCGCATCAACCGCGCGTGGGGGCTGGCCCTGCGCAAGCGCTTCTGCCGGAAATTCAACTTCGAGCTGCAGGCGGCCGCGACCGAGAACGCGATCGTGCTGTCGCTGTCGACCAGCCATTCGTTCCCGCTGATCGAGGTCGCCAGTTACCTGCACTCGTCTTCGGCCGAACACATCCTGGTCCAGGCCCTGCTCGATGCGCCGCTGTTCGGCGTGCGCTGGCGCTGGAACGCCACCACCGCGCTCGCACTGCCGCGTTTCGTCGGCGGGAAGAAGGTGGCGCCGCAACTGCAGCGGATGAAGTCCGAGGACCTGCTGGCCAGCGTGTTCCCCGACCAGGTTGCGTGCCTGGAGAACATCGTGGGCGAACGCGAGGTGCCCGACCATCCGCTGGTCGCGCAGACCCTGGACGACTGCCTGCACGAGGCAATGGACACCGAGGGCTGGCTGGCGCTGCTGCAACGGGTGGAAAGTGGCGAAGTGGAGGTTGTCGCGCGCGACCTCACCGCACCGTCGCCGTTCGCGGCCGAGGCGCTCAGCGCCAAGCCCTACGCCTTCCTCGACGACGCCCCGCTCGAGGAGCGCCGCACCCAGGCGGTGGCGACGCGCGGCTACGGCGACCGCGGCGACGTGGGCGACCTGGCACGCCTGGACGCCGGCGCGATCGCCGACGTGCGCGAGCAGGCCTGGCCGCGGGCGCGCAATGCCGATGAAATGCACGAGGCATTGATGGCGCTGGGCTGCCTGGCCGCGCGCGAGGCGCTTTCGAACCCGGGCTGGCCGGAACTGCTGCAGCAACTGGCCAATGCGCGCCGCGCCACGCGCGTGGACGCCGGTGCCAGTCTTTGGTTCGCCGCCGAACGCCTGCCGCAGGCGCTGGCGCTGTACCCGGGCGCCAAACAAGCCCCCGCCGTGGAAGCGCCCGCCGAGTACGCGCGCGAAACCTGGTCCCGCGAGAAGGCGCTGGTCGAACTGCTGCGCGCGCGCCTGTCCGGGCTCGGCCCTGTTGCCGCCGGCGTCCTCGCCGACCAGCTGGCGCTGCAGCAGCTCGATGTCGACATGGCGCTGGCCGGGCTGGAAGGCGAAGGCTATGCGATGCGCGGGCACTTCAGCGGCACCCCTGCCGAGGAGTGGTGCGAACGCCAGTTGCTGGCGCGCATCCATCGCCAGACCCTCGGCCGCCTGCGCAAGGAAATCGAACCGGTGGCGGCGCACGACTTCATGCGCTTCCTCGCGGCCTGGCAGCGCGTGTCGAAGGACAGCAGGACCAGCGGTCCGGAAGCGCTGGCGGGCGTGTTGGCGCAACTGGAAGGTTTCGAGGCTCCGGCCGGCGCCTGGGAAGCCGAATTGCTGCCGGCGCGGGTGTCGGACTACTCCCTGTCCTGGCTCGACGACCTGTGCACCGCCGGCCGCATCGCCTGGACGCGATTGCGCGGCGCCTCAGCTTCCGCCGACGGCGGCAGCGCGCGCAACGCGCCCGTGCGCACCACGCCCATCGCCCTGCTGCCGCGCCGGCAACTGGCGCTGTGGACGCGCGTCACCGCCGTCCAGCACGACGACGAGCCCGCGCTGTCGTCGCGCGCGGAGAAGGTAGCGGACTACCTGCGCGAACACGGTGCATCGTTCTTCGACGAACTCGTGTCGGGCGCGCACCTGTTGCGCACCGAGCTGGAAGAGGCGCTGGCCGAACTGGTCGCGCGCGGCCGCGTGCACTGCGACAGCTTCGCCGGCCTGCGCGCCTTGCTGGTACCGCAGTCGAAGCGGCCCTCCGCCTTCAACCGGCGCGGCCGCCGTGCCGCCCTGTTCGGCATCGAGGATGCCGGGCGCTGGACGCTGGCGCGCCGCGAATCGGCCGGCGCCGCGCCGCAGAAGCTGGAGCCGGAGGCGGTCGAGCACATCGCCCGCACCCTGCTGCGCCGCTACGGCGTGGTGTGCTGGCGGCTGCTCGAACGCGAAGCCGCGTGGCTGCCGACCTGGCGCGAGCTGCTGCGCGTCTACCATCGCCTCGAGGCCCGCGGCGAGGTGCGTGGCGGACGCTTCGTCGCCGGTCTCTCCGGCGAGCAGTTCGCCCTGCCCGAGGCCGTGGCGGCGCTGCGCCAGGTGCGCAAGCAAGCGCCCGACGGCGAGTTGCTGGTGTTGTCGGCCTCCGACCCGCTCAACCTGGCCGGAACCGTGCTGCCCGGCAGCAAGGTCCCGCGCATACCGGGCGCGCGGGTGGCCTATCGCGACGGCGTGGCACTGGGTGCGCTGGTCGCCGGCGAAGTCGGCTTGTTCGTTCCGCTATCGCCCGACGACGAACGCAAGGTACACAAGGCCCTGCTGCGCGAGCCCGATTCCCTGGGCGTCCCGGCCTGACGCTCCCACCGTGCGTACACGGCCGGCGCGGGAACATCGGGGGCATGGCCACGCGGAAGCCACGCAGGCGCGCCGTTCCCGAAGGCTCGGCACCCGAACCTGTCGATGACAGCCTGGACGCCCTGCGCGATGCCGCCATGGGTTGCAAGCGCTGTCCGCTGTGGAAGCCCGCCACCGGCACGGTCTTCGGCGAAGGCCCGGCCAACGCACGCGTACTGGTCGTTGGCGAACAACCCGGCGATGCGGAGGACCTGAGCGGCCATCCGTTCGTCGGCCCCTCGGGCAAGCTCTTCGACCGCGCGCTCGAGGAATTGGGCATTGAACGAAGCCGGCTGTACGTCACCAACGCCGTCAAGCATTTCAAGTTCGAGCGCCGTGGCAAGGCCAGGCTGCACAAGAGCCCCAACGCCGGCGAACAACGCGCATGCCGCCTGTGGCTGGAAGGCGAACTGGCGCGCATCCGGCCGGACATCGTGGTGTGCCTGGGCGCGATCGCCGCGCGCAATATCTTCGGGCCTGCGTTCCGCGTCACCCGCCAACGCGGCACCTGGCAGACGCTGGCGGATGGCACCCGCGCGTTCGCCACGGTGCATCCCTCTGCAGTGCTGCGCCAGCGCGGCGACGAAGCACGGCACGCCGCATGGCGTGCGTTCGTCGCCGACCTCGCCTTGTTGCTGGACGCCTAGGCGACCGGCGCCAGCGCGGCGAGCGCCAGCAGCACGAACGCGATGACCGCCACGATGCCGTGGACGACCACCAGCCACGAAGGCAGCAACCTGCGCTCCCATTCATAGGCCAGGAACAGGATGGTGCCGCCGCCGGCGGCCACCAGGAACAACAGCAACGACCAGGCCGCGGTCGCCGGCGCGGACAACGCCAGCACCGCCCAGGCCAACAAGGCCACGCCGGCGACCGCCAGGCCGCCATGGGCCATTGCCAGCCACACGGGCGGATTGCGGTTGCCGCCGAAACGGATGCCGGCCATCGCCAGTCCGCCCAGGGCGGCCAGCAGGAACAGGACGCAGGACGTCTGCAACAGGGTGGTGACTTCCATCGCACGCCTCCTCGGGACCAGGCCTGTGCCTGGTTTCCCCGATGGAATACCCCTCTTGGTCCGCACCCGGTGAAGCCCCATGTGCAAAGGCACGGGCAGTGCATTTGTGATAGACTATGCCTATTGAATCGATGAAATCAATCGATTTGATGATTTGCATAGGCCTGCCTAAGCTGTGCCTGTTGCCTTCCACCCACCCCTCGAGGATCCAAGCCCATGTCCCTGATCAACACCACCATCAAGCCCTTCAAGGCCCAGGCCTTCAAGCAGGGCAAGTTCATCGAAGTCACCGACGCCGACCTCAAGGGCAAGTGGTCGGTCGTCGTGTTCTACCCGGCCGACTTCACCTTCGTCTGCCCGACCGAGCTCGAGGACCTGGCCGACAAGTACGAGGAGTTCAAGAAGCTCGGCGTCGAGATCTACAGCGTCTCCACCGACACCCACTTCTCGCACAAGGCCTGGCACGACACCTCCGAGGCGATCAAGAAGGTCGAGTACACGATGCTGGCCGACCCGACCGGCACCATCACCCGCAACTTCGACGTGATGATCGAGGAAGAGGGCCTGGCCCTGCGCGGCACCTTCGTGATCAACCCGGAAGGCCAGATCAAGCTGTGCGAGATCCACGACAACGGCATCGGCCGCGACGCCGGCGAACTGCTGCGCAAGGTCAAGGCCGCGCAGTACGTCGCCAGCCACCCGGGCGAAGTGTGCCCGGCCAAGTGGAAGGAAGGCGACAAGACCCTGAAGCCGTCGCTGGACCTGGTCGGCAAGATCTAAGCGTCACCCGCGTCCCGGGCGGCCAGCCCGCCCGGGATCGCCCTCCCCCGCTTCGTCTCCCCCTCCCGTCTCCCCTCTCCCCCAGGAGTCCCCCATGCTCGATGCAGACCTCAAGGCCCAGTTGACGGCCTACATGGAAAAGCTGGCGCAACCGATCGAGCTGGTCGCCTCGCTCGACGACAGCGACGCTTCGCGCGAGCTGGATGCATTGCTGCGCGACATCGCCTCGACCTCGGACAGGATCACGCTGCGCGAGGGCGACGACGCGCGCAAGCCGTCGTTCGAGATCGTGCGCGCGGGCACCGACGTGTCGGTGCGCTTCGCCGGCATCCCGATGGGCCATGAATTCACCTCGCTGGTGCTGGCGCTGCTGCAGGTCGGCGGCTACCCGGCGAAGATCGAGGAAGCGCTGGCCAACCAGGTCCGCGACCTGGAAGGCGAGTTCAATTTCGAAACCTACATGTCGCTCTCCTGCCAGAGCTGCCCGGACACGGTGCAGGCGCTGAACCTGATGAGCGTGCTCAACTCCAACATTTCCCATGTCGCCATCGACGGAGCGCTGTTCCAGGACGAGGTCCAGGCGCGCGAGGTCATGTCGGTGCCGACCGTGTTCCTCAACGGCCAGCCCTTCGACCAGGGCCGCATGACGGTCGAGCAGATCGTGGCCAGGCTCGACACCGGCGCCGCGAAAAAGGCCGCCGAACAGATCGCGAAGAAGGATCCGTTCGACGTGCTCGTGGTCGGTGGCGGCCCCGCCGGCGCCGCGGCCGCGGTCTATGCCGCGCGCAAGGGCATCCGTACCGGCATCGCCGCCGAGCGCTTCGGCGGCCAGGTGCTGGACACCATGTCCATCGAGAACTTCATCTCGGTGCAGTACACAGAGGGTCCCAAGCTGGGCGTGGCGCTGGAACAGCACGTGCGCGAATACGACGTTGACGTGATGAACCTGCAGCGCGCGACGAAGCTCGTGCCGGCCGCCGAGCCCGGCGGCCTGGTCGAGGTGCAGCTCGAGAACGGCGCCAGCCTGAAGTCGCGTACGGTGATCCTGTCCACCGGCGCGCGCTGGCGGCAGATGGGCGTGCCCGGCGAGGACCAGTACCGCAACAAGGGCGTGGCCTACTGCCCGCACTGCGACGGCCCGCTGTTCAAGGGCAAGCGCGTGGCGGTGATCGGCGGTGGCAACTCCGGCGTCGAGGCCGCCATCGACCTGGCCGGCATCGTCGAACACGTCACCGTGCTCGAGTTCGATTCGAAGCTGCGCGCCGACGAGGTGCTGCAGCGCAAGCTGCGCAGCCTGGCCAACGTCGACATCCTGGTCAGCGCGCAGACCACCGAGGTCCTGGGCGACGGCCAGAAGGTCAGCGCCCTGGTCTACAAGGATCGCGAGTCGGGCGAGAGCCGCACCATCGAGCTGGCCGGCGTGTTCGTGCAGATCGGCCTGCTGCCCAACACCGAGTGGCTCAAGGGCACCGTCGAGCTGAGCCCGCGCGGCGAGATCGTGATCGACGAGCGCGGCGCGACCTCGGTGCCGGGCGTGTTCGCCGCCGGCGACGCGACCACGGTGCCGTACAAGCAGATCGTGATCGCGATGGGCGCCGGCAGCACCGCGGCACTGAGCGCCTTCGACCACCTGATCCGCACGTCGGCGCCGGCCGCCGTGGCCGAGGCTGCGTGAACCTGCGCGACCTCCAGTACCTGGTGGCGCTGGCCGACCATCGCCACTTCGGCCGCGCGGCCGCGGCCAGCTTCGTCAGCCAGCCGACGCTGTCGACGCAGATCCGCAAGCTGGAGGAGGAACTGGGCGTGGCGCTGGTGGAACGCGCGCCACGCAAGGTGATGTTGACGCCGATCGGCCACGAGATGGCCGAGCGCGCGCGGCGTGTGCTGGGCGAGGTCGAGCAGATGCGCGAGGCCGCGCGGCGCACCCAGGATCCGGAAGCCGGAACGGTGCGGCTGGGCATGTTCCCGACCCTGGGGCCTTACCTGCTGCCGCACGCCATGCCGCTGATGCGCGCGCGCTTCCCGCGACTGGAACTGCTGCTGGTGGAAGAGAAGAGCGACGTCCTGCTCGAACGCCTGCACGAAGGCAAGCTGGACGCGGCGCTGCTGGCCATGCCGCTGCACGACGACCAGCTGCACGTCGAGTTCCTGTTCGACGAACCGTTCCTGCTGGCCGCACCGCGCCACCATCGCCTGGCCGGGCGCGATTCACTGGACGTCGGCGATCTCGCGGGCGAGCGGCTCCTGCTGCTCGAGGACGGCCATTGCCTGCGCGACCAGGCGCTGGACGTCTGCCAGCTCGCAGGCGCCAGCGAGAAGTCGGAGTTCCGCGCCACCAGCCTGGAGACGCTGCGGCAGATGGTCGCGGCCAACGTCGGCGTCACGCTGCTGCCGACCCTGGCGGTGAAGCCGCCGGTGGCACGTTCGGAGGACATCGTGCTGCTGCCTTTCCGCGACTCGCATCCGAGCCGCCGCATCGCCATGGCCTGGCGCAGGAGTTCGGCGATGGGCGGATTCCTGGGCCAGCTGGCGCAGGTATTCAGGCAATTGCCGCCGCAGCTGTTCAGCCCCGATCCGGACCTGGCGGGGTTCCGCCCGGGACGGGACGCGGGCCCTGTTGAACCGGAAGCCCGCACGGGCTAACGTTGTCCCATTCGAACGACCAGCGGGCGGGACGCGCGACGTCCTGCCCGCATTGCTATTGCCCGGAGGGAACCAATGTCCACCAATGAACCTGCTCCGCCGCTGGTGCTGTCGCGACTGGATTGCGACCGCCTCGAGGCGCTGCTCGACCGTCCGGCGCATGCCGGCCCGGCCTTCGACGCGCTGCGCGACGAAATCGCGCGCGCCGAGGTGCGCGAGCCCCGGGACATGCCCAACGATGCCATCACCATGAATTCCACCGCCCGCTTCCTCGACGAGGCCAGCGGCCAGGAGCGTGAAATGACCCTGGTGTTCCCGCACGAGGCCGACGGCAGCCCGGGCAAGGTGTCGATCCTGGCGCCGGTGGGCAGCGCCTTGCTGGGCCTGCGCACGGGCCAGTCGATCGACTGGCCGATGCCCGGCGGCAACAGCATCCGCCTGCGGGTGCTCGAGATCCGCTACCAGCCCGAGGCCGCGGGGGAATACAACCGCTGAGCTCGGCTAAACTGGCGGTTTCCCCCAGCGGTTACCGCCAGTGTCCACGGACAACCCTTCCAACGAGCCGGCCAGGCACGACTTCAGCAGGCACGACTTCATCAGGCAGATCGTCCGCGACGACCTGGCCTGCGGCAAGCACAGTGCGATCCGCACCCGTTTCCCGCCCGAACCCAACGGTTACCTGCACATCGGCCACGCCAAGGCGATCTGCCTGGACTTCGGCATCGCCGAGGAATTCGGCGGCCGCTGCAACCTGCGTTTCGACGACACCAACCCGGCGAAGGAAGACCCCGAGTACGTCGCCGCGATCCAGGAGGACGTGCGCTGGCTCGGCTTCGACTGGGCCTCCCTGCGCCATGCCTCTGACTATTTCGAGGTGTTCTACCTGGCCGCGGAGAAGCTGATCCGCCAGGGCGACGCCTACGTCGACGACCTGACCGCCGACGAGATCCGCGAATACCGCGGCACCCTGACCGAGCCCGGCCGCAATTCGCCGTACCGCGACCGTGGCGTCGAGGAGAACCTCGACCTGTTCCGGCGCATGCGCGCCGGCGAGTTCGCCGACGGTGCGCGCACCCTGCGCGCGAAGATCGACATGGCGTCGGGCAACATCACCTTGCGCGACCCGGCGATCTACCGGATCAAGAAGGTGCCGCACCAGAACACCGGCGAAGCGTGGCCGATCTACCCGATGTACGACTTCGCCCACTCGCGGTCGGACGCGATCGAGGGCAGCACCCATTCGCTGTGCACGCTGGAGTTCGAGGACCGGCGGCCGCGGTACGACTGGTGCGTGGACAAGGTCGACCTGGCCGGCCACCCGGAACTGCTCACGCCGCTGACCGATGCCGGCTTGCCGCTGGAAGCGGCCAGGCCGCGCCAGATCGAGTTCTCGCGACTCAACTTCAACTACCTGGTGATGAGCAAGCGCAAGCTGCTGGCGCTGGTGGAGGAAGGCCTGGTCGACGGCTGGGACGACCCGCGCATGCCTACCCTGCAGGGCATCCGCCGCCGCGGCTACACGCCGTCGGCCTTGCGCCTGATGGTCGACCGCGTGGGCGTGAGCAAGCAAAACTCCCTGCTCGACATCTCCGTGCTGGAAGGCGCCTTGCGCGACGACCTCGATGCTGCGGCGCCGCGACGCATGGCCGTGGTCGAACCGCTGAAGATGGTGCTCACCAACCTGCCCGGAGACCACGAGGAATCGCTGGCCTTCGCCAACCATCCCAAGGACGAGACCTTCGGCGAGCGCCGCATCCCGTTCTCGCGCGAGCTGTGGATCGAGCGCGAAGACTTCGCCGAGGTGCCGCCCAAGGGCTTCAAGCGCCTCACCGTGGGCGGCGACGTGCGCCTGCGCGGCGCCGGCATCGTGCGCTGCGACGAGGTGGTCAAGGACGACGCCGGCAACGTGGTCGAACTGCGCTGCACCCTGGATCCGGAATCGCGTCCCGGCATGGAAGGCGCCAACCGCAAGGTCAAGGGCACCATCCACTGGGTCAGCGCGCGCCACGCCGTGCCCGCGGAAATCCGCCTGTACGACCGGCTGTTCACCGTCCCGGACCCGGACGTGGACGATGGAGGCAAGACCTATCGCGACTACATCAACCCGGAATCGCGCCGCACCGTCACCGGCTACGTCGAACCCGCGGCGGCCGAAGCCGCGCCGGAGCAGTCCTTCCAGTTCGAGCGCAGCGGCTACTTCGTCGCCGACCGCCGCGACCACGCGCCGGGCCGGCCGGTGTTCAACCGCAGCGTGACCCTGCGCGACACCTGGGCGCAGAAGGCCTGAGGATCATCCCTCGAAGGAACACACGATGCTGCTTGCGCAACTGCACCTCACCCTGCCGGTCTGGGCCCACGAACTGGACCTGGAAGGCCGCGACTTCGCCGGCGACGAGGCCAAGGTCGCATTCGCGATCGAGCTGTCGCGGCGCAATGTCGAGGCGCGCAGCGGCGGGCCGTTCGGCGCGGTGGTGTTCGACGGCAACGATCGCGTGGTCAGCATCGGCGTCAACCGCGTCCTGCCGCAGAGCTGCTCGCTCGCGCACGCCGAGAACATGGCCTACATGCTGGCGCAGCAGCGCCTGCAGCGTTCGCGCCTGAACGATCCCTCCGGCCACTTCCTGCTGGCGACCTCGTCGCAGCCGTGCTGCCAGTGCTACGGCGCCACGTTCTGGGCCGGAGTCGACCGCCTGCTGATCGGCGCGCGCAGCGAGGACGTGATGCGCCTGACCGAATTCGACGAAGGCCCGTTGCCGGCCGACTGGGTCGGCGAACTGGAGAAGCGCGGCATCGAGGTGGTCCGCGACCTGCAGCGCGAGGAAGCCTGCGCCGTGCTCAAGGCCTACGGCGAGCACGGCGGGACCTTCTATTGACCGGGCTGCCGTCGTGACCGGCCTGCTCTGCTACTGCCGCGCGGGTTTCGAGCCAGAACTGGCCGCCGAACTCGGCGAGCGCGCGGCCGAAGCGGGCCTGCACGGGCACGCCCGGGCCGAGCGCGGAGACGGATTCGTCGTATTCGCCGGCGCCGATGCTGCGGAACTGGATCGCGCCCTGCCCTGGAACGGCCTCGTGTTCGCGCGGCAGAAGCTGCGGCTCATCGCCACGCTGCGCGGCATCGATCCGGCCGACCGCATCGCGCCGGTGCTCGAAGCGCTGGCGGGGCATGCGGCCTTCGGCGACCTGGTGGTGGAGCATCCGGATTCGGATGCGGGCAAGCCGCTGGCCGGGCTGGCGCGCAGTTTCGGCAATGCGTTGCGCCCGGCGCTGCGCAAGGCCGGCCTGCTGGCGCCG
>NZ_JARUVM010000086.1 GCF_029763755.1 Luteimonas sp. 8-5
CGGCCACCGCCCTGCCCGGCCGCGCGTCGCCGCCGACCTGGCGCAGGCGCAGGTCCAGCGCCTGGGCCGCGGTCATCAGTTCCAGCCCCAGCACCTTGCCCAGGTCCCCGGCCATCGCCAGCACGTGGCGTGCTTCATTGGCACCCATCGACACATGGTCCTCGGCGTTGGCCGAGGTCGGGATCGAGTACACCGACGCCGGCATCGCGCGGCTGGCCAGGTCGTTGACGATCGCGGCCGCCGTGTACTGCACGATCATGTAGCCCGACTCGGTGCCGTCCTCGTTGCCGACCAGGAAGCCCGGCAGGCCGTCGCTGGTGGCCGGGTCGACCAGCTTGTTGAGCCGGCGCTCGCTGATCGAGGCCAGCACCGGGATCGCCGCCTTGACGTAGCTCATCGCCAGCGCCAGCGGCATGCCGTGGAAATGCCCGGCGGAAATCACCTGCCGGTCCAGCGGCGCGTCCTGCGCATCCGGGAACACCAGCGGATTGTCGGTGACCGCGTTGAGTTCGATCTCCAGCACGCGCGCGGCCTGGGCCACGGCGTCGCGCACCGCGCCGTGCACCTGCGGCACGCAGCGCAGCGAATAGCTGTCCTGGGGCTGCACCTTCTTGCCCGGCACGCGCGCGTAGGGAATGTCGGCCAGGGTCGAGCCCTGCAGCAGCCGGCGCAGGCGCGCGGCCACGTGCACCTGGCCCGGATGCGGGCGCAGCGCGTGCACTTCCTCCGCGAACGCGCCCAGGCGGCCGGCGAAGGCGTCCACGGTCATCGCTGCGGCCAGGTCGGCGGTGTCGAGCAGTTCCTCCAGCTTCGCCAGCGCGAGCACGCCGGTGGCCAGCATCTGTGCGGTGCCGTTGTTCAGCGCCAGGCCTTCCTTCAATCCCAGCGTCACCGGCGCAATCCCGGCGCGCTTCAGCGCCTCGGCACCGGGCATGCGTTCGCCCTGGTAGAACGCTTCGCCGCCGCCCAGCAGCACGATGGCCAGGTGCGACAGCGGCGCCAGGTCGCCCGAGGCGCCGACCGAGCCGAGTTGCGGCACCACCGGCACCACCCCGGCGTTGAGCATCGCGGTGAGCGCCTGCAGGGTCGACACGCGGATGCCCGAGTGCCCGCGCAGCAGGGTGTTGATGCGGATGCACAGCATTGCGCGGACGACATCGGCGGCAAAAGGTTCCCCGACGCAAACCGCATGCGTCTGGATCAGGTTGCGCTGCAGCTTTTCCGAAGCACCGCGCAAGGCGTGCCCTGCGCCGGCCAGCAGCTTGTCCGCATTGCTGCCGAACCCCGTGGAGATGCCGTACAGCGGCTCGCCGCCGGCAACCTTGCCCTCGAGGAACTCCGCGGCGCGCGCCACGGCCTGCAGCGCGGCCGGGTCGAGTTCGACCGAGGCGCCGTTGGCCACCGCCACCAGCTGCCGGCGCGTGAGCGAGGCGCCATCCAGGCGGATCGACTTCATGCGTCCACCTCGCGCAATGCCGCGACCAGGCCCGCCTCGGCGACCTCGAACTGCTCGCCGCGACGCAGGTCCTTGACCGCGACCACGCCGCGCGCGGCTTCGTCCTCGCCGCGGATCACGGCGAAGCGAATGCCGGCGCGGTCGGCGTACTGCAGCTGCCTGGCTAGCTTGCGCGGCTCGAGCTGGGTCTCGACGTTGAAGCCGGCGGCGCGCAACTGCTGCGAAAGCGCCAGCGCATCGGCCAGCATGGCGTCGTCCATCAGTGCGACCAGCACGTCGACCGAGCTCTCCGCGGTGGCGACGATTCCGGCTTCCTGCAGCTGGTAGAACAGGCGGGTGAGCCCGATCGAGATGCCGACGCCCGGCAGCTTCGACTTGCTGTAGTGGCTGGCCAGGTTCTCGTAACGCCCGCCCGAGCAGATCGAGCCGATGCCCGGATGCGCGTCGAGCACGGTTTCGTAGACGATGCCGGTGTAGTAGTCCAGGCCACGGGCGATCGACAGGTTCAGCGCATAGCGCGATTCCGGCACACCCAGCGCGCGCAGCTGCTGCAGCACCTGGCGCAGCTCGTCGCGGCCTTCCTCGAACAGCGGGGTGCCGCTGCCCAGCGCGTCGAGCCTGGCCAGCGCGTCGTCGTGGCCGGTGGAGCGCACGCGCGAGAACGCCATCAGCCGCTCGACCACGTCGGCGGCCAGGCCGAAGCCCTCGCCCGCCAGCGTGGCCGCCACCGCTTCCTCGCCGCGCTTGTCGAGCTTGTCGAGTTCGCGCAGCACCAGCATCTGCTGCTCGCCCTCGATGCCCTGCCCTTCGAAATACCCGCGCAGCAGCTTGCGGTGGTTGAACTGGATGGTGAACTCGCCGATGGCCAGGCGGTCGAACACGGCGTTGATCACCGCCGGGATCTCGGCATCGAAGCGGGTGGACAGCGTGTCCTTGCCGATCACGTCGATGTCGCACTGGTAGAACTCGCGGAAGCGGCCGCGCTGGGCGCGCTCACCGCGGTACACGCGCTGCATCTGGTAGCGGCGGAACGGGAACGCGAGCTGGTGCTCGTGCTCGGCCACGTAGCGCGCCAGCGGCACGGTCAGGTCGAAGCGCAGGGCCAGTTCGGGCAACCCTGCGTCCGCGCCCGCCTGGGCGGCCTTTTCCAGCGCGCCGGTGGACTGGACGAAATACACCTGGCGCTCGGTCTCGCCCCCGGACTTGGTCAGCAGCACGTCGGTCAGCTCGAATACCGGGGTCTCGACCGGCAGGAAGCCGTAGGCCTCGAAGGTGCCGCGGATCGCGTCGAGCATGCGCTGGAAGGCGACCTGGTCGCGCGGCAGCAGCTCCATGACGCCAGGCGGGGTGCGGGGCTTGATCAAGCGGTGGCTCCAGGAGGCAGGATCTGCCTGTAGTTTAACGTTCCGCCCCTTGCCCGGGACCCGCCCGGGCCCGTAAAATGCGCGGCTCACCTGTCGGGGTGTAGCTCAGCCTGGTAGAGCGCTACGTTCGGGACGTAGAAGTCGCAGGTTCAAATCCTGTCTCCCCGACCATCGATTTCGCGGAAAGCCGGCCCCCGGGCCGGCTTTTTTGTTGCCTGCGGCGCTGGCCGCCGGCCGCCTCAGCGCACCGGCAACTCGATGAAGGTCGCCGCCTCCGGCGTGTGCCAGATCCGCTGGGTGGCCTTGCGATAGTCCTCCGGCTGGGCGAAGAAGATGTTCGGCACGAAGGTCTGCGGATTGCGGTCGTAGAGCGGGAACAGCGTGGACTGCACCTGCACCATGATCCGATGGCCCGGCTGGAACGTGTGGTTGGCATTGGGCAGGTCGAACCGGTACTCCAGCACCTTGCCCGGCTCGATCGGCCTGGCCGTTTCCAGGCTCTCCCGGTAGCGGCCGCGGAACATCGTTAGGGCCAGCGGGAGCTGGTAACCGCCCATTTCCGGCCGCGAGGCCATCGTGTCCGGATACACGTCGATCAGCTTGACCACCCAGTCGCTGTCGCTGCCGGTCGTCGACGCCTGCAGGCGGACCTTGGGCATGCCGGCGATGCGCAGCGGTTCGGTGAGCGGCTCGCTGACCCAGGTCAGCACGTCGGGGCGACCGTCGACGAAACGCTGGTCGTGGACCAGCCAGGTGGTCCAGCCCTCGCGGTCGCCGAAGCTGACCGGGCGCGGCAGGTACGGCACCGGCTTGGCCGGGTCCGAGACGTATTCGTCGTACTCGGCCTGCCCCTCCGCCGGCGCCTCGAACGAAAGCGCGCCGCCGGCGTGCAGGTACAGCGGCCTGGATTTCGCCGCACAGCCCTTTTCGCAGCTGACCGGCCAGGCCTGCAGGCGATCCCAGCGGTCGGCGCCGGTGTCGTAGACCAGCACCGGGGGCGTGTCGGCCTTGGGCGCGCCGGGCACGAGGTACTGGTCGAAGAAGGGCTTGAGCACGTCGCGGCGGAACTGCAGCGCGGTGTCGCCGTTCCACTGCAGCGCGCCGAGCGAGCGGCCGTCGCCCTTGACCTGGCTGTGCCGCCACGGGCCCATCACCAGGAAGTTGCGGTCGTTGCGGCGATCCTTGCCCTCCATGGCCGCGTACGAATGGTTGGCGCCGTACATGTCCTCCTGGTCCCACAGGCCCTGCAGCCACATCGTCGGCACCTTGAGCGGCACGTCGCGCAGCAGCTTGTCGACCGCCTGTTCCTGCCAGAACGCGTCGTAGGCCGGATGTTCGGTGAGCTTGTGCCAGAACGGCACCTGGTCCAGGCCGATGGACTTCGCGTAGTTGGCCGCGGAGCCGGCGCGCAGCAGGGTGGCGTAGTCGTCGTAGCCCTGGCTCGCGACCGGCGAACCGCGCCCGCGCTTGCTCATCTGGCCGACGAAGTAGCCGAACATGACCTGGCGAAACGCGCCATAGCTGAACCAGTCGTCGCCGATCCAGCCGTCGACCATCGGGCTGTACGGCGCAACGACTTTCAGCGCAGGATGCGGATCGAACAACGCCATCGCGGCGGTGAAGCCGTCGTACGAGGAACCGACCATGCCGACCCGGCCGTTGGACTCGGGCACGTTCTTCACCAGCCAGTCGATGGTGTCCCAGGCGTCGGTGGCGTGGTCGGTGTCGCTGTGGTTGAGCGGCCCGCGCAGCGGCCGCGCGGTGACGTAGTCGCCTTCGGAACGATGCTTGCCGCGCACGTCCTGGACCACGCGGATGTAGCCGCCGCGCACGAAGACCTCGTCGTTCTCCGGCAGGACGTCGATCATGTTCGGCGACGCCATGCGCGTGGTGCGCGAGTCGGCGTTGTACGGCGTGCGGCTGAGCACGATCGGCGCGTCTTTCGCACCCCTGGGCACGATGATCACGGTGTGCAGCTTGACCCCGTCGCGCATCGGGATCATCGCTTCGCGGCGCTCGTAGTCGTAGCCGTCGGTCGGCGTGGCGAAGGCGGACGGAATGTCGGGCGTTTCGGCCGAAGTCTGCGCCATGGCAGGCGCCGCGATGAACAGCAGCAGCGGCAGCAGGCAACGGGACAGGCGGAGGCAGGCAGTGCGCATGTCGGAAAATCCCCGGTGGCGAAGCACCGACTTTACGCGATCTGCGCCGCCGCACGCATCAGCGCAGTGCCGCCAGCCTCGCACGCAAAGCATCCAGGCGCATGTCTCCGGCGGCACCGGGCGATACCCGCGCGGCAAGGCTCGCTTGCGGATCGCCGCCTTCCCAGCGCGAGGGATCGGCGGCCTGGCGATAGGCTTCGCGGAACGGCATGCCCTGTTTGGCCAGGTCGAGGGCGAGATCGGTGGCGTACATCGAGGGATCCAGCGCGGCACGCATCGCTTCCGGCCGCCACTGCATGCGACGCAGCAGGTCGGGCAGCAGCGCCAGCGCCTGCAGGCCCTTGCCGAAGCCATGGAACAGGGCGCCCTTGCTGACCTGCAGGTCGCGGTGGTAGCCCGACGGCAGCGACAACAGGTGCTCGATCTCGGCCTTGGCCGCCGCGACGCTGGCATAGGTGCCGCGCAGCAGTTCGACCACGTCCGGGTTGCGCTTGTTGGGCATGATCGAGCTGCCGGTGGTGTACTCCGGCGGCAGCGCGACGAAGCCGAACTCGGCACTGGTGAACAGCGACAGGTCCCAGGCGACGCGGCGCAGGTCGAGCATGGCGCTGCCCAGCGCTTCCAGCGCCGCCAGTTCGAACTTGCCGCGCGACACCTGCGCATAGGTGGCCGCGACCTGCATGCGGCCGAATCCCAGCGCCTGCGTGGTGTGGTCGCGGTCCATCGCCAGGTTCACGCCGTAGCCGGCCGCGCTGCCCAGCGGATTGGCGTCGATCCATGCCGCGGTATCGCGGGCGCGCTGGGCGTCATCGATGAAGGCTTCCGCCCATGCCGCCCACCACATTCCCGCCGAGGACACGACGGCGCGCTGCAGGTGGGTATAGCCGGGCAACGGCAGGCCGGCCTCGGCGCCGGCGCGTTCCAGTGCGATGCCGGCGCATTCGTGCGCGAGCGCGTGCAGCGTCGCGAGCCTCTCCTTCAGCCACAGTCGCGTCGCCACCAGCACCTGGTCGTTGCGGCTGCGGCCGGTGTGGATTCGCTTGCCGGTGTCGCCCAGGCGCTCGACCAGTCGCGCCTCGATCGCCGAATGGCCGTCCTCGTAGCGGCCGTCGAGAACGAAGGCGCCGCTGCGGAAATCCTCGGCCAGCGCCGAGAGTTCGCGCGCGATCCCGGCCAGTTCGTCGGCCGACAGCACGCCGATGCGCTGCAGCCCCTCGGCGTGCGCCTGGCTGGCGGCGATGTCGTGCAGGAAGAACTCGCGGTCGAGGATGACGTCGTCGCCGGCCAGGAAGGCCTGGATCTTCGCGTCTACCTCGACGCCGGGTTTTTGCCAGAGCAGCTCGCTCATGTCGTCTCCATCGCGGCTTCCGCCGCTCCCACGATGCCCGAAAACTCGGGCAGGCCGAAAGCGAGGTTGAGGTTCTGCAGCGCCTGGGTAGCGGCGCCCTTGAGCAGGTTGTCCTCGGTGGCCACGACCACCAGGCGGCGGCCGTCGGCCGACAGGGTGAAGCCGCCGATCTCGTCGTGGTGGCGGCCGGCGATGCGGCTCACCCACGGCGCGTCGCCGTCGACCACGCGCACCAGCGGCTCGGCGTCGTAATGGTCGTGGTAGCGCGCCTGCACCTCGTCCAGCGTGAACGGCCGCGACAGGTGCAGGTTGGCGGTGATGGTGATGCCGCGGAAATGCGGCGCCACGTGCGGCATGAACTCGACCGGGTGACCGAGCCGGCGCGTGACCTCGCGCTCGTGCACGTGGCCGGTGAGCGCATACGGCATCAGGTTGTCGCGCAGCTTGTCGGGGTCGTTCCTGTCGGACGGCGTGGTGCCCGCACCGGAGTAGCCGGACACGCCGAAGCACTGCACCGGCCCGTCCAGCACGTCGAGCATCGGTGCGATCGCCAGCTGCATCGCGGTGGCATAGCAGCCCGGGTTGCTGATCCGGCGCTGGCCGGCATGGCCGTCGCGGGTCAGCTCCGGCAGGCCGTAGTACCAGCCGTCGTCGAAGCGATGATCGGCGGAAAGGTCGACGATGACCGGGTCGACGCCCGCGGCGTCGTAGGCGGCGACACAGGCGGCGGCGTGGCCATTGGGCAGCGCCAGCACCACCGCGTCCGCCGGCAACGTCGGCAGTTGCTCGTGCTCGAGCGACACATAGCGCGCGTCGCCGCGATACGCCGCCACATTGTCGGCAACGCGCTGCCCCGCCAGGGCGCGCGAGGACACGAAGGCCAGCTCGAACCGGGGATGGCCCGCGACCAGCGCGATGAGTTCGGCGCCGGTATGGCCGCGCGCGCCGACGATGCCCAGCTGGAGGGCCGGATCAGCCATGGGGGTGGCGCTCGAGCTTCTGCTGCAGGCCAGCCTTCACTGCCGGCCATTCGCTGTCGAGGATCGAGAAGCAGACCGTATCGCGCAGGCTGCCGTCGCGATGGCGCATGTGCTGGCGAAGGATGCCCTCCTCCTTTGCACCCAGACGCGCGATGGCGGCACGCGATGCGGTATTGAAGGTGCTGGTGTGGAAGCCGACGCTGGCGCAGCCCAGCGCTTCGAACGCGTGGCCGAGCAACAGCAGCTTGGCGTCGGTGTTCAGGCCGGTGCGCTGCACCGAACGCGCGTACCAGGTGTAGCCGATGCACACGCGCGGGGTCTCGGGCAGCAGTTCGTAGTAGCGGGTGCTGCCGACGACACGGCCAGCGGCGTCGCGGACGACGAAGACCAGCTGTTCGCCCGCGGCCTGCTTCGCCAGCGCGCCCTCCAGCCACGCCCCGACGTCTTCGGGCCTGGGCACGCTGGTGAACCACAATTCCCACAGCTTGCCGTCAGCGGCAGCCTCCGCGATGCCGTCCGCATGCCCGGGCTGCAGCGGTTCCAGGCGGACATGCCGCCCCTGCAGGACCGGCGGCGTGCTCCAGTCGGTACTCATGCGGGTTCCTCCAGGGTCGCCGGGCGCGCGGCGCAGTGCGCAATGCAACGGTCGATGGCCGCCAGGTCGTCGAAACCGTACCAGAACACCTTCCAGCGCGGCTGCTTGACGCAGCCGTCGCACTCGGCGAAGTAGAAGGCATTGACCGGGTTGCCGCGGCGCGAGCGCCAGAACAGCCGCGGCACCTGCTCGCGCATCACTTCCCATACGGCGCGCCCGAGGCCTTCGCCCTGCGCGTCGTCGAGCACCGCGAACTTGTCCAGGTAAATGCCCTCCTCCTCACTGGTGAGGATGACGGCAGCGCGGTAGTTCTCGCTGACGTAGGCGCGATGCAGCGCGGTGCGCTCGAAATAGTCGTCGGCCAACTTGCGTCCGAATGCGGACTCCACCAGCTGGCGCAGCCGCGGCAGGTCGAGTTCGTCCCATGACGCCGCCTGCAGCACGCGCTCGCCGCGACGCACCAGGGTGCCGGATCCCTTGTGGGTGAACAGTTCCTTGGCCAGTTCGGCGGGGCGCGTGATCGACACCGAGGACGCCGGCGGCAGTCCGTCGAGCAGCAGCTTCACCTGCTCGAGCTTGACCCGCATGCCGCCGTCGATCCACGGCTGCGCCATCAGGTGCTCGTACTGCGTGGTGAGGTTGATCGAATCGATGATCCTGCCCTCGCCGTCCAGCAGCCCGCCGGTACCGGTGAGGAACACCACCTTGTAGGGCCGCAACTGCTGCACCAGCGCGTTGGCCGCGTAGTCGGCGTTGATGTTGAGGATCTGCCCGCCGCTGGTCTCGCCCAGGCTGGCGATCACCGGAATCGAACCGGCCTGCAGGCTGGCCTGGATCGGCGCCAGGTGCACGCCGGTGACGTTGCCGACCAGGCCCAGGCTGTCGCGATCGCGGTAGTCGGCTTCGAACACGCCCGACACGATCGAGGTCGCGCGCCCGTCCTGCGCCTGCAGCGCTTCGACCAGCTTCAGGTTCTGCGCGTGGAAGACGCGGCGCACGATCGCCAGCGCCTCCGGCGAGGTCACGCGCAGGCCGTCGACGGTGCGCTTCTCGATGCCCGCGGCCGCCAACTCGACGTCCAGCTGCGGGCCGGCACCGTGGATCACGATCGGGGTCAGGCCCACGTCCTGGAGGAACGCGAGCGACGAGGTCAGCGCATCGAAGTCGTCGCGCAGCACGGCACCGCCGACCTTGACCACGGCAAAGCGCGCCGCGTCGAGCTGCGAGAAGCGCTTGAGGTACTGCGAGATCTCCTTCGCTCCGCCCATGCTCGACAGCAGGCGGACGATGGTCTGGCGGGTCTGGCCGCCATGGATGGGGGCGTGCTGGATGTTCATTGCAGGATGCGGACGATGGACTCGGTGTAGTTGCGCAATTGCCGCAGCGACACCCACTCGTCGGCGCAGTGCGCCTGGGCGATGTCGCCGGGCCCGTAGACGATCGCGGTCATGCCCGCGCGGGAGAACAGCGAGGCCTCGGTCCAGAAGTCGACGGCGTTGCCGATCGGCAGCTGCAACTCGTCGGCCAGGTCGCGCGCCCGCAGCCGTTGTTCCTCGGCGGTGGCCACGTCGCCGCCCGGCAGCGACGGCCCGCGGAAGGTCTCTTCATAGCGTTCCAGCGCGCCCTCGGCGCAGGCGCCGAAACGGGTGTGCAGGTCGTCGACGTCCTGCGACGGCAACGGGCGGAAGCCGAAGCGCACCTCGGCCTCCGGCGCGATTACGTTGGCCTTTATCCCGCCTTCGACCTTGCCGATGTTGAAGCGCAATCCGGTCAGGCCGCCGAAGCGCAGGTGCGATTCGCCTTCCACCAGGTCCAGCGCGCGTGCGCCCCAGCGCACCGCCTGGTGCAGCGCGCTGGCCTGCAACGCGCCGGCGCCGGATGCATGCCCGGCCTCGCCCTTGAAGCGCAGCAGAACCGAACTGATGCCGCGGTGGGCCAGGACCGCCTCGCAACGCGTGGGCTCGGCGACGATCGCTTCGGCGTAGCCATGGCCGGCGGCCAGGAACGCGGCAATGCAGCGCGGATCGTTGGCCTCCTCGTCGCTGCTGAACAGGAACGCGGCATCGCCGCCGGTGGCGTTGGCCGCGGCAATCAGTCCTGCCGCCGCGGCCTTGATGTCGCAGGCGCCCAGCCCGACAGCGCGCTGGTTCTCGATCCGCAGGGTGAAAGGATCGGCGCTCCACGCCGGCGACGAAGGCACCGTGTCCAGGTGCACGTTGAACACCCGCGTGGGTCTGCCGCGCACCGCCAGCAGCGAGATCGCCCCGTCGCCATGATCCTGCAGCGTGCAGCGGAACCCCGGCAACTGCGCCTGGATGTACGCGAAGATCCCCGTCCCGATCGCCCGCGGCGGATTCCGCGTATCGAAGGAAACGAGCTTCTCCAGATGCCCGAGCACACGAGATAGCAGCAGATCGCCTGAAACGCCCATTCCCTGTTCCCTGTTCCCTATTCCCCGTTCCCGCTCTTGCCGTTGATCCCTGCCCACAACGTGCTGCTCATCCCGAACAGCTTGATGAAGCCCTCGGCCTCCTCCACGCCCCAGTCGGCCGACTGCGCGTAGGTCGCGCCGGCGGCGTTGAGGATGTGCGGCGAACGCACCGCGACCGCCTCCACGCGCCCGCCATGGGTTTCGAGCACGACTTCGCCGTTGACCATGCGCTGCGACGAGGCCAGGAAGGCCTCCAGGTCGGTCTTCAGCGGATCGTGGAAGAAGCCCTCGTACACCAGCTCCACCCACTTGCGCGCCAAGTCCGGCTTGAAGCGGTTCTGCTGCTTGCTCAGCACCGCCTCCTCCAGCGCGCGGTGCGCGACCAGCAGCGCGGCCAGGCCCGGCGCCTCGTACACGATGCGGCCCTTGAGGCCGATGGTGGTGTCGCCGGTGTACATGCCGCGGCCGACGCCGTACTGCGCGAACAGGCCATTGAGGTGGGCCAGCAGCTGCGGGCCGGAAATCGCTTCCCCGTCCAGGGCCACGGCTTCGCCGCCGACGAAGCGCAACGCGATCCGCAGCGGTGCTTCTGGCCATTCCGCGCGCGGTGCGCACCAGCCGCGCGCGCCTTCGCCCGGCGCCTCCCAGCGGTCGATCTCGCCGCCGGACATGGTGATGCCCAGCAGGTTCTCGTTGATCGTGTAGGCCTTCTGCTTGGCCTGCACGCCGTAGCCGCGTTCCTCCAGGTAGGCCTGCTCGTACTCGCGGGTGCGGGTGTGTTCCTTCTGGATCTCGCGGATCGGCGCCACGATGCGGTAGTCGCCCGAGGCCTTCACCGCCAGGTCGAAACGTACCTGGTCGTTGCCCATGCCGGTGCAGCCGTGGGCGATGGCGTTCGTGCCCAGGTCGCGCGCGCGCGCCAGCGCGGCGTCGACGATCAGGTACCGGTCCGACACCAGGAGCGGATACTGGCCCTGGTAGCCCTCTCCGGCCCACACGAACGGCTTGACGAAGCCGTCCCAGATCGCGGGACCGCCATCGATGGTGAGGTGCGATGCCACGCCGAGCTCGGCGGCGCGCGCCTCGATCGCCGCGCGTTCGGCCGCGTCCACGCCGCCGGTGTCGGCGAACACGGTATGCACGTTCCAGCCGCGCTCCTTCAGGTAGGGCACGCAGAACGAGGTGTCCAGGCCGCCGCTGAAGGCGAGCACGATGTCGCCGGAAGGGCCGGGAATGGGGAATGGGGAATGGGGAATGGCCGGATCAGTACTCATCGAAGCTTCTCGTGGAATGGGAGGACGGGATCAGTGCGGTTGCAAGGTCAACTCATTCCCCTCATTCCCTATTCCCCTCATTCCCGGCCGCTTGCGCAGCAAGCGCCGCCATGACCGCCTTCTGCACGTGCAGCCGGTTCTCCGCCTCGTCGATGGCGATGCAGCGCGGGGAATCCATCACCGCGTCGGTGGCCTTGACGTTGCGGCGCAGCGGCAGGCAGTGGCTGAACACCGCGTCGTTGGTCAGGGCCATCTTTGCCTCGTCGACGATGAAGTGCCGGTAACGGTCGCGGATCGGCTTCTCAGCCTCCCAGTTGCCGAAGTACGGCAACGCGCCCCAGCTCTTGGCATAGACCACGTCGGCACCGGCGTAGGCGGCTTCGATGTCGTGGCTGACCTGCAGCGAGCCGCCGCTTTCGGCCACGTTCTGCTCCGCCCAGCCCATGTAGCGCTCGTCGAGCACGTACTCCGGAGTCGGACACAGCAAGGTCACGTCCATGCCCATGCGCGTGGCGATGGTCAGCGCCGAATTGGCGACGGCCGTGTTGAGGGCCTTCGGATGATATGTCCAGGTGAGCACGTACTTCTTCCCGCGCAGGTCGGCGTTGCCGAAGTGCTCCTGCAGCGCCATCGCATGCGCCAGTTCCTGGCAGGGATGGGTGATGGTTTCCATGTTGATCACCGGCACCGTGGCGTACTTCGCGAAGCCGCGCAGCACGCGGTCCTGCCGGTCCAGCGACCAGTCGACGAATTTCGGGAACGCGCGCACGCCGATCATGTCGACGTAGCGGCTGAGCACCCTGGCCACCTCGGCGATGTGCTCCTCGGCGTCGCCGTCCATGACCGTGCCCAGGTCGAACTCGATCGGCCATGCGTCCTTGCCCGGCTGCAGCACGACCGCGTGGCCGCCGAGCTGGAACGCCCCCAGCTCGAAGCTGGTGCGGGTGCGCAGCGACGCGTTGAAGAACACCAGGGCAATGGACTTGCCCTTGAGCGCATCGCCGGCAGGGTGGCGCTTGTAGCGGGCAGCCTCGGCCAGCAGTGCGTCGAGTTCGGCGCGGCTGAGGTCCTGGGTGTTGAGGAAGTGGTTCATGGTTGGGAGACGGGAGAAGGGAGAAGGGGCAAGGCGAAAAACAAAAAAGCCCAGCGCGGGGGCTGGGCTTTTTCCTGGATGCAGGGATGCGTCCGGAGTTCCCCAGCGGGGGGGAATTCCGGTCGGCGCGCGCGCGAAGTCAGGCCCGCCGCCATGCGGGCGGAGGTCAGGACGACGGCGGTGGCGGCGTGATGGTTCATCGGGCGCGCATCGTCGCATGGCGGCGATGGGGGCGCAAGGCCGGAAGCCATGGGTTCAGTCGGAGCCCGGCGGCGCGACGTACGGCTGGATCGAGACCTGCACCCGCAGGCGGTTGCCCGGGTCGTAGGGCAGGCGCGAGCGGTACTTGAGGCCGCGGTAGACGTAGTCCACGTCGTAGGCGATGGGGCGCTGGAACTGGCGCTGGACCGGCACCATCTCGCAATTGGGCGGCAAGGGAGCCGGCGCGCGCGAGGCGTGCGGAGGCGTGGCCTGCCCTTCCGGGTCCGCAGGCTCCTGCGGGGAGGTTTCCACCACCTTGCCGTCGCAATGCTGTTCCATGCGCGTGGCGGTCAGGGTCTGGTAGACCGGTTGGACCCGCAATACGTGGGCATAGCCGGTCCGGACGCTGCGCCTGGCTTCCTGGCCCAGGACGGGCGCCGACGCCGCCAGGATGGCGAGCAGGAAGCATGCCGTTGGAAAGCGCATCGTCGACGGGAACCAGTGGGGCACGGAACCGGGAGTGTATGCCAAGGCGATGAACCGAGTCTGATAGGGCCAAGCCCGGAGCGGGCCGCCACGATAGAATCTGCCGATTACCTGCACGCCCCCCTGCACGTCCCCGACATGAGCCTGCACCTCTACAACAGCCTGACACGGCGGGTCGAGCCGTTCGCGCCCCTGGACCCGGCCTGCCCGACCATGTACCTGTGCGGGCCCACGGTCTACAACTACGTGCACATCGGCAACGCGCGCGGCCCGGTGGTCTTCGACGTGCTGGCCGCCCTGCTCCGCCGCCGCCATGGCCGCCTGCGGTACGCCCGCAACATCACCGACGTGGACGACAAGATCAACGCCGCGGCCAGGCAGGCCAACGTGCCGATCTCGGCGATCACCGACCGCTATGCCGCGGCCTACCGCGAGGACATGGCCGCCCTGGGCGTGGTGCCGCAGGAACTGCAGCCCACGGCCACGGCGCACATCCCGCAGATCATCGCCATGATCCAGGCGCTGATCGAGGGCGGCCACGCCTACGAGGCCGAAGGCCACGTGCTGTTTGCGGTGGAAAGCTACCCGGACTACGGCAAGCTGTCGCGGCGCGATCCGGAGGAAATGCTGGCCGGGGCACGGGTGGAAGTGGCGCCGTACAAGCGCAACCCCGGCGACTTCGTGCTCTGGAAGCCGTCCTCCGACGACCTGCCGGGCTGGGACTCGCCGTGGGGCCGCGGCCGCCCGGGCTGGCACATCGAGTGCTCGGCCATGGCCGCCACGCACCTGGGCGAGACCATCGACATCCACGCCGGCGGCATCGACCTGCAGTTCCCGCACCACGAGAACGAGATCGCGCAGAGCGAGTGCGCGCACGGCGGCAAGGTGTTCGCGCGCTGGTGGCTGCACAACGGCATGCTCGAATTCGGCGGCGCCAAGATGTCCAAGTCGGTCGGCAACATCGAGCGGGTGCACGACCTGGTGCGCGAGCACCCGCCCGAAGCCCTGCGCCATGCCCTGCTCGCGGCGCACTACCGACAGCCGCTGGACTGGTCGCCTGCGCTGGTCGAGCAGTCGGTGCGCACCCTGGACCGGCTGTACGGCACCCTGCGCGACCTGGGCGATGTCGAGGCCGAGGCGGTCATTCCCGCCGCGGTCGAGGCCGCGCTGGAGGACGACCTCAACACCCCGGGCGCACTCGCGGCGATGGCCGGCATCGCCTCGGAAGCGCGCAAGGCATCCGACCCCGCGCAGCGCGCGCGACTGAAGTCGGAACTGCTCGGCGCCGGCCTGGCGCTGGGCCTGCTGCAGCAGGATCCGGCGGCGTGGTTCGCGCGCGGCGCGTCCGCAGAGGACGATGCGCGCATCCAGGCGCTGGTCGACGAACGCACGGCGGCCAAGCAGGCGCGCGATTTCGCCCGCGCCGACGCGATCCGCGCGCAGCTTGCCGACGAGGGCATCCAGCTCGAGGACACGCCGCAGGGCGCCAGGTGGACCCGCAAGGCCTGATGCACGGATGAACGCCACCACGCCCTTTCCGCTGCCCTTCCCGCTGGAGCCGACGGCTGCCGAAGCCCAGGCGGCGATCGCCGCCGAGTTCGCGTTCTTCGGCGACTGGGCCGAGCGTTACCAGTACCTGATCGACCTGGGCCGCAAGCTGCCGGCCTTCCCCGATGCGTGGAAGATCGAGGCCAACCGCCTGCACGGCTGCCAGTCGATGGTCTGGATCGTGCCCGACGGCGACGCGTCGCGGCTGGAGTTCGCCGCGGTCAGCGATTCGGCGATCGTGTCGGGGCTGGTGTACCTGGCCCTGCGCGTCTATTCCGGCCGCCCGGCGGCGGAAATCGTGGCTACCGAACCCGGGTTCGTCGAGGCGATCGGGCTGGCCAGGCATCTCTCCCCGACCCGCAGCAACGGCCTGGCCGCATTGCTCGGGTTCATCCGCGCGCGCGCCGAAGAGGCGCTCGCCAAGCCGTGAAGTCGCTGCTGCCTGCGCCCGACTCGCCGTTGCGCAACGGCTCGTTCCTGCAATTGATGGCGTTCCGCCTGTGTTCGATCCTGTCCTACCAGGTGGTGGCGGTCACCGTCGGCTGGCACGTCTACGAGATCACGCGCAACCCGTTCTCGCTCGGCCTGATCGGCCTGGCCGAAGTGATTCCCTATTTCTGCACGGCGCCCTTCGCCGGCCACCTCGTCGACCACGTGCACCGGCGCAGGCTGGGCATGCTCGCGTGCCTGCTGCTCGCCGTGACGCCAATGCTGCTGGTAGCGGTCACCCTGGGCTGGCTGCCGGTGAGCGGTACCTGGGCGATCTATGCCGCCGTCGCCCTCACCGGTTCGGTGCGCGCGTTCCTGAGCCCGGTCTACAACGCGCTGTTCGCGCGCGTGCTGCCGCGCCCGCAGTACGCGAGGGGCGCGGGCTTCGGCAGCGTGATCTTCCAGGCAGGCCTGGTGGTAGGCCCGGCGCTCGGCGGCGCGCTCACCGGCTTCTCCGGCAAGCACGTCGCCTACGCGGCCGCGGTGGGTTTCGCCCTGGTGGCGATGGTGGCGGTGCGCACCCTGCGCGTCACCGAACCGGCGCCGCCGCCGAAAATGCCAGTGCTGCGCAGCATCGCCGAAGGCGGGCGCTTCGTGTGGGGGCACCAGGTGCTGCTCGGTGCATTGGCGCTGGACATGTTCGCAGTGCTGCTCGGCGGCGCGGTGGCGCTGCTGCCGGCCTTCATCAAGGACATCCTGCACCAGGGCCCGGAAGCGCTGGGCATCCTGCGCGCGGCGCCGGCACTGGGCTCGATCTGCGTCGCCTCGTGGCTGGCGCGCAAGCCGCTGGAGCGCAACGCCGGCCGCATCCTCCTGTACGCGGTCGCGGGCTTCGGCCTGTGCAACATCGGTTTCGGCCTGTCGACCAGCTTCTGGCTGTCGGCCGCCTTCCTGCTGTTCTCCGGCGCCTGCGACGGCGTCTCGGTGGTGATCCGCTCGACCATCCTGCAACTGGCCACGCCGGACGAGATGCGCGGACGGGTGTCGTCGATCAACGGCATCTTCATCGGCTCGTCCAACGAGCTCGGGGCGTTCTACGCCGGCTCGATGGCGCGCCTGCTCGGCCTGGTGCCGGCGGTCGTGCTCGGCGGTTTCGTCACCATGACGGTCGCCGCCGTAACGGCACGCCGCGCCCCGAGGCTGAAGAACCTCGACCTCACGGAGCTCCACTGAGCCGGGATCCGATTCCCGGCTCCCGGCTACCGTTTCCCGGCTCCCCGCAGTTCCTTCAGTCGCCGATCTGCTTCTGCAGGTGTTCCCAGCGTTCCTGCTCGTCGATCGTGCGCTCGGCGGTGAGGCGCGCTTCCAGTCGGTCCAGGCCGATCTCCTCGCCCGAGTCCACGCTGTAGCCGTACTCGCCCGCGTCCACGCGCTTGAGCGTGCTGTCGATCTTGCCGATCAGCTTGCGGTAACGATCGCGGGTACGCAGCTCCAGCGAGTTCTCGGTTTCGCGGGTGGCGCGCTCGGCTTCGTCGCCGACATCGCGCACTTCGTCCTTGAGGTTCTCGATGGTCTGCTTGGATTCCTCGACCAGGTCCGCGCGCCACTGCAGCAGGCGCTGGCGGAAGTACTCGGTCATCAGCGGACTCATGTACTCCTCTTCCGCGCTCGGCCTGTAGCCTTCGGGCACGATCGGACGACCGTTCTCGTCGGTCTTGTACGGAACGACCTTGACCTTGGTACGCGGCGCAGGCGCGGACGGCGCGGCGACGCGCGCGACCGCGACCTTGCCGATCGGGCGCGGCTTGCTCGGCGCGCGCGAAACCGGCGTCGCTTCCACGGGCGCCTGCTTGGCGGCGCGCGACGCAGCCTTGGCGACCGGACGCTGCGCAGGCTTCTTCGCTGCGGGAGCCGGTGCCGGCTTCTTCGCGACCGGGGCCGGCGCCTTCTTCGCGACCGCCTTCTTCACCGCGGGCCTGGCCACGGGCTTCGGGGCAGCCTTCTTCGGCGCCACCTTTTTCGGTGCGGCCTTCTTCGCCACCGGCTTCTTCGCCGGCGCGGCCTTCTTCGCGACCGGCTTCTTCGCAGGCGCGACCTTCTTCACGGCGGCCTTCTTCGCCACGGCTTTCTTCACCGCGGCCTTCTTCGGTGCCGGCTTCCTGGCGGGCGGAGCCTTCTTCGCAGCCGGCTTGCGCGCGGCCTTGGTTGCGGCTGGCTTGGTCTTGGCTGCCTTGGCGGCCTTCTTCGCGGGTTTTTTCACTGCCACGAGCGGCGTTTCCTCTTGAATTCCCTTGAGGTGGGAAAGCGCGCTGTTATACCCTGCCCGGACAACAGCGGCAACCACGCAAGACTGCACGGGGCCGCGTCCATTCATCGTGATCGCACGCATCCTCATTTTCCTGCTGCGTGGCTACAAACGCTGGCTCAGTCCCCTGCTGGGCCCGCGCTGCCGGTTCGTGCCTACCTGTTCTGAGTACGCGATGACCGCCCTCGGCCGGTTCGGCGCCCTCAAGGGCAGCTGGCTGGCCCTGCGGCGCATCCTGCGCTGCCATCCCCTGCACCCCGGCGGCCACGATCCCGTCCCGCCCGCGCCCACTGGAGCCCCTGAATGACCACCGCAGATCCGTCCACCGATACGCTGATCGTCAACGCCCGGCTGGTGAACGAGGGTCGCGAGTTCGAAGGCGACCTGCGCATCCGCGACGGACGCATCGCCGAAATCGGCACGGGCCTGGGCGCGCGCCAGGGCGAAACGGTGGTCGACGCCGCGGGCCGGCGCCTGCTGCCGGGCATGATCGACGACCAGGTCCACTTCCGCGAACCGGGCCTGGAGTACAAGGCGGACATGGCGGTCGAATCGGCGGCCGCGGTCGCCGGCGGGCTGACCAGCTTCATGGACATGCCCAACACCAACCCGCCGACGCTGGATGCCGCCGCGCTGGAGGACAAGTACCGCCGCGCCGCCGGCCGCGTGTGGGGCAACCACGGCTTCTACCTGGGCGCGAGCAACGACAACATCGAGGCGATCCGCGCGCTCGATCCGCTGGCCGCGCCGGGCATCAAGGTGTTCATGGGGGCATCCACCGGCAACATGCTGGTCGACGACCCGGCGACGCTGGACGCGATCTTCCGCGACGCGCCCACGCCGATCATCACCCATTGCGAGGACACGCCGACCATCGACGCCAACCTGGCGGCGTTCAAGGCGAAGTACGGCGACGACAACATACCGGTTGAGTGCCACCCGGACATCCGCTCGCGCGAAGCCTGCATCAAGTCGACCCGGCTGGCGCTGGAACTGGCGCGCCGCCACGACGCGCGCCTGCACGTGCTGCACATCTCCACCGCCGACGAGCTGGCGCTGTTCGAACACGGCCCGCTGGTGCGCGCCGACGGCAGCCGCAAGCGCATCACCGCCGAGACCTGCATCCACTTCCTGCGCTTCGACCGCGACGACTACGCGCGCTTGGGCAACCTGATCAAGTGCAACCCCGCGATCAAGGATCCGGCGGACCGTGAAGCCTTGATCGCCGCGCTGGCCAACGACGCCATCGACGTGCTCGCCACCGACCACGCGCCGCACACCTGGGAAGAGAAGCAGCGCCCCTACGCGCAGGCGCCCAGCGGCCTGCCGCTGGTGCAGTACGCGTTGCTGGCCGCGCTGGAGCTGGTGCACGAGGGCCGCATCGACACCGCGCGCGTGGTGCAGAAGGTGTCGCACGCCCCTGCGCAGTTGTTCGACGTCGCCGAGCGCGGCTTCCTGCGCGAAGGCTATTTCGCCGACCTGGTGCTCATCGACGACACGCCGCTGACGGTGCGCCGCGAAGACGTGCTCTCCAAGTGCGGCTGGTCCCCGTTCGAAGGCACGACCTTCCGCTCCCGCATCGCCTCCACCTGGGTCAACGGCCAGCAAGTCTGGAACGGCACCGCCCTCACCGGCACCCCCGCCGGCCAGCGCCTCCGCTTCGCCCGCTAGCGTCGGGCGGCTTTTCTTTTGACGCGGATCAACGCGGATCAGAAAGCGGATCCACGCAGATACGGCCAAGGGGCGGCGTCGCACGCGGAATCAAGCGAGATACCGACACGCTTCCTCAGGCCACTATCGCCCTATCCGCGTTGATCGCTTCTCAAAAATCCGCGTTGATCCGCGTCAAAAAACTATCTCCGGGCGCGACTCACCCGGAGACGCGGGCGACGGCGTCGTGGGGGTGCAGGGATTCGTAGTGCGAGACGGTGGCGGCGAAGCGTTCGACGCGGGGGTCGGCCTTGAGTACTGCGGCGATGCGGCGCGCGGCGTCCTCGCAGAACATCAGGTTGGCGGCGTTGAGTTCGGCGAAGGCCTGCTCGTCCTCGCGCTTGACCGCGGTCTGCACAGGCGTGCCCAGCGCGTCCTCGAGCGCGTCGACCAGCGACGCGACCGGCACCTCGTCGAACGACGGGCGCAACTCCACGCGCACCTGCGCACGGCTGCGCTGGGCGTGCGGCGTGGCGGCCATGCCGCGTTCCGACGCCAGCCAGTCGCGCACCACTTCGGTCGACAGCGGGCGGGCGACGGCGAAATCCTCGGCGAAACGCTGCGCATTGACCTGCCGCGACAGCGCAGCCGACGCCGGACAGGTGCTGGAGTATTCGACTTCCAGTGCCAGCGCGACCTTCAGGTGACCGTCGACGAGCTCGGCCTCGACGACCACCGGGTAGTTCTTCCAGCCGGAGTGGCTGCTGGCCAGCGCGTCGCGGCGCAGCAGGTGGTCGTAGCGCAGGACCACGCGCGCCGCGCCGGACAGCCCCTTCTGCGACTCGACGAAGGCCGCCAGGACCTTGCGCAGGCCGCCGGGCGTGATCGCCTCGCTGGCGAATGCCTCCTGCAGGCGCAGGTACAGGCGCGACATGTGGATGCCGCGGGCGTCGGCATCGCGCAGGTCGACGGCGACATCGACCCTGGCGGCAACCTGCACCACCGACCCGCCGGGACCGGGGATCCGGATCGGCAGGGCGATGTTGTCCATCCCGACCCAGTCCAGCGGGCGTGCAAGGGCCACGGCGTCGTTGGCGACGTCTGGCAGCGATGTGGGAGTCACGGGGGGAGTCATGTTCGCCATTGTACCGGGTGGGTTCCGGACCACTGGCCTACGGTTGCGGAACGCTGTGTCGCCCACGTGCGGCGCTCCAGGCCAGGGCCAGGCTGCGCCAGCGCGAAGGCGGACCGGCCTTGTCGCGAGCCAGGCGCCGCAGGCGTTCGCGCAGGACCGCGGCGTAGATGCGGCTGGCGCGCGTGCCCTGCCCCGGCGGCCATGCCTGCAGCAACTCGTCCGCCCA
>NZ_JARUVM010000087.1 GCF_029763755.1 Luteimonas sp. 8-5
GGCGTGCTCGCCTCGCGCCGCTGGCTGCAGCAGCTGCTCGATGCACGCGCCGATGGCGACGGTGGCCGTTGGCCCGGTCCGCTGGCGGGTTGGCGGCGTGCCCTGCTCGAGCCGCGGCTGGGGCCGCTGATGGCGAAAACCGCTGGCGACGGCGCCGGGCCATCCGTATAATCGCCAGCTTCGGGGCGGTAGCTCAGCTGGGAGAGCGTCGCGTTCGCAATGCGAAGGTCGAGGGTTCGATCCCCTTCCGCTCCACCAATTCGAAAGCTAAAGATCAAAAGCAAAGGCCCGGCAATGCCGGGCCTTTTCTTTTTGCGATCCGGTCGCGCGCAAGGCGCGCTCCTACATGGTCGCGGTGGGCTTCTCGGCGTTGAGGCCGGCGATGAGGGCTTCGATCTTGGAGCGCGCGACTTCGCCTTCACCGCCGTCGGCGAACTGCACGCCCACGCCCGCCGAACGGTTGCCCTGCGCGCCGGCCGGGGTCACCCACACGACCTTGCCGGGCACGCCGAGCTTCTCGCTGGAGTCGGGCAAGGTCAGCAGCAGGAAGACTTCGGAGCCCAGGTCGAAGCGCTTGTTGGTGGCGACGAACAGCCCGCCCGATTTCACGTACGGCATGTAGGCGGCATACAGGTGCGCCTTGTCCTTCATCGCGACCGGCAGGATGCCCTGGCGACCGCCCCCTGTGTTTGCACTCATCGCTGTCCTCCCGTGGCGCGCGGCCAGGCCAGCAGCAACTCGGCCATGGCGAGGTCGGTCCGTACCGTGGTGCGCAGCAGCGCGGCGGTACGGTTGGCCGCGTCGAACCAGGACGCCAGCCTGCGGGTTCGCCCGGCATCGGTCAAGCGCGCGGCCTGCTCCAGGGCCAGGTCGGCGGCAAAGCGCAGGCGCAGCGCCGACTGCTCGTCGCCGGCCCAGCGCTGCGCGGTGGCAGCCGGCGAGCCTTCACCGCGGTCCAGCGCCGCCAGGTCGGCCACCAC
>NZ_JARUVM010000088.1 GCF_029763755.1 Luteimonas sp. 8-5
CACCGCGGTCCAGCGCCGCCAGGTCGGCCACCACGTCCCTGCGCAGGGCCAGGCTGCCGTCGGAGAGCCAGGCGGCGGCCAGGCCGGGATGGCCGCGGGCGGCCACCAGCGCTTCGGCAGCGGTGCGCTCGTCGTGGCCCTGCGCGCGCAGCCAGGCCAGCGCTTCGGTTTGCGGCGGCAGGCGGAACTCGAGGTTCTGGCAGCGGCTGCGGATCGTCGCCGGCAGGCGCGCCGGCTCGGCCGCGACCAGCCACAGGTAGCGACCGGGCTGCGGTTCCTCCAGCGTCTTGAGCAGCGCATTGGCCGCGGCGCTGTTGAGCGCGTCGGCCGGATCGATGATCGCCACCTGGGCGCCGCCGTACTGCGGGGTCAGCGCGAGCTGGCCGGACAACTCGCGCATCTGATCGACGATCAGTTCGGTGCGCAGGCGGCTGCCGTCCTTGACCGGGATGAAGGACACCTCGTGGTAGTCCGGATGCGAGCCGGCCGCGAACAACTGGCAGCCGCGGCAGCGGCCGCAGGCATCGCCACCGGGCGTGCGCGATTCGCACAGCAGGCGTCTCGCCAGCGCGCGCGCGACGGCGCCCTTGCCCAGGCGTTCCGGACCGCGGAACAGCAAGGCGTGGCCCAGGCGTCCGCTCTCGAGGGCGGCAGCGGCCTGGGTGTAGATGCGCTGCTGCCAGGGCGCGAGCGGGCCGCCGATGGCCGCGCTCATTGCCCGGCCCGCCATTGGCGCAACACGGCGGTGGCGTCGGCGGCGACCTCCGCGGCCGGCCGCGGGGCGTCGACCACGCGCATGCGCGCCGGATCGGCGGCCGCGCGCGCGAGGAAGGCTTGGCGCACGCGCTCGAAGAAAGCGTCGTGCTCCCGCTCGATCCGGTCGGGATACAAATCGCGGCCGCGCGTGCGCTCGCGGCCCTCGTCCACGCCCAGGTCGAGCAACAGCGTCAGGCCGGGACGGATGCCGACGACCTGGCGCTCGAGCGTGTCGATCAGAGCCGCGTCCAGGCCGCGGCCGGCGCCCTGGTAAGCGTGGCTGGAATCGGTGAAGCGGTCGCTGAGTACCCACGCGCCGCGCTCCAGCGCCGGCAGGATGGTCTCGCGCACGTGCTGGGCGCGCGCGGCGAACATCAGCAGCAGTTCGGTTTCCGCCGCCGGCGGTTCGTGCGAGGGATCGAGCAGCAGCTCGCGGATACGTTCGGCCAGCGGCGTGCCGCCGGGCTCGCGGGTGCACACCACTTCCTCGCCGCCGGCCTGCAGCTCGGCGCGCAGGGCTTCGAGCACGGTGGTCTTGCCGGCGCCCTCGCCGCCTTCCAGCGACACGAAGCGCGGATGCACGGGAACCGACTTGATTGGAGCCGCCGTCATTGCGCCTGCGCCTTGCGCTGGGCGCGGTAGCGCTGCAGGTATTCGCGCACGGCAGCCTGGTGTTCGCGCAGCGAGCGGGTGAAGACGTGGCGGCCGCTGCCGTCGCCGACGGCGACGAAATACAGCGTGTCGCCCGGTGCCGGATGGGTGGCCGCGTGCACTGCATGCGCGCCGGGCATCGCGATCGGCGTGGGCGGCAGCCCGGTGCGGGTGTAGGTGTTGTATGGCGTGTCGGTGTCCAGGTCCGTGCGCCGGATGTTGCCGGTGTAACGCTCGCCCATGCCGTAGATCACGGTCGGATCGGTCTGCAGTTTCATGCCCAGTTCGAGCCGGCGCACGAACACGCCGGCGATCTGCGGCCGCTCCTCGGCCACGCCGGTTTCCTTCTCGATGATCGAGGCCAGGACCAGCGCTTCTTCCTTGTCCTTCAGCGGCAGCCCGGGCAAGCGCGAATCCCAGGCGGCGTCGAGCGTGGTTTCCATCGCGGCCCATGCGCGCTGCAGCAGGTCGAGATCGCTGTCGCCGCGCGTATACAGGTAGGTCTCGGGCAGGAACCGGCCTTCCAGGTGCATTCCGGCACGGCCGAGCGCTTCGGCGAGCGCGGCATCGTCCATGGACGCGGCTTCCTGGACCAGCGGTTCGGCCCTGGCCAGGGCGGCGCGCAGTTCGCGCAGGTTCCAGCCCTCGACGATGGTGAAACGGTGGCGCACCACCTTGCCGTCGTGCATGCGCTGCAGCAGCTGGCGCGGCGTGATGCCGGGTTCCAGTGCGTACTCGCCGACCTGCAGGCGGCCGGCCACGCCCATCTGCCGGGCCAGCAGGCGCCATTCGAGGTCGCGCTCCGGTTCGACCCCGAGCGCGTGCAACTTGCCCAGCACGCCGGCGAAGGAGTCGCCACGCTCCACCACCAGGCTGGCGTCGCGTTCGATGCCCGCCACCGGCGCGTCGGCGAAGCCGGTGTAGCGGTCGAACGCCCACCAGGCGACCGCGCCAGCCAGCAATGCACTCAATGCGAACACCACGAAACGGACCACGTTCACTCCAGTTCCGGATCGAAGCCGGGATGCAGGGTCGCCAGCGCGCGCCGGGCCGCGGCGATCGCCGGATGCAATGGCCATCGGCGCGCACCGATGCTTGCGACCGGCAGGATACCGCGCACCGCGTTGCACAGGAAAACCGCCTCGGCCGATTCCACGGCGGCGACGCCCAGTGGCTGTTCGCGCGCATCCAGCGGCGCCATCAATGCAGCACGGCAGGTGCCGGCGACGCCGCAGCGCTGCAGCGGCGGCGTCGACCAGGCGCCGCCGCGCAACACGAACAGGTTGGCGCTGGTGGCCGACACCACGTTGCCGTCGGTATCCCGGACCAGGCCTTCATCGGCACCGGCATCGACGCATTCGGCGCGTGCCAGCACCTGCTCCAGGCGATTGCAATGCTTGATCCCGGCCAGCAGCGGCTGCACCGCCAGGCGGGTCTCGCACCAGTGCACACGCAACGGGCCGGGGGCGGCTGGCGGCAACGGATGGCGTTCGAGCTTCCACTGCGTTTCGGCATCGGGCGGCGAAGCGTAGCCGCGCGCGCCGCCGCCACGCACGACCAGCAGCTTGAGCACGCCGTCGCCGCCATCGGCGAACAATACGGCTGCTTGCGCACGCACCTGCTCCTGCGCGGGCAAGGCGATCCGCAGGCGTTGCCCGCCCGATGCCAGGCGCGCCCAGTGCGCCTCCCACCACGGCACCTGGCCGCGATGCACTCGCATGGTTTCGAACAAGCCGTCGCCGTAGGCCTGGCCGCGGTCGGTCATCCGCGCACCCCCAGCGCACGCAGCATGCCGCGCGCCTTGGCCCGGGTCTCGTCGAGCTCGCGCGCGGGATCGGAGTCGGCGACGATGCCGGCGCCGGTGCGGAAGCGCAACGTGTCGCCCTGGAGTTCGGCGCTGCGGATCAGGATGTTGAGATCGAGGTCGCCGTCGCGGTTGAGCCAGCCGAACGCGCCGGTATAGGCGCCGCGGCCCTGCCCTTCGAGTTCGGCGATCACCTGCATGCAGCGCACCTTCGGGCAGCCGGTGATGGTGCCGCCGGGAAACACGGCGCGGATGGCCTCGCCCGGCGCCACGCCTTCGCGCAAGCGTCCGCGCACGTTGCTGACGATGTGGTGGACGTGGGCGTAGCTTTCCACCGTCATCAGCTCGTCGACCTCGACGCTGCCGGGCTGGCAGACGCGTCCCAGGTCGTTGCGCTCCAGGTCGATGAGCATCACGTGCTCGGCGCGCTCCTTGGGATTGCCGACCAGGTCGCGGATGCGCTCGGCATCGTCGTCGCCGTCGAAGCGCGGGCGCGTGCCGGCGATGGGACGGGTCTCCACGACATCGCCGCGTACCGAGACCAGGCGTTCGGGTGAGGCGCTGACGACCGCCCAGTCTTCGCCCGCGAACACGCCCGCGAACGGCGCCGGGTTGTGCAGGCGCAGGCGCTCGAACAGCGCGGCGGGTTCGGGCGCGCGCTCGAAGCGGGCCTGCCAGGCGCGCGACAGGTTGACCTGGAAGACGTCGCCGGCGGCCAGGTATTCGAGGATGCGCGCGACGCCGCCGGTGTAGCGATGCGGCGGGTCTTCGGCGACTTCCGAGGGGGGCGACCATCCCGGCAACGGCGGCAACCGCGCCGCCGCGGCCAGGTCGGATTCGATGGCGTCGAGCATGGCGGCGTGCCCGGACTCGGCAACGACCACGCAATCGCCGCTGGCGCGGTCGCGCAGCACCGCCGCCGGGCAGCGCAGCGCCAGGGCGAGCGGCAATCCACCGGGCGCAGGCGGCATGCGCAGCACCGGCTCGACCTGCGCGGCCAGTTCGTAGGCCAGCAGCAGTGCCCAGCCGCCGCGGAACGGCCAGCGCGGCTCTTCGCGCGGCAGGCGCAGCTCGCGCCATTGCGCATCCAGCGCCGCCAGGAAGTCGCCCCGGGCAACGCTGCCGTCCTCGCGATGCAAGCGGCCTTCGGCATCCAGCGCCAGCGATTCGCCGCTGGCGGCCAGCAGGATGTCCCAGCGCCCCTGCGCTGTGCCCGCCGCAGACGATTCCAGCAGCAGCGGGTAGCGTACGGGCGCCAGCCGCTGCAGCGCCAGCAGGTCGCCCGCGGCGCCGAGGTTGCGGGTGGCGAGCATGGCGCCGCCGTCAGGCGCGGCGGAACACCAGCGTGCCGTTGGTGCCGCCGAAGCCGAAGGAATTGGACATGGCGATGTCCACCTTCGCTTCGCGCGCGACGTGCGGCACGTAGTCGAGGTCGCAGCCCTCGGACGGATCGTCCAGGTTGATGGTCGGCGGGATCACGCCGGTGTGCAGCGCCATCGCCGAGAACACCGCCTCGACGCCGCCGGCGGCGCCCAGCAGGTGGCCGGTCATCGACTTGGTCGAGCTGACCATCGTCTTGTAGGCGTGGTCGCCCAGCGCGGCCTTGACCGCCAGCGTCTCGGCCAGGTCGCCGGCCGGCGTGGAGGTGCCATGCGCGTTGATGTAGCCGACCTGGCCCGGGTCGATGCCCGCGTCCTTGATCGCATTGCGCATGCAGCGTGCGGCGCCTTCGCCGCTCTCGCTCGGGGCGGTCATGTGGTAGGCGTCGCCGCTCATGCCGAAGCCGATCAGCTCGCAGTAGATGCGCGCGCCGCGCGCCTTCGCCTTGTCGTAGTCCTCGAGCACCAGGATGCCCGCGCCGTCGCCCATGACGAAGCCGTCGCGACCCTTGTCCCACGGCCGCGAGGCCTTCTCCGGTTCGTCGTTGCGGGTCGACAGTGCCTTCATCGCGCAGAAGCCGCCCAGCGAGGTCGGCGTGGTCGCGTACTCGGCGCCGCCGGCGATCATCGCGTCGGCCTCGCCGTACTGGATCATGCGCATCGCCAGGCCGATGTTGTGGGTGGCCGTGGTGCACGCGGTGACCGCGGCGATGTTCGGGCCCTTGGCCCCGGTCAGGATCGAGACCTGTCCGGCGACCATGTTGATGATGGTGCTGGGCACGTAGAACGGCGAGACCTTGCGCGGGCCGCCCTCGGCCTGCTTGAGCGTGGTCTCCTCGATGCCCTTCAGGCCACCGATGCCGGCGCCGATGGCCACGCCGATGCGTTCGGCCGCTTCGCCCTCGATCGCGATGCCCGAGTCGGCGATCGCCATCAGCGCGGCCGCCACGCCGTAGTGCACGAAGGGATCCATCTTCTTGATGTCCTTCGCGGGGATCCACTGCGCAGGGTCGAAGCCGCGCACTTCGCCCGAGATCCGGGTCGGGAACGCGGACGCGTCGAAGTGGGTGATCGGGCCGATGCCGGATCGGCCGTGGACGATGCCGTCCCAGCTGCTGCTCAGGTCGTTGCCAAGCGGCGACAGGATGCCGAGGCCGGTGACGGCGACGCGACGTCTGGACATTTCCAACTCCTGGTTTGCAAATGCACGGGGCCGCTAATGCGGCCCCGTGCAGTGGTCGAGGGTACGCAGGGGATTACCCCTTGACGTGCGCCTTGACGTAGTCGATCGCCTGCTGCACGGAGGTGATCTTCTCGGCTTCCTCGTCCGGGATCTCGCACTCGAATTCCTCTTCGAGGGCCATGACCAGTTCGACGGTGTCGAGCGAGTCGGCGCCGAGATCATCGACGAACGAAGCGCTGTTGGTCACCTCTTCTTCCTTGACGCCCAGTTGTTCGACGACGATCTTCTTGACGCGCTCTTCGATGCTGCTCATGGGTGTTCGCTCCTCCCGGGAGTCTGTTCAGACGGATAGTGTAAGGGAAAGCCGGGGCCCCGGTGAATGCCCTGGCAAGGCCTTTCGGTTCAGTAACTTGGATGCTCTTCTTGCGGTGCCGTCACGCCCTGTCTACGGCATGTACATGCCGCCGTTGACGTGCAGGGTTTCGCCGGTGATGTATGCCGCCGAGGGTCCTGCCAGGAACGATACCGCACGGGCGATGTCGGCAGGTTCGCCCAGGCGGGCCAGTGCGATCTGGCCGAGCAGGCCTTCGCGCGTGGCTTCGGGCAATGCACGGGTCATGTCGGTGTCGATGAAGCCCGGGGCGACGACGTTGACGGTCACGCCGCGGCTGCCGATTTCCTTGGCCAGCGATTTGCTGAAGGCGATGATGCCGGCCTTGGCCGCGGCGTAGTTGGCCTGGCCGGCGTTGCCGGTCACGCCGATCACCGAGGCGATGTTGATGATGCGGCCCTTGCGCGCCTTCATCATCCCGCGCATGACGGCCTTGCAGGTGCGGAACACGCTGCTCAGGTTGGTGTCGAGGATGTCGTTCCATTCCTCGTCCTTCATCCGCAGCAACAGGTTGTCGCGGGTGATGCCGGCGTTGTTGACGAGGATGGTGATCGAGCCGAACTCCTTGCCGATGGCGTCGACCAGCGCATCGACCGCGGCGGCATCGGTGACGTCGAGCTTGCGGCCGTGTCCGCCCAGCGGCGCCAGGCGATCGCCGATCGCGGCGGCGCCGGAGTCCGACGTCGCCGTACCGATCACGGTCGCGCCCTGCGCGGCCAGCTCGTCGGCGATCGCTGCCCCGATCCCGCGGCTCGCGCCCGTGACCAGTGCCACTTCACCCTGCAATACCTTCGTCATCGCGAACTCCTTACTTCCAGTCCGCCAGCGCGGATTCGAAATCGGCCGGCGTGCCCAAGGGTCGGGCGTCGAGGGACTTGTCGATGCGCTTGCACAGGCCGGACAGGACCTTGCCGGGGCCGCACTCGGCCACCCGGGTCGCGCCGCGCGCGGCGAGCGCCTGCACGCAACTGGTCCACTGCACCGGCAGGTACAGCTGGCGCACCAGCGCGTCGCGGATCGACTGGATGCCTTCGTGCACCTCGGCGTCGACGTTCTGCACCACCGGCAGCTTCGGTTCGTGCCAGCGCAGCGCGCCCATGGTTTCCGACAGGCGGTTCGCGGCCTCGCGCATCAGCGGCGTGTGCGAGGGCACGCTGACGGCCAGCTTCACCGCCTTGCGCACGCCACGCTCGGCCAGCAGCGCCAGCGCGCGGTCGACCGCGGCCGCGTGGCCGCCGATGACCACCTGGCCGGGGGAATTGAAATTGGCCGGGACGACGACCTCGTCGCCGGAGGCCTCGCGGCACGCCTCGGCAACGACTGCATCCTCGGCGCCGAGCACGGCGGCCATCGCACCGGTGCCGGCGGGCGCGGCGTCCTGCATCAGCTGGCCGCGCTTGCGCACCAGGCGCGCTCCGTCGTGCAGCGAAAGCGCACCGGCTGCGACCAGCGCGCTGTACTCGCCAAGGCTATGGCCTGCCAGCAGCGCCGGCATCGAGCCGCCCTGCCGCTGCCACACGCGCCAGCAGGCGACGCCTGCGGCGAGCAGCGCCGGCTGGGTGAACTCGGTGCGGTTGAGCGTTTCCTCGTCGCCTTCACGCGACAGCGCCCACAGGTCGACGCCCGCGCCCTCGGACGCTTCGCCGAAAGCCTCGGCCACCAGCGGATGCGCGGCGGCGAGCTCGGCGAGCATGCCCGGGAATTGCGATCCCTGGCCGGGAAAGACGAAGGCGAGTGGATTGGTCATGGGCTACTGGGAGCAAGCCGGCAAAAGCTGCGGGACGCGCATGATAAAGGCCATGTTCCGCGATTGTCTGTACCGCGGCGTATGTACCCTTCAGTAGCGCAGCAGCGCCGAGCCCCAGGTGAAGCCGCCGCCGAACGCTTCCAGCAGCACGAGCTGGCCGCGCTCGATCCTGCCCGAGCGCACCGCCTCGTCCAGCGCCAGCGGCACCGAGCCCGAGGACGTGTTGCCATGCCTGTCGACGGTGACCACGACGCGGTCCATCGGCATTTCCAGCCGCTTGGCGGTCGCTTCGATGATGCGCAGGTTCGCCTGGTGCGGGATCAGCCAATCGATCTCGTGGCGATCCAGGCCGTTGGCTTCCAGGGTTTCCTCGACCACGCCGTCGAGCGCCTTGACGGCGTGCTTGAAGACCTCGTTGCCGGTCATCAGCACCTTGACGCCCGCGTTGTGCTCGCCGGGCTTGAAGCCGACCGAGACGCCGACCGGGTTCCACAGCAGTTCCTTCTTGCCGCCGTCGGCGTGCAGGTGGGTGCTGAGGATGCCCGATTCGGCATCGGCCTTGAGCACGACCGCGCCGGCACCGTCGCCGAACAGCACGCAGGTGCTGCGGTCGTTCCAGTCGAGCATGCGGGTGAGCGTTTCGGCGCCCACCACCAGCGCGGTCTTCACCGCGCCGGAACGGATGAACTTGTCGGCGACCGACAACGCGTAGATGAAGCCCGAGCAGGCGGCGTTGACGTCGAACGCCGGGCAGCCGTTGGCGCCCAGGCGGTGTTGCAGCAGGCACGCGGTCGAGGGGAAGACCAGGTCCGGCGTGGTCGTGCCGAGCACGATCAGGTCGAGCTCGGACGCATCGACGCCGGCGGCCTCCATGGCGCGCACGGCGGCGTGGTAGGCCAGGTCGCCCGTGGTCTCGCCGTCGGCGGCGACATGGCGCTCACGGATACCGGTGCGCGAGACGATCCACTCGTCGCTGGTATCGACGAACTTCGCCAGGTCGTCGTTGGTCAGCACCTTCTCCGGCAGGTAGCTGCCGGTGCCCGCGATGCGAGCGTAGGTCGTGCTCACTCTTCGTCGACGATCTTCGTCTTCGGGGCCACCACCTGCTTGCCGCGGTAGTAGCCGTCGGCGGTGACGTGGTGGCGCAGGTGGGTCTCGCCCGTGGTCGGGTCGGTGGCCAGCTGCTTGGCGGTCAGGGCGTCATGGGCGCGGCGCATGCCACGGCGGGACGGGGAAACGCGGGACTTCTGCACAGCCATGGTCTTGCTCCAGCTTCGAATTCGTTGATGAAAATCTGCAAATCGTTGTCTATCGATCGCGCTTCTTCAGCGCCGCCAGCGCCGCGAACGGGCTGGCCTCCTGCAATTCCTCCGCCGTGGCGGGCCATTCCTGCTCCAGCGCTTCGCTGCCGGGCGAGATCGGCACCACCGGAACGGCGAGGATCAGTTCGTCCTCGACCAGCTCCGCCGGCCGCAGCGCTCCGTCGGCCGGGACCGGGAGCGGCTCGTAACCGGGGGGCAACCCGGCTTCGGCTGCTTCCAGGTCGGTGTCGGCGGGCAGCAGCGCAAGCCGCTGCTCCACCTGCACCGGCTGCAGGAAGGGCTGCAAGGTGCGCTGGCAGACCAGCGGCAGCGACGCCTGGATCCGCAGCTCCACGTAGGGGACCTGCAGGGCATCGCGGTCGAAACCGATCTGGTAGCGCACCTCGCCCGCTTCGTCGCACAACGAGTCGCGCAGGCGCGACATGGACGACAATGGCAGCGTTCCTTCGAAACACCGCCTTGCGGTCACCATGCGCCAGGCGTCCAGCACCTCGGGCAATTCCGCGGACATAAGCCGGAAAATGTTAGAGGTCGCAAGGCTTTCTGTCAAACCCAAGTCCTTGCCTGGCCGGGGGATTTGCCCCTCGCGAGGGCCCGCGTCAGACTGGGCGTCCACCCGGCCCGGAACCGCCCGTGACCGCTGCTCTCGTGTCGCTGCTCGCGACGGCCCTGCTCATTGTCGCATTCATCGCCTGGCGCCGGCGCGCCGGGCGGCGCCAGCGGGCCCTTTCCCAGGTGCTGGACGCCGCCGACGCCCTCGAGGAGCGGTTGCGCACGGCCCGTTCAGAGATCGAGGCGGTGGCGGGCAGCGACGGCAACCCGGTGCGTGAAGCCATGCAGGAGATGCTGCGCCAGCGCCTGTGGCTGCAGCAGCACGGCCAGGACGCCTCGCTGGAACAACTGGGGCAGGTGCGCGATTCGATCGTCGCCGGGCGCGTGAAGATCGACCAGCAACTGCTGAAGATCGAGCGCGCCCGCGCACCCTCGGTGCACTGAGCCGCCCATGCCCCGGCTGGTCCTCGCCTCCACCTCGCCCTACCGGCGCGAACTGCTGGCACGGCTGCGGCTGCCATTCGACGTGGCCCGCCCCCTGACCGACGAAACGCCGCTGCCGGGCGAAGTCCCCACGGCCCTGGCCCGGCGCCTGGCCGCGGCCAAGGCGGCCGCCGTGGCGGCCGGGCACCCCGATGCCTGGGTGCTGGGCTCGGACCAGGTGGCGGAACTCGAAGGCATGTCCCTGGGCAAGCCCGGCGGCCGCGAGCGTGCCATCGCCCAGCTCCAGGGCATGCGCGGGCGTGCGGTCGCGTTCCGCACCGGCGTCTGCCTGGCCCGTGCCGACGGCAGCGCCTTCTCCGCGCTGGACACCACCCTGGTGCGTTTCCGCGACCTGTCCGACGACGAGATCAGCCGCTATGTCGATGCCGAGCAGCCGTTCGATTGCGCCGGCAGTTTCAAGTCGGAGGGGCTGGGCATCGTGCTGTTCGAGGCCATCGAGTCGCAGGACCCGACGGCCCTCGTCGGGCTGCCCCTGATCGCCACCGCCCGCCTCCTCCGCCAGGCCGGCTTCCCCCTCCCGTAGGAGCGCGCCTCGCGCGCGTCCCGGAAGCGAACCGCCCGCTCACGTGCGGGGCGCCGCGGAATGGCCTTGCCCAAGCCGGGACCGTCGTCGGCATCCATGCCTCCGACGGTCCCGGCTTGGGCAAACCCATTCCACGACGCTAAGCCAAGCGGGTGGATCGATGCTTCGGCCGCGAAGGTGCTCCGGGCGTAAGCGCGCGAGATACCTTCGCGCGCCAGGCGCGCTCCTACGGGGCGAGATCGATGGGGTGCTCGCGCCAGGGTTCGGTGGTGCCGTCGCGGGCGTGCAGGCGGAGGCCGAGCCAGTGGCGGCCGGGTGGGAAGGCGCTGGCGTCGACCGTCGCGCGGAAGCCCACGGCCGGATGGTGCGGATCGGTGGAGATCTTCCAGAACGACGCTACCCCCGGATTGGCGATGCCGTAGTCGGCACGCGCGACCACCGTGCCGTCGAGCGTGACCTCGACGGCTTCAAGGCCGACGCCGTCCTTGAACGCCCAGCCTTCGACGTCGAATCGCGGGCCCACCCGCGTGCCCGTCGCCGGCACGTCGATCCACGCCATCGCCGGCGTGGTGCACTTGCCTGCCTGCGCCTGCGCCGGCAGCGCGAACAGCAGGAAACGCTGCGCGCCGTGGTCGACGTTGACCACGCGTGGCGGCGGCAACGGACCCAGCCGCTCGCACAGCTCGTGGTAGTGCGCCAGCAGATCCCTGTATTCGACGTCCGTCGCAGCGATCGCCAGCAGCAACGGCTGCGGGCCCAGCGAGGCGCGATCCTCCGACAGCAATCCCCATAGCGCCAACTGCGGCTGCCGGCCGTGCCGGCGGTTGAGAGGATGCGGCAACACCGCGATGTCCGGATCGCCGAGTGCGAAGCCCAGTTCGGCTCCGACCTTGAAGCTGCCGGCCACCAGGCGTGTTCCGGCCGGCATGTTGGCGCGCATGTCGCGCACCGCTTCGGCAAGCGGCGCCCACCCGGCGAAGTTGCCCGGCCACGCCTTGGTGCCGGCCAGCCGTGCCCGCAACGACGACGTGGACGCGACGGCGAACCCTGCCAGCAGCAGCGCCAGGCCGATGGCCGCCATTGCCACGCACGCGCGCCGCCATGCAGGCGACCACCGCGCCAGGATCGCCGGCAGCAGCGGCAACAACGCCAGGTAACCCGGCAGCGGCCAGTGGAAGCTGACGCGCTCGTTGTCGGCAAAGAAACCGAGCAGGAAAAAACCAAGCACCAGCAACGCGCCGTTGCGCGCCAGCCAGGCGGCGACCGGATCGGGATTGCGCCAGTGCCGCCATGCGGCGTGCGCAAGCGCGCCCAGCAGCAGTGGCGTGACCAGCAGCGCCTGCACCGGCAGGAAGGCGATGCCGTCCAGATGGAAGGACCAGGGATGGCGATCGACGAGCTGGAAACGCAGGCCCGCTTCGGCGTTGTCCAGGTTCCACGCCAGCAGCGGCAACCACGCGAATGCACCGGCGCCGATCGCCAGCCACACGCGCGGGTCGCGCAGCATCGCGCGTCCGTGCGGCAAAGACAGCAATACCAGCCCGCCCACGCCGATCACGGCGGCGAAGCGGTAGTGCGCCAGCGCGCCGACGACCAGCCCCAGGGCGAGCTGCAACGCGGCGCCCGCGCTGGACGCGCGCAGCAGGCGGCACCCGGCGTCCAGGCACAGCAGGCCGGCCACGGCCATCGCCACGTCCGGCAACGCAAGCACGCCGAGGCTGCCTGCAAGCGGCAACAGCAAGGCGAAGGTTCCCGCAACCCAGCCCTGCAACTCGCCGTATTCGCGCCGCGCGATCCGCACCACCAGCCATGGCAGCCACGCCGCCAGCAAAAGCGCCGGCATGCGCACGGCGAGCAGGTGGTGGCCGCCCACGGCCGTACCCAGCCGGGCCAGCCAGGCCGACAATCCCGGCAGGTCCGAGTACGCCCAGGCCAGGTGCATGCCTTCCTGCCAGTAGAAGGCCTCGTCGACGAACAGAGGCAGGCGATCCGCCAGTACCAGGCGGATCGCAAGCAGCAGCGCCCACAGGCCGATGAACCATTGCCTTGCAGTAGCTGGCCTTGCCCGATCTGCAGCCCTTGTCGCTTCCCGCATGGTTGCGTGCCTCGTTACACTCGGCGCATGTCCACGACAGCGGCCGGCATCATGCTAACCGACCCACTGCGCGACGCACTGTCCCGGGCGCTGGCACAGGTCAACACGCTGGTACTGGGCAAGCCGCGCGAGGTGCGCCTGGCGTTCGTCGCCCTGCTGTCCGACGGCCACCTGCTGATCGAGGACCTGCCAGGCCTGGGCAAGACCACCCTGGCGCATGCGCTGGCGGCTACCCTCGGGCTCGGCTTCCAGCGCGTGCAGTTCACCTCCGACCTGCTGCCTTCCGACATCGTCGGCGTGTCGGTGTTCGATGCACAGGCGCGGCGCTTCGAGTTCCATCCCGGGCCGGTGTTCGCCCACGTGCTCCTGGCCGACGAGATCAACCGCGCGCCGCCGCGCACGCAAAGCGCGCTGCTCGAGGCGATGGCCGAGCACCAGGTCACCGTCGACGGCACCACGCGCGCGCTGCCCGATCCGTTCTTCGTGATCGCCACCCAGAATCCGCTGGACCTGTCGGGCACCTATCCCCTGCCCGACTCGCAGCTCGACCGCTTCCTGCTGCGGCTGACGCTGGGATACCCGGGCGAGGAAGCCGAGCGTGCGCTGCTGGCCGGCGCCGACCGCCGCGACCTGATCGCACGGGCGATGCCGGTGCTCGGCGCGGAGGACGTGCTGTCGCTGCGCACGGCAGTGTCGTCGGTGCACGCCAGCGATGCACTGCTGTCCTACGTGCAGGCCCTGCTCAACCGCAGCCGCGCGCACCCGGGCGTGCGCGTCGGCCTGTCGCCGCGTGCCGGCATCGCGCTGCTGCGCGCGTCGCGCGCGCACGCGTTGCTGCTGGGCCGCACGCACGTGTTGCCCGAGGACGTGCAGGCGCTGTTCGGTGCGGTGGCTGCGCACCGCCTGATGGCCGACGCCGACGCAGGCACGGGCGACGCCGCAGCCCTTGCGGAGGCGATCCTGCACGCCGTCGCGGTGGACTGAATGCCCGCGCGGCCGCGCCAGGCGCCACTGGCCCGGCGTTTCCGGGCATGGGCGCGACCGCGCCAGCCCGAAGCACTGCCGGTCACCCTCGACCGCCATCGCGTCTACGTGCTGCCGACGCGCTTCGGCCTGTTCTTCGCGCTGCTCCTGCTGGCGATGGGCCTGGGCGCGCTCAACTACAACAACAATCCGGCCCTGCTGCTGGCGTTGCTGCTGGCCGGCGCGGCCAATGCCAGCCTGCTTGCCGCGCACCTGCAATTGACCGGACTCGGGATCGTCGCGATCGATGCAGAACCGGTGCCAGCCGGCACGCCGTTGCGCATGCGCGTGCATGCGCGCGCGAAGGCAGGTCGCGCGCGCCGCGGCCTGCGGGTGGCGGCGGGCGACGGCGCCGACATTGCCGAGGCCACGCTGTCGCTTACCGACGGCGCGGGCCAGGCGACGCTGTCGTTGCCCACCGTGCAACGCGGCTGGCTGGATCCCGGCCGCCTGCGCATTTCCACCACGCGTCCGCTCGGGGTGGCGCGCGCCTGGGCCTACGCCTGGCCGGACACGCGCCTGCTGGTGTACCCGGCGCCGGAAACGCACGGACCGCCGCTGCCGCAAGGCGACGGCGAGGCATCGGCAGCGCGCATCGATCCGGCCGGGGACGACGTCCACCACCTGCGCGCCTATCGCCGCGGCGATTCGCGCCGCGCGATCGCGTGGAAGCCGTCGGCACGCCGCGACAGCCTGCTGGTGCGCGAATTCGAACAGCCGCTGGGCAGCGACGTGGTGCTCGACTGGAACGCGTTGCCGTCGCTGGACCGCGAAGCGCGCATCCGCCGCCTGGCGCGCTGGGTCGACGAGGCCGAACGCGACGGCAGGCATTACCGGCTGCAATTGCCGGGCATGCCCGCGCTGGGGCCGGGTTCCGGCAGCCAGCACCGGCATGCCTGCCTGCGCGCACTGGCGCTGCTGCCGGCATGAGCGTGCGCGCACCCTTGCTGGATGCCTCGAGCCGGCACTGGGCGCTGGCCGCGGCCGGTAGCTGCCTGCTGCCCTTGCTGCTGCAGTTGCCCGGCACCCTGGCGCTGGGCATCGGCATCGTCGCCGTCGTGGTCGCACTGCTCTCCTGGCGCCGGGTGATGCCCGCATGGTTGCGCCTGCTGCTCGTGCTGGGCCTGGTGGGCGCGGTGCTTTCCACCTCGCGTTTCGGCTTCGGCCGCGATACGGCCTGCGCCATGCTCGCGGCGATGCTCGCGATCAAGCCGGGCGAAACCTTCACCCTGCGCGATGCACGCAGCCTGGTCGGCTTCGCCCTGTTCGCGCCGTTCGCCACGTTCCTGCTCGACCAGGGGCCGGTCGCGCTCGCGCTGGGCCTGGTCGGCGCCACGCTGGCCTTGGCCGCGCTGCTGCGCCTGGCCGAACTCGATCCCCTGCCCCCGGTCGCCGAACCCCCGCCGGCAATGCCGCCGCTGCGGCGCGTGGCCACCGTGTGGCGGTTGATCGCGATCGGCCTGCCGCTGGCGCTGGCGGCGTTCTGGCTGTTTCCGCGGCTCGCCGCGCCGATGTGGGGCGTGCCGGAGCGGGCGATGGCGCGTCCGGGCCTGTCCGACGACATGGCACCGGGCGAGTGGATCGACCTGATGAACGACGACCGCACCGCGATGCGCGTGCAGTTCTTCGGCGCGACCCCGCCGCAGTCGCAGATGTACTGGCGCGCCGCGACGCTGTGGCATTTCGACGGCCGCCGCTGGACACAGGCGCGCGGGCTGCGCGACGTGCCGCCGGCACCGGTGCAACGCGGCCCGGTGCGCTGGGACTACGAACTCGAACTGGAACCCACCGATCGCCGCCAGCTCGTCGCCCTGGAACTGCCGCTTGCGGCACCGGCCGGCACGCGCCTGTCGGAGGACTACGGACTGCGCAGCGCGCGGCCCCTGCATGCGCTGAGCCGGTGGCGCATGCAATCGTCGCCGCCGGTGGCGTTCGAACCGGAATTGCGGCGCACGCTGCGCGGCGCGGCGCTGATGCTCCCGCCGGGCTTCAATCCGCGCACCATTGCCCTGGGCCGGCAATGGCGCGAGGAAGCCGGCCCCCAGGACGCCACCACCGACGCGGCGATCGTGCAGCGCGCGATGGACATGATCCGCGCCGACTTCGGCTACACCCTGGCCACCGAGTTGCCGGGCCGCCATGCGGTGGACGAATTCCTGTTCGACACCAGGCAGGGCTTCTGCGAACACTTCAGCTCCGCCTTCGTGGTCCTGATGCGCGCCGCCGGCATTCCAGCGCGCGTGGTGACCGGCTATGCCGGCGGCTACCGCAACCCGATCGGCGGCTATTGGCTGGTGCGCAATTCCGACGCCCACGCCTGGGCCGAAGTGTGGCTGGAGGGGCGCGGCTGGGTGCGCGTGGATCCGACCGCGGCGGTGGCGCCCGAACGCATCTACGACACGCTGGCCGACCGCGCGCCCGGCGCCGAAGGCGTGCTCGGCGGGCTGCGCGGACTGACGCCGGTGCTGGACCTGGGCGACTGGGTGCGGCGCGGATGGAACGACTTCGTCCTGGGCTTCGATGCCGCGCGCCAGCGCCAGCTGCTGCAACCGCTGGGCCTGGGCGAGCTGCCGCCGTCGCGGTTGGCGGCACTGTTCGCCTTCACCGCCGCGCTGGCGCTGCTGTGGATGCTGTGGCTGACCGCGCGCACCGGCCGCGAGCGCGATCCGGTGCTGCGCGCCTGGCACCGCCTGGGCGCGCGCTACGCCCGCGCGGGACTGGGCCGCGCCGCGCACGAACCGGCCGGCGACTGGGCGCGGCGGATCGGCGCGGGCCCGGCCGGCGGCGACGAGGCGCTGCAGCGGCTCATCCTGCGTTTCAACAATTGGCGGTACGCTGGGGATGTCCGGGGTCGCCGGGAACAGGCCGCGCTCGCGCGCGACCTGCGCCGGCACCGCCCCGCCC
>NZ_JARUVM010000089.1 GCF_029763755.1 Luteimonas sp. 8-5
GACGAGGCGCTGCAGCGGCTCATCCTGCGTTTCAACAATTGGCGGTACGCTGGGGATGTCCGGGGTCGCCGGGAACAGGCCGCGCTCGCGCGCGACCTGCGCCGGCACCGCCCCGCCCAGTCGTCCCGGAGAAACGCATGAACGCCTTCCGTCTCGCCCTGCCCGCCCTTGCCATGCTGCTGCTGGCGGCATGCGCCACCCAGCCCGGCCCGCTGCGCGGCGACTACGCGCCGATCACCCCGGCCGATGCCATCGACCACGACGCCACCGGCACGATGGTGCGCTGGGGCGGCCGCGTCGTGCGCGTGGAACCCAAGCAGGGACGCACCTGCTTCGAGATCATCTCCACCCGCCTGTATGCCAACGGCCGCCCGCGCTGGGCCCGCGACGAAGTGGGCGGGCGTTTCCTCGCCTGTCGCGCCGGCTTCTACGACCCGGCCGTGTTCGAGAAGAACCGCGAAGTGACCTTCATCGGCAGCATCGACGGCTACGAAACGCGCAAGATCGGCGAATACGACTACCGCTTCCCGCGCGTCGAGGCGAGCGTGATCTACCTGTGGCCGCGGCGCGACCGGGTCGACGTGATGGTGGTCGACCCCTACCCGTACCCGTACTACTACCCGTTCCGCGGGTGGCGCCCGAGCGGTTACCTCTAGGAGCGTCCGGCCACGCCGAAGTGCCCCAGCGGCGCTCCGGCCAGCAGGTGCAGGTGGATCTGGAACACGGTCTGGCCGCCATCGTCGTTGCAGTTCATGACGATGCGGTAGCCGGACTCGGCGAAGCCCTCGCGCCGCGCATAGTCGGCGGCGGCCACGGCCAGGCGGCCGACGACTCCGGCCTGGGAGGGCTGCAGGTCGTCCAGGGTGGCGATGTCCACTTTCGGCACGAACAGCACGTGCACCGGCGCCTGCGGCGCGATGTCGCGGAACGCGATCATGTGTTCGTCCTCGTAGACGATGTCCGCCGGGATCTCGCGGCGCATGATCTTGTGGAAGATCGTGTCATTCGAACTCACTGAACACCTCCATTCCCTGTTCCCTGTTCCCCATTCCCGCTCTTCGCTTTCTCACGCCATCTCGCTGCGGCTGCCGAACGCATGCGACAGCGTTCCGCGATCCACGTATTCCAGTTCGCCGCCCAGCGGCACGCCGTGGGCGAGCCGGCTCGGGCGCACGTCGTGCTGGCGCGCAAGCTGCGCCAGGTAGTGCGCGGTGGCCTCGCCTTCCACGGTCGGGTTGGTGGCGATGATCAGTTCGCGCACCTCTCCCTCGGCCAGGCGCGCCGAGAGCAGGTCCAGCCCGAGCTCGCGCGGGCCGATGCCGTCGAGCGGGCTCAGCCGCCCCTGCAACACGAAGTACAGGCCGCGGTAACCGGTCGCCTGCTCGATCGCCAGGCGGTCGGCGGGCGACTCGACCGCGCACAGTGTCTGCGGCTCGCGCGCGGCGCTGGCGCAGGTGGCGCAGACCTCGGTCTCGCTGAAGTCGCGGCAGCGCACGCAATGGCCGATGCGTTCGACCGCGGCGGCGAGCGCATCGGCCAGGCGCTGCCCGCCTTCGCGCTCGCGCTCGAGCACGTGGTAGGCCATGCGTTGCGCGGACTTCTGCCCGACGCCGGGCAGGATCCGCAATGCTTCGATCAGTTGTTCCAGCAGCGAGGACACGGGTCAGGCAGCCCCGGTCAGAACGGCAGCTTCATGCCCGGCGGCAGCGGCATGCCGGCCGTGGCCGCGCCCATGCGCTCGGCCGAGGCGGCGTTGGCCTTGTTGACCGCGTCGTTGAAGGCGGCCGCGACCAGATCCTCGGCCATCTCCGGATCGGCCAGCACGCTCGGGTCGATGCGCACCTTGCGGCACTCCATGCGACCGGTGAGGGTGACGCTGACCATGCCGCCGCCGGCATTGCCGGTGACTTCCAGGCGCGCCAGTTCCTCCTGGGCGCGCTGCATCTCTTCCTGCATCTTCTGTGCCTGCTGCATCAGCTGGGCAATGTTTCCGCGCATGTCGTCTACCTATTCGTCGTGGGGTCGAATGGTGTCGGGCACGAGGGTCGCCCCGTACCGACGGATCAGTTGCTGCACGCCGGGATCGGCCATGAACGCCGCTTCGGCCGCTTCCTGGCGCGCGTCGCGCCTGCGTTCGCTGCGTTCGTGCAGGGTTTCGCCGGAAGCCTCGGCGATCGTGTCGAACTGCAGCTGCGGCATGATGCCCAGCTCCGGCGTGAGCGCCTCGGCCAGGGCCTTGATCGAGCCCGGCAGCTTCAGCAGTTCGAACGCCGGCGAAAGGCCAAGCCGCAACGTGGTGCCGTCGAAGCCGATGAAGGCAGCATGCGCGGCCAGTTGCCCCGCCGGGCCGCTGAGGCCGGCGGCAGCCACCAGTTCGATCCAGCGTTCGGCATCCAGCAAGGGTGGGGCCGGCGCTGGCGTGTCCGGTTGAGCGGGCCGAGGTGGTGGCGTTGCTGCGCGCGCCGCCTGCGGTGCCGCGGCCGGCG
>NZ_JARUVM010000009.1 GCF_029763755.1 Luteimonas sp. 8-5
ACGGGCGTGGGCATGACCGGCGACCACGCCGCGCCATCGACCTGGCGCAGGCGCGGGCCGGCCTCCGGGTCGCCGGGCAGGTCGCGGACGAAGGCGTTGTCGAAGCGCAGCACGGCATCCATGCCGTCATTTTGCGCGTCCGGGCAGTGATAGCTGCGATCATTGGCACATGGACGAACCATTGCCCGTTGCCAGCAGGCCCGCCGCCTCGCCCGTTGAATTCACCGACCTGCCGCTGGCGCCGGCGCTCTTCCAGGGCCTGGACGCCTTCGGCCACACCACCTTGACCCCGATCCAGGCGCAGAGCCTGCCGGCGCTGCTGGCCGGGCGCGACGTGATCGCGCAGGCACCGACCGGCAGCGGCAAGACCGCCGCGTTCGGGCTCGCCCTGCTCCACCACCTCGACCCGGCCGACATCCGCGTCCAGGCGCTGGTGCTTTGCCCCACCCGCGAACTGGCCGACCAGGTCGGCAAGCACGTGCGCCGCCTGGCCACCGGCATTCCCAACCTCAAGCTGCTGGTGCTCACCGGTGGCGTCGCGCTGGGCCCGCAGCTGGCGTCGTTGGAACAGCATGCGCCGCACGTGGTGGTCGGCACGCCCGGCCGGGTGCAGGAACTGCTGCGCAAGCGTGCCCTGGACCTGCGCGGTGTGCGCGTGCTTGTCCTCGACGAAGCCGATCGCATGCTCGACATGGGTTTCGAAGAGCCGATCCGGGAGATCGCCAAGGCCACGCCGAAGCAGCGGCAGACGCTGCTGTTCTCGGCCACCTGGCCGGATGCGATCCGCGAACTCGGGCGCAAGTCCATGCACGATCCGCTCGAGGTCTCGGTCGGCGGCGACGAAGCGCCACCGGCGATCGAACAGCTGTTCTTCGAGGTCGAACCGGCGCAGAAGCCGGCCGCGCTCGCCGGCCTGCTGATCGAGCACAATCCGGAATCGGCGGTGGTGTTCTGCAACATGCGGCGCGATGCCGACGACGTGGCGGCCTCGCTTTCGCACCTGGGCTTCTCGGCCGCGGCACTGCACGGCGACATGGAGCAGCGCGACCGGGACGAAGTGCTGGTGCGTTTCGGCAACCGCAGCTGCAACGTGCTGGTCGCCAGCGACGTGGCCGCGCGCGGCCTGGACATCCACGACCTGGGCGCGGTGTTCAACTACGAACTGCCGACCGACCCGGACGTCTACCTGCACCGGATCGGCCGCACCGGCCGCGCGGGCAAGGCCGGCCTGGCGCTGAGCCTGGTGGCGCCGCGCGAAATGCCCCGCGCGATCGAGCTGGAACGGCGCGGGACCCCGCTGCGCTGGGCACGGGCCCCGCTGGCCAACCTGCGCAACACCCGCGCCCCGGCCGCACCGATGGGCACCCTGCGCATCGATGCCGGCCGCAGCGACAAGCTGCGTCCCGGCGACATCGTCGGTGCCCTCACCGGGGAGGCCGGCCTCAAGGCGGACGCCATCGGCAAGATCGACGTCTTCGCCACCCGCAGCTACGTCGCCATCGCCCGCGGCCAGCTCGACAAGGCCCTGGCCCGGCTCCAGGCCGGGCGCATCAAGGGCCGCAATTTCAGGGTCCGGAAGCTGTAAAGGCCACGAAAACGGCGCCTTCAGGCGCCATCGCCTAGACTGGGCCCTGCCCCCACAGGAGAGTTGCCGATGGCAAAGCCCAATTACTCGTTCGAAAAGCGCCAGCGCGAGATCGCCAAGAAGAAGAAGCAGGACGCCAAGGCCGCAAAGAAACAGGCCGCCAAGGACGCCGCCAACCCGACCTCCGAAGACAGCGAAACCGCCCCGTCCGACGGCGAGTGAGCCGTCCGGCGTAAACTGTGCGGCTGCGTCGGGGTTCTTCCGGCAACGCGAGACCGCCATGACTGAGCAAACCCCCACCCCGACGACCACCTTCACCGACCTCGGCCTGCCCGCGCCGTTGCTGCGTGCGCTGGCGGACGTCGGCTACGAATCCCCTTCGCCGATCCAGGCCGCGACCATCCCGCCGCTGCTGGCCGGTCGCGACGTGCTCGGCCAGGCCCAGACCGGCACCGGCAAGACCGCCGCGTTCGCATTGCCGGCCATGGCCCGCCTGGATCCGGCCCAGCACGCGCCGCAGGTGCTGGTGCTTGCGCCCACGCGCGAACTGGCGATCCAGGTCGCCGAGGCGTTCCAGAAGTACGCCTCGCACATGCCCGGCTTCCGCGTGCTGCCGATCTACGGCGGGCAGAGCTACTACCCGCAGCTCGAAGCGCTCAAGCGCGGCGTGCACGTCGTCGTCGGCACCCCGGGCCGGGTCATCGACCACCTCGACCGCGGCTCGCTGGACCTGTCGCAGCTGCGCTGCCTGGTCCTGGACGAGGCCGACGAGATGCTGCGCATGGGCTTCATCGACGACGTCGAGACCGTCCTCAAGAAGGTGCCCGAGCAGCGCCAGGTCGCGCTGTTCTCGGCGACCATGCCGGTGCAGATCAAGCGTATCGCCCAGACCTACCTGCGCGATCCGGTGGAAGTCGCGATCAAGGCGCAGACCACCACTGCCGCCAACATCCGCCAGCGCTACTGGATGGTCAGCGGGATCAACAAGCTCGATGCGCTCACCCGCATCCTCGAGGCCGAACCCTACGACGGCATGCTGATCTTCGCGCGGACCAAGCTCGGCACCCAGGAACTGGCCGAAAAGCTTGCCGCGCGCGGACTGGCCGCCGCGGCGATCCACGGCGACGTCGAGCAGAAGCAGCGCGAGAAGATGGTGCAGTCGCTCAAGGACGGCCGCATCGACATCCTGGTGGCCACCGACGTCGCCGCGCGCGGCCTGGACGTGGAACGCATCAGCCACGTGCTGAACTACGACATTCCCTACGACACCGAAAGCTACGTGCACCGCATCGGCCGCACGGGACGCGCCGGCCGCAGCGGCGAGGCGATCCTGTTCGTGGCGCCGCGCGAACGCGGCATGCTCGGCGCGATCGAGCGCGCCACCCGGCAGAAGATCGAGCCGATGCAGCTGCCCAGCGTGGAGGTGGTCAACGAGCGCCGCGTTGCCAAGTTCCTCGACCGCATCGGCGAGGCGCTGGCCAGCGACAAGGCGCCGATCTTCCGCGAGCTGGTGGAACGCTACGAACGGGAACACAACGTGCCCATGGCGGAGATCGCCGCGGCCCTGGCGCAACTGGTCCAGGGCAAGACGCCGTTGCTGCTGCAGCCCCCACCGCCCCCGCCGCCGCGGATGGAGCGCGAGCGGCCGCCGCGCACCGAACGCGCGCCACGTCCATCGCGCGAGCACGCTCCCCGCGGCGAGGCCGAATTCGCCAGGGAAACCTTCCGCATCGAGGTCGGCCACCAGCACGGCGTGCAGCCGGGCAACATCGTGGGCGCGATCGCCAACGAGGCCGAACTGGAGGCCCGCTACATCGGCCGCATCGACATCCGCGGCGACTACAGCCTGGTGGACCTGCCCGAAGGCATGCCGCCGGAACTGCTGGAGCACCTGAAGAAGGTGCGTGTCGCGGGCCGCCCGCTGCGCATGGCGCGGGCCAGCGAAGCCGACACCAGCCCGTCGCTGGAACGCCGGCCGTTCGCACCGCGCAAACCGGGCGCCCAACCCGGTTTCCGCAAGAAGCCGCCACGCAACTGAGATGGCCGCCAACGCGACGGTATTCCGCGCCGAACTGCAGGTCAGCGACATGGATCGCAACTATTACGCGACCCATGCACTGACCCTGGCCCGGCACCCATCCGAAACCGACGAGCGCCTGATGGTGCGGCTGCTGGCGTTCGCCCTGCACGCCGACGAACGCCTGGAATTCGCGCGCGGCGCCGCCGGCGACGACGAACCCGACCTGTGGCGGAAGTCGCTGGGCGGCGAGATCGAACTGTGGATCGACGTCGGCCAGCCGGACGAGTCGCGTATCCGCAAGGCCTGCGGCCGCGCCGGACAGGTCGTGGTGCTCAACTACCACGGCCGCGCAGCGGACCTGTGGTGGGACAGGGTGCGTCCGCGCCTTGAGCGCTGCCGCAACCTGACCGTGATCGACGTCGACGCGGAGACGGTGGCCGAGCTGGCCGCGATCGCCGACCGCGGCATGCGCCTGCAATGCATGGTCCAGGACGGCCAAGCCGAGATCTACGGCGAAGGCGGGAGCATCGCCGTGCGGCAGTCCCGGCGGACGTGACGACGACCCACGACGCCATCGTCGTCGGCGGCGGCGCGGCCGGGTTGATGTACGCGCTCACCGCAGGCCAGCGAGGACTGCGGGTGCTGGTGGTCGAGCACGCGAACAAGGTCGGCAAGAAGATCCTGATGTCGGGCGGCGGCCGCTGCAACTTCACCAATACCGGTACCACCCCCGCCAACTACCTGTCGGCCAACCCGCATTTCTGCAAGTCGGCGCTGGCCCGCTATACGCCGGCGCATTTCATCGAACTGGTCGAACGCCACCGCATCGCCTACCACGAGAAGGAGCTCGGGCAGCTGTTCTGCGACGAGTCCTCCAAGCTGATCGTCAGGATGCTGCTGGACGAATGCGCAGCCGCCGGCGTGCGCATCGAGACCTCCTGCCCGGTCGAAGCCATCGTCCATGGCGACAGCGGCGCCTTCCGCGTGCGCACCGCCCGTGGCGAGTTCGCGGCGCCGGCGCTGGTCGTGGCTTGCGGCGGGCTGTCGATCCCGAGCATGGGCGCCAGCGGTTTCGGCTACGAACTCGCGCGCCGCTTCGGCCACGAGGTGCTGCCGACCCGCGCCGGCCTTGTGCCCCTCACCCTCAGCGGCAAGCACCAGGAGCGCCTGGCCGACCTGAGCGGCGTTGCCCTGCCGGTGACCGCGCGTTGCAACGACGTGGAGTTCAGCAACCACATGTTGGTCACCCACCGCGGCGTCAGCGGCCCTGCGATCCTTCAGGTGTCTTCGTACTGGCAGCCTGGCGACGAACTGCGGCTGGACCTGCTGCCCGGCAGGGATGCACTGGAAACGCTGCAGGCGCTGCAACGCGAGCGCCCCGCCGCCGAGCTCAGGACGGTGCTCGGCGAGCTGCTGCCCAAGCGCTTCGCCCAGCGCCTCTGCGAGCACTGGCTGCCCAGCCGGCCGCTGAAGCAGTACAACCTGCCGCAACTGCGCGAAGTCGCGGGGGTACTGCAATCCTGGCCGCTGGTCGCCAGCGGCACCGAGGGCTATCGCACCGCCGAAGTCACCCTCGGCGGCGTCGACACCAACGGCCTGTCGTCGACGACGATGCAATCCCGGCACGTCCCGGGCCTGTACTTCATCGGCGAAGTCGTCGACGTCACCGGCTGGCTCGGCGGCTACAACTTCCAATGGGCCTGGGCCTCCGCCCACGCCGCCGCTCTCGCCCTCTGAGCAACAAAACAAGAGACAGGCGCAGGACGCGGATCAACGCGGATATGAAGAAGCGATCAACGCGGATAAGGCAATAGTGGGCCAAAGAAAACGGGCGCCACTCTTGGCGCCCGTTCCATGAACCCATTCGATCTTTTGCTTGATCCGCGTTGATCAGCTTCTCTATCCGCGTTGATCCGCGTCCCGCGTTTGCTTCTAGCCCTTGTCGTCGGGTTCGACGGGAGCGAGGCGGAGGTCCTGGAAGTCGAAGGAGAAGTCGGTCAGTTCGGAGGCGGGGACGATGCGGGCTTCGCGGATCTTGCCGTCGGGGTCGAGGGCGAAGGTCAGGAACGCGTCGGCGTTGAGCCAGCGCTGGTCCCAGCGCACCAGGAACGTGTCGTGCTGCCAGTGGCTGAGCGTGCCGAGCAAGTCGGCCGTGTTGGCGAACCGGATCCGCAGCTTGCCGCCCTGCTCGCTGACGATCACGTCGCCGTACCAGGGATCGCGATAGGTCTGCGCGTATGCCGACAGCGGCAGGGACGGCTTGCTCTTCGCGTTGCGCGCCGCCTGGTGCTTCTTCCAGCTTTCGTCGGCCTTGGCTTCCTGCTTCGCCCGCGCCTTGGCGTAGGCATCGGTCCAGTCGTAGTCGGGCAGGCCGAGCATCGCGTCGAGCGCACGCATGGTCACGGCGTTGAACGCCGCGCCGGACTCGGCGTTGGTGAGCACGACCACGCCGATGCCCTGGTCGGGCAGCATCGTCACCCGCGAGACCATGCCCGGCCATCCACCGGTGTGCCACACCAGCTTGCGGCCGCGGTAGTCGCCCAGGTTCCAGCCTTCGCCGTAGCCGCGGAAGATCGGCTGCGCCGGTTCGAGCTCCGGCACCGACGCCTTGCCCACCGGGATCGGCGTGAGCATGGTCCACATGCTGCGCTGGCGCTTTTCGGGGAACAGGTCGCCACCGCCCGCCAGCTGCAGCTGCACCCACTTGGCCATGTCGTGCACGCTGGAATAGATGCCGCCGGCGCCGCCGACGTTGGACCAGGTCATGCGCGGCGCGGCGACCATGTCCTTGAAGTCGGCCTTGGTGTAGCCGGTGGCCACGTTGTCCAGGCCCTGCAGGTGGTCGCTGTTGTAGCGGGTACCGTCCATGCCCAGCGGATCGAAGATGCGCTGCTGCAGGAAGCGGTCGTAAGGCATGCCCGAGGCTTCCTCGATCACCAGCTGGGCGACGCCGAACAGGATGTTGTCGTAGGCGTACTGCTCGCGGAAACCGCCGGTGATCGGCACGTCCTTGAGCCGCTCGGCCACTTCGCGGTTGCTGTAGGTGGTAGTCGGCCAGTACAGCAGGTCGCCGGCGCCCAGGCTCAGGCCGCTGCGATGCGCGAGCAGGTCGCGGATGCGCATCTCGTGGGTGACGTAGGGGTCGGACATGCGGAACCACGGCAGGTGGTCGATGACCCGGTCGGTCATCTCCAGCTTGCCTTCCTCGGCCAGCATTTCCAGCGATGCGGCGGTGAAGGCCTTGGTGTTGGAGGCGATCGAGAACAGCGTGTGGGCGTCGACCGGCGCGCCGGCGTCGATGTCGCGCAGGCCATAGCCGCGCTCGAGCACGACCTGGCCGTCCTTGATGATGGCCACGGCGATGCCCGGTACGTCGAAGGTCGAGCGCACGTTCTCGACGTAGGCGTCGAACTCTTCCAGGGCTGGCGCGACGTAGGGCCGCACCGGTTCGGGCTGCGGGATGGCCTGCGCCGCGGCGCCGTTGGCCAGGCCCGCGCCGAGCGCGAGCACAAGTGCGGCCGCCAGGGCCGTCGTCCGTTCGAACCGCATTGCCGTCCTCCCCGATGGAATGCAGGAACCATACCGAAACAGGCATCATCCGTACCATGCCGAACGCCACGATCGCCATCATCGGTGGTGGACCCGCCGGATTGATGGCGGCCGAAACCGCGCGCGACGCCGGGCGCGAAGTCCATCTGTTCGAGGCCACGGGCTCGGTCGGGCGCAAGTTCCTGATCGCCGGCAAGGGCGGCCTCAACCTCACCCACTCCGAGCCACGGCCCGGCTTCGATGCGCGCTATCGCGAACGCAGCGCCGAGGTCGGGCGCTGGCTGGACGGCTTCGACGGCGAGGCGCTGCGCGAATGGGCACGCGCGCAGGGCGTCGACACCTACGTCGGCAGTTCCGGGCGCGTGTTCCCGATGGACCGCAAGGCCGCGCCGTTGCTGCGCGGCTGGGTCCGGCGGCTGCGCGACGCCGGCGTGCGTTTCCACGTGCACCATCGCTGGTCGGGCCGGGACGAAGCCGGCGCGCTGCGCTTCGATACGCCCGACGGCGAGCGTCGTTTCGAAGCCGGCGCCGTGATCCTGGCGCTGGGCGGCGGGAGCTGGCCGCAACTGGGTTCCGACGGCGCCTGGCAGGGGCTGATGCGCGAACGCGGCGTCGATGTCGCGCCGTTGCAGCCATCCAACTGCGGTTTCGACATGGACTGGAGCCCGTTCATGGCCCGGCGCCACGCCGGCACGCCTCTCAGGCACGTGGTTGCGCACTGGCGCGACGCCGGCGGCAACGAACGTGCGCGCCAGGGCGAATGCGTGGTCAGCGAGACGGGCGTCGAGGGCAGCCTGGTGTATGCGCTGTCGGCGGACCTGCGCGAAGCCATCGCCCGCAACGGCAGCGCCTTGCTCGAGCTGGACCTGGCGCCCGAGCGCAGCCTGGACCAGTTGCAGGCCGCCCTCGCCCGCCCCGCCGGCGGCCGCAGCCTCGGCGAGCGCCTGCGACGGCTGGCCGGGCTGGATGCGGTCAAGGTAGCGTTGCTGCACGAAGTGCTGGACAAGGCACGACTGGCCGATCCCGGCGTGCTTGCCGCGACCATCAAGCGTCTTCCACTGGAGCTCAAGCGGCCACGCCCGCTGGCCGAGGCGATCAGCAGCGCCGGCGGCGTGCGCCTGGAGGCCCTGGACGACTCGCTCATGTGCAAGGCATTGCCCGGCGTATGGTGCGCCGGGGAAATGCTGGACTGGGAAGCGCCGACCGGCGGCTACCTGCTCACGGCGTGCTTCGCGAGCGGACGATTGGCTGCGCTGGGGGCGATCGCGGCTTCTGCCGCTCCCGCGGGTGCTCCTATGGACGGTGACCGCTGATGACGGGGACCTGCCAGACGGCGTAATCCGGCGGCGTGCGGATCGCGTCGATCATGCGCTCGAAGTCGGCGCGGACCTCGTCCGGGGTACGGCCACTGGCGGCGGCCAGCGGTTCGGCGTAGCCGTCGCGCCAGGCGGCGATGATGCCGGCGAAGGTATCGCGGGGCACCCGCAACGTGTCGACCACGACGTAGTCCAACGCGATGTCCGAATATCCGGCGCGTTCGAGCAGCGCCGGGGTGTGCCGGCCGATGCGACCGTCGCAGCCGATGCCGTGCATGAACGCCACCGCGTTGGCGTTCCAGAAGCGGTCCGGATCGAAGGCAGGATCGGTGGCGGGAAAATGCAGCATCCCGTAGTCCTCCGACAGCAGGTGCAGCCAGCCGCCCGGCTTCAGCACGCGGGTGATTTCGGCCAGCACCTGCGGAAAGTCCGGAACCGCCTGCGACATGTGCCGGCATGCGACCAGGTCGAAACTGGCGTCGCCGCACTGCAGTGCGAAGGCATCGCCCTGCGCGTAGAAAACCCGGCCCGCGCCATCGTCCATGTCGCGGGCACGCGCCAGGTTGGACTCGAGGATGTCGATCCCCAGCAGCGTCGCCTGCGGATAGCGGTCCGCCAGCCGGCGGGTGATCTCGCCAGTGCCGCAACCCAGGTCCAGGATCCGCACCGGCCCCTCCAGGCCATAGCGATCGAACAGCCGCTGTTCCTGCGGCCAGATCGCCTGCGCCTGGTGGGCCAGGTTGCGCGCCATGGACTCGTCGCCCATCTGCTGCGCCTGCGGGTTGCGCGGATCGGTCACGTCCCTTGTGCCGCCTTCCATTCTTGCCAGGTCTCGAAGCGCGGTTCGGCGCGCAGCACGCGCGAATGCGGGTCGATGGTGTACAGCGCGTGCGGCTTCATTTCGACGCGGCCGCGGCCACCGGTCATCGGCACGTCGATGTCGTGGCCGTCCACGCGCACCTGTACCGGCATCGGGAACGGCTTGCCGCCCGGCGCCTTCCACTGCAGCGACAGGCCGGTGGCATCGCGGGTGGCGACGAGCTCGGGCAGTTCGGCGGAAAACACGTAGACGTCGAAGAACCAGCGGTAGTCCTTGCCGGTGGCCGCTTTCACCGCCTCGATGAAATCGGCGGTGGTGCCGTAGCGCGGCTCGAAGTTGCCCGGCTCCGGATCGGTGCGCCCGTACACGAGCTGGCGGGTCGCGTCGAAGAACGCGTCGTCGCCGATCAGCGCGCGCAGCGAGTGCAGCAGCAGCGAGCCCTTGTAGTAGATGTCCAGGCCCGGCCCGGTCTCGTCGCTGTACACGGCCTCCCCGGTCATGCTGTGGCCGGATACCAATGGCTCGTCGTTGGCCAGGGTGCGGCGCTGGTCGAGCAGCCAGGCCTCGTATTCGCGGTCGCCGTGCAGCCACTGCAGGTACAGCGGCTGCATGTAGCTGCCGAAGCCCTCGTGCAGCCACATGTGGTCCCAGTCGTCGTTGGTGAGCTGGTTACCGAACCACTCGTGCGCGAACTCGTGGTTGAGCAGCCAGTCGTAGCCGAACTCGGTGGGCTTGTAGCCGTTGCCATAGGCGTTGATGGTCTGGTGCTCCATGCCCAGGTGCGGGGTCTCGACCACACCCATCTTCTCGTCGGCGAACGGATACGGGCCGATCGTGCCCTCGAAGAAGTCCAGCAGCTTCGGGAACTCGGCGAACAGCCCCCGCGCCTTCTCCTCGTTGCCCTTCAGGTACCAGAAGCGCAGCGGAATGGTGTTGCCGTAACGGCTTTCGTAGTCGGCCGACAGCAGCTCGTACGGGCCGACGTTGATCGCGATCGCATACGTGTCGGGGCTGCGTGCGCGCCACCGGTACGTGCGCCAGCCGTCGCGTTCCTCCATGCCCTGCGCGACGCCGTTGCTGGCGGCCACCAGCGGCGCCGGCACCGTGATCGCCTGGTCGACGAGCAGCGGCTCGCCCATGGGATGGTCGATGCATGGCCACAACAGGTCGCAGCCCTCGCCCTGCATGGCGCTGGCCACCCAGGGCTCGCCGGTGGGCGCAGTGGCCCACACGAAGCCGCCGTCCCATGGCGCGCGCGTGGCCACGTGCGGCTTCCCGCCATAGACGACGCGCAATCTTGCAGCGTCGCCGGCGGCGAGCGCGGACGGCAGCGCGACCGTCATCCTGCCTTCCGGATTGCTCCAGGCGCTGGCCGGCAATGCCTGGCCGTCTACCTCCACCGAGGCGATCGTGTAGTTGCGGTCCAGGTCCACCACCAGGCGCTGCAGCGGCCGGGTCGCGCGGAAGGTCAGGGTCGCGTCGCCGTCGATGCGCTGCCGCGCCGGATCGACGCGGAATGCCAGGTCGGCATGCTCGAACACGACCGCTTCCTGCTCCGGTGCGCGCGCCAGGCCGGTCTCGACGGTGGTCTTCGAAAGCGCCGGCTGCTCGTCCGACGCGAGGGCGGCGGCCCCGGGCCAGCATGCGGCCGCCAGCAGGACGGGCAGCAACGGATTGCGCGACGGTTCCATGGAAATTCCTGGCAGGGAAGATGAACGTTGTCTTACGGCGCAGCGCCCGGATACGCAAGTGTCAGATGTCGTTAAGCGCTCTTCACGTTAAGTGGACCCCGGGCAAGCGGACGTGCTTGCCGACGAACGAGGGCCACGCCATGAAAGTCCAATCCCGCACCCGATCCCTTGCCACGGCGGCACTGGTGGCCTTGCTGGTCGCCAGCTTCGGCGCGGCCGCCGCACCGCAGCCCCGCGACAACCCTCGCCAGGAGCATCGCGACGATCGCAGGGAGCACCGCAAGGACCATCGCCAGGAACGCCGCGCCGACCACAAGGAACGCCGCCAGGAAAAGCGCCAGGACCGCCGCGACCATCGCCAGGCGCAGCAGCGCCAGCGCCAGGCCGAGCGCCAGCGCGAACGCGCCCAGCACCGCTACTACCAGCAGCGGCTCGCCCAGCCCCGCGTCGTGCACCACACGCGCGTAGTCCAGCCCCGCGTCGTGCACCACACGCGCGTCGTGCACGTGCCGGCCTACCGCTACAGCTACGGTGGCCAGTGGCACAGCACCAGCCGTTACGGTGCGGACATGCTGCGCGACGCCGTGCGCCGCGGTTACCAGGAAGGCCTGCGCGCAGGTCGCGCCGACCGCCACCGCCGCTGGGATCGCGGCTACCGCGACTCGCGGATGTGGATCGACGCCAGCTACGGCTACAACAACGCCTACGTGCGCCGCGCCGACTACCAGCACTACTTCCGCCAGGGCTTCGACCGCGGCTACCAGGACGGCTACTACGGCCGCCAGCGCTATGGCCGCTATGACGATCGCAGCGACACCGCGATCATCTTCACCGCCGTGCTGGCCGCGATCCTCGGCCTGCAGGCCATCGGCTGACGAGGCGACGTTTCGGGTCAGTACTTCGACTTACTGTTTTCCCAGGGCCCGGCGCAGATTGCGCCGGGCTTTTTCTTCCAGCCGCAGGTGGAAGAAGTCGCCCAGGTAAATCCGCTCTCGCGCCAGCAAACCGCGCAGGAAGCGGCGACGGTTGATGCGGAACAGCCACGCAGGAAGCACGCCTGCGTACTCCTGCGCGATGGCTTGGTCGTAGGCATCGAACACGTCCGGCGCCGCACCCAGGATCGCCATGTCGCAATCCAGGAAATTGCGCACGTCGTCGGGCGCCGGATCGGCGTCGAAATCGGCCGGCGCGTGCCGCCCATGCCGGGCGGTGAGCTCGATCAGCCAGGCCACGCGCTGCGCATCGATGCCGGCACCGGGCAGCCAGCGCGCGATCTCCCGCACCGCCAGCTGTGCCGAGCGCGCTTCGTTGTCGCCCTTGCCGGCGATGTAGACCGCGTCGTGGTACAGCACTGCCAGCGCCACCTCCGCCGGCTGCCGCCAGCCGGGACCGGCAGCGACGATCGCGTAGTGGCGCATCACCTCGCCCACGTGTCCGAAGTCGTGGTACGCACGCGGCGGTTGCGCGTAGGCGGCGCGCAACGCCTCGAGCTGTCCCGGTGGCAAGGCCAGCGGCAGGCCGGGCAGGCTCATGTCCACCGGCCGGTCAATGGTCGCCGGGCGCGGCCACCGGCAGGCGCCAGCCGTGGCGGATCGCCATGAAGCGCAGGAAGAACACCAGCGCCGCGCCGCCGAGCAGGAAGGGTTCGCCAGGCCACTGGAAATGCCAGGCCAGCACCACCACCGCAGCACCGGCCAGCGCCGCCACCGCGTAGAGGTCGGACTGCAGCACCACCGGAATGCGCATGGCCAGCACGTCACGGGCGATGCCGCCGCCGATGCCGGTCAGCATGCCCAGCAGCAGCGCGCCGACCGGACCGAGGCCCGCGGCCAGCGCCTTGGTCGCACCGGTGACCGCGAACAGGCCGAGGCCCAGCGCGTCGAACAACTGCACCGGATTGGTCATGCGTTCGACCACGGCGCCGCGGTAGAAGCACAGCAAGCCGGCCGCGCAGCTCACCGCGAGATAGTTCCAGTTGGCGATCGCCACCGGCGGCGTCGCGCCGATCAGAACGTCGCGCGCCACGCCGCCCGATACCGCAGCCACGAACGACAGCACCAGCACGCCGAACAGGTCGAAGTGCTTGCGCACGCCCAGGGTCGCGCCACTGATGGCGAACGCGAAGGTGCCGAGCAGGTCGAGGATGAAGAGGAAGGTCTGCATGCGCGTGCCCTGCCCTACGGGCGGTGCAGCATCAACGGCACCAGCGCCAGCAGGGCGAGCATGCCGATGATGCCCAGCACCGCCAGCAGCACGCGCAGCGGCTCGCGCCTCACCACGTCGGCGAAGGTCTCCGCGGTGCCGTCGCGCAAGGCCGCGGCGCGCTCGGCGCGGGCGCGGGCGCGGCGCTGCGCCTGGTAGTCGGCCATCAACGCCCTTGCGCGGGCAACGTCGCGCTCGTCGCTGACCCAGATGCCGCCGAAGGAAATGCCCCAGCGGCTGGGCTGGGTTTCGTACCAGGCGATCTTCGCCTCGTCCAGCATCGCCCGGACCTCGTCGGCCTCGTCGTCGGGCACGTTGCGCATGTTCAGCAGCAGCTTGGACATGCGCCGATCTTACGTCAGGGGCGGCTGGCCATGGCCAGCGCGTAGGAATGCAGCCGCGCCCGATGGTCGTGGACGTTGGCCGTCAGGATCAGTTCGTCGGGCCGGTGCCTGGCCACGAACGCGGCCATGCCTTCGTGCACCGTCGCCGGGGCGCCGACCACGGAACAGGCAAGCGCACGGTCGACCATGGCCCGTTCGGCCGGCGTGCACCAGCTCGCCATCGCCTCGGCGGATTCCAGCGGCGGCGGCACCAGGCCGGGGCGGCCGCGGCGCAGGTTCACGAACGCCTGCTGCTGGGTGGTGAACAGGCGCGCGGCCTCTTCGTCGGTGTCGGCGGCGACGACGTTCAGCGCAAGCATCACGTGCGGCTGCGCCAGGCGCGGGGACGGCCGGAACTGGCTGCGGTAGAGCTCCAGCGCCTGCTCCAGCGCATCCGGCGCGAAATGCGAAGCGAAGGCATAAGGCAGGCCCATGGCCGCCGCGAGGCCCGCGCCGAACAGGCTGGAACCGAGGATCCAGACCTCGACCTCGACGCCCTCGCCCGGTACCGCGCGCACCGGCTGGCCCGGCCTGGCCGGCTCGAAATAGCCGAGCAGCTCGGCCACGTCGGCGGGAAATTCCTCCGCGCCCTGGTAATAGCGGCGCAGCGCGCGCGTCGCCGCCTGGTCGGTGCCGGGCACGCGGCCCAGGCCGAGGTCGATGCGCCCGGGATGGAGCGAACCCAGGGTGCCGAACTGCTCGGCCACCTGCAGCGGCGCGTGGTTGGGCAGCATGATGCCGCCGGCGCCGACGCGGATGCTCGAGGTGCCGCCGGCGACGTGCCCGATCAGCACCGCGGTCGCGGCGCTGGCGATGCCGGGCATGTTGTGGTGCTCGGCCAGCCAGAAGCGGCGGTAGCCCAGGCGTTCGGCATGCTGCGCAAGCGACAGCGAGTTGGCGAAGGCCTGGGCTGCGCTGGCGCCTTCCACGATCGGCGCCAGGTCCAGGACCGAAAGCGGCACGCGGTTCGGTAAACTGTTCATGTCCAAGGGAGATGGCGCCGTGCACGGGGACTACAAGGTTCCGGGGGGCAAGCTGGTCGTGGTCGACCTGTCCGTGGACGACGGCGGGCGCATCGCCGAGGGCCAGGTCAGCGGCGATTTCTTCCTCGAGCCCGACAGTGCGCTGGATGCGATCAACGCGGCGCTGCGCGGCCTGCCCGCCGATTCCGGCGAAGTGATGATCGCCGCCGCGGTGCGCATGGCACTGGGCCCCGGCGTCGAACTGTTCGGCATCACCCCCGAGGGTGTCGCTACGGCGGTACGCCGCGCCCTGGAATCGCAGCCATGATCCGCAGCACCTGGCACGACCACGACTGGCTGCTGCTGCACGAGGCGCCGCAGTCGCCCGCATTGCACATGGCGCTGGACGACGCGCTGCTGGACGAGGTATCGGCGGGCCGTCGCGCGCCGACCCTGCGGGTCTGGGAATGGGCCGGGCCGGCCGTGGTGATGGGCCGTTTCCAGTCGCTGCGCAACGAAGTCGACCACGAGGCCGCGCAACGCCACGGCATCGAGGTGGTGCGCCGCATCAGCGGTGGCGGCGCGATGTTCATCGAGCCGGGCAACACCATCACCTATTCGATCTATGCGCCCGTCGACATGGTCCAGGGCATGAACTTCGAGCAGGCCTACGCGTTGATGGACGCATGGGTGATCGCCGCGCTCGGCGATCTCGGCATCCAGGCCTGGTACCAGCCGCTCAACGACATCGCGTCGCCTGCCGGCAAGATCGCCGGCGCGGCGCAGGCGCGGCGCGGCAACGCCGTGCTCCACCACGTGACGATGGCCTACGACATCGACGCGAACAAGATGCTCGAGGTGCTGCGCATCGGCCGCGAGAAACTCTCCGACAAGGGCACGACCAGCGCGCAGAAGCGCGTGGATCCGCTACGCAGCCAGACCGGGATGGCGCGCGAGGCGGTGATCGAGGTCCTGGTCGAAAGTTTCCGCAAGCGCCACGGCGGCCTCACCGCCGATACCCTGCGCGTGCACGAACTCGAACGCGCGCACGAACTCGTCGCCGGGAAGTTCGGGACCGCGGAATGGACTGCAGTCGTGCCCTGACCTGAACCCAGGTGCCCCGGGCCTCAGGGCAGCAGCCCGCCCTGCGGGCTCACCAGCGACCACTGCCCCCACTTGTCGCTGACGCCGTGGCCGGCGGTCCGGCCGGCACCGCCATCGGCTGCATACACGTACAGCGGATGTCCGCCGTAGGTGACCTGCAAGCTGCCGTCGGCACGCTGGATCGTGCCGATGCTGCCGGCGTCCAGGCCCGGCGTGTGGCTGGGCATGGCCGCCTCGACGGTCATCGGCGGCCAGACGCGGGTGCATTCCTGGTCGCACTTGCTGCCGTCGGTGTCGCCCTGCAGCGTATACAACGCCGAGCCCGCACTGTTGGCGAGATACGGCGCCGGGCCGCCCTCGGTGGCGACCAGCAACGGATTGGAACCCGTGGCCCCGGTGTTGCCGGCAACGGGCGTTTCGCCCGGCACGTTGGTGGCGGCCGGATCGACCCGCGCGGCGGCCGCGTCGTCGCCCGCATCGTCGAGCTGCGAATCGTCGGCGCGATTGCAGGCATTGAGCACGAACGTGGCCAGCAACAGGCCGGCCACGCCGAGGATGGGAGATGGGCTGCGCATGCGGGGGCTCCGTGTCGGGTGCGCCTCCGTTATAGGCGCCGGCGCGTGAATGCGCAGTCGCCGCCCGGACCGGAGCATCAGCGCAGCTGGCTGTCCTTGCTGCCGCGACGGTTGTAGCCCGCCGCCGAGGATTCCTCGCGGTCCAGCGCTTCCTGGCACGGCACGCACAGCCGCACGCCGGGCATGGCCCTGCGCCGCGCCTCGGGGATCGGCGCATCGCATTCTTCGCAGTGGGACAGGCCCGGGCCCTGCGGCAAGCGGCTGCGCGCGCGCTTGATCGCGTCCTCGACGGTCGCGTCGATCTGGTCCTGCACTGCGGTGTCGCCAGCCCATCCGGTTGCCATGGGCGGATCATAGCGCCGGCATCGTGAACGCACAGCACCTGAACGCGGGAGCGTTAGCCGCTTGCTCACGAAAAATGCGCCGCTGGCTAACGCGCCAGTCGCTAGCTTGGAAGGCGCCCAATCCCGGGCCGCAGGAGAGACGAAAATGCCGAACAACCAGAAGAAGACTGGCATGCAGGACCAGAAGCGCCAGGACAGCAACCAGAACCAGGGACGCCAGGCCTCCGATCGCAACAATGAACAGGGCAAGAGCAGCCAGGGCCGCAGCGAAGACCAGCGCAACGCAAGCAACCGCAGCCGCGATCGCTAGCGGCTTGATGCCAAGCCGCTAGTCGCGGCAGCGGATTCGCTCCAGGCGCTGGTCGTCGGGCCCGGTGATCACCAGGGTGTCACCCGAGACGGCCAGCGTCTGCTGCGATTCCCATTGCTCGCCTTCGCCGCTGTAACGGTTGGACAGGCGCACGCTGCCGCCGTCGACGATGGAGACTTCCACCGGAAATGCCATGCTCTCGTGGAAGCGCATGCCGCGGCCATCGATCTCGATGTCCTCGATGGTCGCCGCGGCATCGGCGCAGCCGGCCGCATCAGGTGCCCAGCGGCCATGGAAATGCGCCGGGATGGCCGGACGCGCACAACCAGTGATCGCTTCGCCGCCATCGATGGACAACGTGCCGGTCATCGGGAAATCCGCGCCGGACATGCTGTCCTGGCAGGCCAGGTCGGCCACGCGCATTTCCACCTTGCCCGACGCATTTGCGGCATTCACCACGCGTACCGCCTGGTCCAGTCCAGACGACTGGATCGGATAACGACGCTCGTCCACGCCGGCGCCCACCAGCGCCAACTCCCCGCCTTCCACCCACGCCTGCCAGAACGGCTCGTTGGTGGACACGACCACGGCCTCCGGGACGCTGTCCTCCGGAACGACGGGCGCGACCGTGGCTTCCGGCGCGGCGGCGGCCGAAGACCCGGCGGACGCATCGGTATCGGGTGCCGGCGCATCGGGCTGGCAGGCGGCCACGGTCGCGGCCAGCGCCACGGCGAGGAAACAACGGGCGGTCTTGGTCGTGTCCATGCGGCACATCGTAGGCGCATTGCGGATGCCAGGCTCGTGAACATGGCAAGATCGGCACATGCGCATTTATCTCCGGATCCCCGCCCTCCTTCTCGTCGCGCTGTCCGTGCTTGCCGCCGGCAGCGCCCTCGCCGCCGGACCGGTGGCCAGCGTCCGCGTCGCCTTCGACCGCAACGGCGTCACCGACATCCATGTCGAAGGCCTGGCCGATGTCGCCACCGGCCGCAAGGTCACCGCGGGCGACCCGGTGCGCATCGCCTCGATCTCCAAGCTGGTGACCGCGATTGGCGTGATGCGCCTGGTCGAGGCCGGCAAGCTCGACCTGGATGCGGATGTCTCCGGCTACCTGGGCTGGGAACTTCGCAACCCGGCGTTCCCGGATGAGCCGATCACCCTGCGCTTGTTGCTCTCGCACCGTTCCAGCCTGACCGACGCCGCCGGCTACTGGCAGACGCCGCTCGGCGGCGAAGTACGGGACATCCTCGCCGATCCCCGCGCGTGGGAGGGCGAGCACCCTCCCGGGCGGTACTTCCGCTACACCAACCTCAACTTCCCGCTCGTCGCCCAGATCATGGAGCGCGTCACCGGCGAGCGCTTCGACCTGCTGATGGACCGTCTGGTGCTGGCACCGCTGGGGATCGAGGGCTGCTTCAACTGGGCCAACTGCAACGACGCTGCCGTGGCACGGGCCGTGGTGATCTACGACGGCGAAGGCAAGCCGGCCAAGGACGACCTGCACGGCGCGCGGCCGGACTGCCCGGTGAACGCGGCCGAAGACGGAAGCTGCGACCTGGCGCAGTGGCAGCCCGGTCGCAACGGCGGCCTCTTCTCGCCGCAGGGCGGCCTGCGCATCTCCGCCAACGGCCTGGCCCGCATCGGGCGCCTGTTGCTGGGCCAAGGCGTGTTCGAGGGCGAGCGCCTGCTCTCCGCCGAATCGGTCCGGGCGCTGGCCACGCCATCGTGGCAATACGCGCCGGGCCAAGGGCTGACCTACGAAGAAGACACCGGCGACCTGGGCAACGGCTTCTTCTGCCGCTACGGCATGGCGATGCAGACGCTGGCCACGCCGGTCGAGGGCTGCCGCGACGATCCCTTCGGCGACGGCGTCGCCCGGGTGGGACATTCGGGCTCGGCCTACGGCCTGCAATCGGGACTGTGGCTGGATCGCGACAGCGGCACGGGCGTGGCCTGGTTCCTCACCGGCATGCCCGGTGAACGCCTGGGCGGCCGCTCCGCCTTCAGCGCGGCCGAGGAAGCGCTGGCGCAACCGCGCCCTGCCGACTGACCTGGGTCAATGCGGCCCGCCGCCCCGGGGCGGACACTGGGCCCATGGAGTACCACATCCCTGTCTGCACTCCGCTGGCGGCGTTCGGGGCCATCGATGACGCCATCCGCGACGCCGATCCCGCGGCACTGGTCGATATCGACCCGGCAGGCACCACACTGCGCATTTCGACCCTGCTGCCCCGGGCCCGGGTAGCCGGTCTGGTCACGGCCGCGGGCTATCCGGTCGAGCCCGTGCAGGTGCGCCAATTGCCGTCGATCTGCTGTGGCGGCTGCAGCGGTTAAGTTCCTGTTAAAACGCAGCTTTTTCGCCGAATTTACGGGGATTTCTTGCGAATTTGCCCTATTTCGCATAACATGGGCGGGCCCCCGGCACTCATACCGGAGCAACGCAAAAGGAGAAGCATGTCCCGCAAGACCGCCTCGACCACTTCCAAGGCCAGCCATTCGGCCGACAGCCTCAGCCACGACACCATCGCCAGCGACATCGCCGCCTTCCGCAAGCGCGGTGGCCGCATCGAAGTCCTCGGCAACACGCCGCTGCGCACCACGGCCCCGGCCGCGTTCCGTTCCAAGAACACCGCCCAGCGCAAATCCTCGGCGCGCTGATCCGCGCAGCCGCGTCAAGCCACGACGAATTCAGGCAGCGGCGTATTCGATCGCCGCCCGCACCGCCGCCACCTGCGCCGCATTGCACTGCGCAGGCGTGGCGCGCGGGCTGTCGGGATAGACTTCGGTGGTAGTGCGGTAGCGCGCATCGGTGATGCCGGCGCACAACCCCAGCTCCCTGAATGCGTAACGGATGACCCCGGCCGCCACCACCGGCGAGCCGATGATCGTGCCGTCCGGATCCGACGGCGCGATGTGCGTGACCTTCGCCACCGCATCGATGATCGCGTCCTGGAATCCGGGCTGCGGCGTGTTCGCGTCGTCCACGAGATAGAACCCGTCCGGGATCGTGCCCGGCTCATGCGGCTTGCCGTCGCGCGCGGCCAGCGCCGGGCGGAACTCGGTTTCGTCGGTGTCGGTGGTTTCGTGCAGGTCGATGTGCACCAGCACCCGGTCGGCGAACGGCGCCACCAGGCGCATCAGCGCGGCAGACTCGCCGCAGGGGCTGTCCGCGCGGAAGGAACGGTTGGGATCCAGCGCATCGGGGTTCCAGCGATGGATGCGTTCGTAGGCCCAGGGGCTCACGCATGGCGCGACGATGACGTTGACCCGGTCGGCATAACCGGCCGCGTGTTCCTCGGCGAACTGCAACGCGCCGTGCACCCCACTGGTTTCGTAGCCGTGCACGCCGCCGGTGACCAGCGCCACGGGCAGGTCGTCGCGCCAGGCCCGGGTGCGGATCGCGTAGAGGGGGAAGCGGCCGTCTTCGCCGTAATCCAGGACGCCGTACTCGTCGACGTCGAAGCGCGCGCGCAGGCGTTCGACGACGGCAAGCACGTCGTCGGCGTAGCTGCGCTGCTTCACCTGCCGTGCGCGCCATTGCGCGCGTTCACCGGCACCCCAGGGGACGCCCGGCGTGCCGATCGGATATGCGGTCTGGGTGCTCATGCCCCCCAGTCTACTGCCGGCGCAGCACCAACCACAGGCCCCAGGTCAGCAGCGGCAGCACGTAGATGGCCAGGAAGAACCAGGTCAGCGTTCCGTAGCCCCGGGCGATGAGGTCGACCAGGCCCACGGCGGTCGCTGCGTAGACCGCGAGCAGCATGACGCCGATCGCCAGCGCCGGCCGCAGCGATCGCGGCATCGGCCGCTGCCGTTCGGCCCACGCCGCCGCGACGCGCTCGTTGACCGCGTGCAGCAACGCCACGCCGGTGTCCACCAGGGTGAGCATCACCGCGATCTGGAACGCCCATTCGAACCACGGCGCATGCAGCCGCGCCAGCAGGAAGGCCGAGGGCAGCGCCACGTCCGCGATCTCGTGGTAGTAACCCATCATCGCGATGTAGAACACGATGCCCGGCAGCATGCCCAGTGGGCCGGCGAGCGCGCCGGCCACCAGCGCCTCGCGGCGGCGCGCGAAGTGGCGCACGCAGAACAGCACCGCCGGGATGGTGGCGACGTTGTAGCCGGCATAGGTCACGCCGGCCGTGAACCAACTTGTGGTGAACCAGCCGCCTTCGACAGGCACCGATGCGAAGTTGGCCTCGATGCGGTCGCCGAACGCGAACAGGCTCCAGGCGACGAATACGAAGTACACCAGGTAGAGATATCCGACCGAGGCTACCAGGAACCGCTCGATCCCGGCCGTGCCGAAGAACAGCAGCGCCCCCGTGGCGGCGATCATCGCCAGCGAGCCGGCGAGTTTCGGGATGCCGAACAGGCTTTGCGCGATCTCGCCCGCAGCCGCGCCCATCACCGCCATGATCACCAGGATCAGCAGCAGGTACCCGATCTCGAACGCGAACCAGCCGCGGCCGAGCAGGACCTTGAAGAAGGCGCGGTAGTCGTAGGCGCGATGGATGCGGGCGAGTTCGAAACTCACCATCAGCACCGCGCTCCACACCAGCATGCTCACCGCCATGCCGAGCAGGCCGCCCCACGGCCCCGCCGGCAGGAAGAACTCCACCAGTTCGCGGCCGGTGGCATAACCGCCGGCGATCACCGCGGCCTGGAACACGAAGCCCGGCAGCAGGTAGCGCTGGAACCAGCCCGATGCCGTGTGCGCGCCGCCCGTCGTCATGCCAGGCAAGCGGCGACCAGCCGCAACAATTCGGGGCCGCCGCGCATCGGATCGGCGACTGGCAAGCCAAGGCGCTCGCGTTCGGCGGCAAGCACTGCATCGGCCTCGGCCGGCTGCAGCCTGCCGGTATTGAGGCTGACGCCGGCGCAACGGATCGCGGGGTTGGTGCGGCGACCCAGGCGCAATGTCAATTCGATGGTTTCCTCGATGCTGCACAGGCGCTGGTCGGGATAGCCAAGCATGGTTTCGCGGCCGTGCTCGTGGCACACGACGAAGACGTCGGGCTGGCTGCCGTGCAGCAACGCAAGCGACACGCCGCCGTAGGCCGGATGGCACAACGCGCCCTGCCCTTCGATCACGTCCCAGTGCAGCGGATCGGCATCGGGCGACAGGTGCTCGGCGGCACCGGCGGCGAAGTCGCCGACCACGGCGTCCATGGGCACGCCCTGCCCCGCGATCAGGATTCCGGTCTGGCCGGTCGCGCGGAAGTCGGCGTCGATGCCGCGGCGCCGGAATTCGCGCGCCAGGGTCAGTGCCGTGTACTTCTTGCCCAAAGCGCAATCGGTACCGACGGTCAGCAGGCGCCTGCCGCTGCGCTTCCGCCCCGTCGCCACCGGAATGTCGGGCGGCGGCGTGCGCACGTCGACCAGGCGGCGGCCGAGCTCGACCGCGCGATCGCGCAGCGCGGCGATCCCGGACAGTCGGGCATGCATGCCGCCGACGAGATCCAGTCCGGCCTCCAGCGCCTGCAGCAACGCGGGCAACCAGGTGGCGGGAATGCGCCCGCCGGGGTTGGCGACGCCGATCACCATCGACTTCGCCCCCGCGGCATGGGCCTGGGCCGGCGTCAGGAACGCCAACCCCGTGCTGACCCGCACCCCGTCGCAGGCGAATTCGCCGATGCAACGTTCGCCTGCCCAGTCGCGCAGGCCGAAGGCGGTCTTGGCGTACGCCGGCTCGGTGATGTCGCCCAGGAACAGCAGGTAGGGCTGCGGCAGCACGTCAGAACCGGTAGTCCACTTCCAGCCCGAAGGTGCGCGGCTGGATCGGGACGCCACTCCAGTGGTCGGTCACGCCGGTGAGCGCGCTGTTGATCGGCGAGATGATCGACCAGGCGCGCTCGTCGGTGACGTTGTTGACGTAGGCGCGCACGGACCAGTGGTCCCATTCGATCCCCGCGTACAGGTCCACGGCGTGGTATGCGTCGAGCTCGATCGGCGCGGTCAGCACTTCGTCCAGGATCGTCGATGCATCGCCGGGCATGGTGATGCGCTGGCGCTCGGTGGTGTCGTTCAAGCGCTCGCCCATGCCGCGCAGCACGGCGCCGACCTGGCCCTGCACGCGGCCAATGTCGAACAGGTACTCTGCGGTCGCCGACCACGCCAGCTTCGGCACGTAGGGCAGGCGGTCTCCGGCCAGACCAGTGTTGAGGATCACGTCGAAGCCCGGTTGCGGGATCACCGTCGACTCGAAGTCGCTCTTCACCGTCGCATCGGTGTAGGTCGCGTTGAGCCCGAGTTGCAGGCGGTTGGTCGGACGCAGGAAGGCCGACAGTTCGACGCCCTCGCTGGTGGCTTCGCCGCCGTTGATCAGGCCGCCGATGCCATTGAACTGCGCCGCGACCTGGATGTCGTCCCAGTCGATGCGGAAGGCGGCCAGGTCGAGCTGCACGCGGCGGTCGGCGAACTGCGTCTTCAGGCCGACCTCGGCGCTGCGCAGCATCGACGAGTCCACGCTGGGCGGCATGCCCGGCAGCGCGACGTTGGGGCCGCCGGGCTGGTAGCCGGTGGCGACGCGCGCATACACCATGGTGTCCTCGGAGAACTGGTACTGCGGCGCCAGGCTCCAGGTGGAGACGTCTTCCTCGGATTCGCCGGGTACGTCGCCGATCGGCGCGAGCACGCCGGCGGGCACGTTCTGGCTGAACCACTGGTCGTTGCGCGCCTGGCGCAGGCCGGCGTCGATCTTGAAGCGCTCGCCCACGCGCAGCGAACCGTTGACGAACAGCGCCGTCTCCCGGTACTCGCTGGGCAGGTCGATCACCGCCAGCACGCCGAACATTTCGTCGAACGGCGCCGGCAGCGGTGAGCCGTCGCGCTGCATCAGCGGCACGAACTGGCTCTGGATCGCGTCCTCGCGGCTGTGGAACACACCGGCCTGCCATTCGAAACGGCCTCCGCTCTTCGAGCTCAGCCGGAATTCCTGGGTGAATTTCTCCAGATCCAGGGTGTAGCGGACGTGCGAGGCGCCTGCTTCGGGCAGGCCGAGCTGCAGGTTGGCGAACTCGCCGAACTGCACCGAGGCGTCGAGCTGGTACATCGTGTCGGTGTTGGACCAGCCGGTCGCGGACACGAAGTCGCCCCAGCCCAGATCCCAGTCGAGCGTCAGCGAGTACAGGTCCAGGTCCTTGGTGAAGGGCTGCGGCTGCCACGAACGCCCCTCGAAGTCGCCGCCGATCGGCGCGCCAGTGGCCGGGTCGAGGGCGACCGAAGCGGAGGTGTCGCTCTCCATGCCCTGGTGCAGCGCTGCCAGCTTCACGTCGACCGACTCGCCTTCCCACAGCAGCGCGGCGCGGGCACTGGTCTGGCGGGCGCCGTTGATGTCGCGTTCGCCGTCGACCATGTTGTCGGTGTAGCCGGGAACCTCGTTGCGCGCATAGCTCAGGCGCAGGCCCAGGCGATCCTGCTGCAGCGGCAGGCTCGCGCCCAGGCGCACGTTCCAGCCCTGGTCGCCTTCCTGCACCGACGACAGTCCCGCGCCGACGCGGAACTCCGTCGCCGACAGGCTCGGCTCGCGGGTGACGTACTTGAGCAGGCCGCCGATGGCGCCGGCGCCGTACAGCGTGCCCTGCGGACCGCGCAGCACCTCGATGCGGCTGATGTCGTAGGGCAGCAGGTCGAGGTTGAAGATGTTCGCGGCCTGGTACACGCCGCTGGAGCCCACCGGCACTTCGTCGACGTAGGTGGAGACGGTGGCGCCGGAGGAGATCGCGGCGATGCCGCGGATCGAGATCGAGGTCATGCCGGCGGTGCCGTTGTCCTGCACCTGCATGCCCGGCACCAGGTCGGCGTAGTCGGCCAGCGAGTTGGCGCCGATGTTCTCCAGTTCGCGCTCGCCGATGACGCTGATCGCGGCGGCGACTTCGCGCACGTTCTCCACGCGCTTGTTGGCGGTCACCACCACGGTGCCCAACTCGGTGGCTTCCTCGTCGGCCTGGGCCGACTGGCCCTGGGTCGCGGCCTCCTGGGCCATGACGGGCGCGGTGGTCGCGCAGGCGAGCGCGGCGGCGATGGCCAGCGCAAGCCGCGTGCGCGGGCGGGTAGTCGGATTCAACGGGATCGCGTTCATCGGTGCCTCCCCAGGCGACGGGCCGGATTCCTGATCAGGGATAATGATCCTAATCAGAAAATTGTCAACTCATTCAGAAAAACGCGCCCAGGGCGCTCATTCGGCGGGTTGCCAGCCCGGCCCGCGCACGAACCGGCCCGGCGTGGCGCCGGTGTGTTCGCCGTCGCGCAGCACCTGGACGCCGTTGACGAACACGTCGTCGACGCCGGTCGCGTAGCGCTGCGGCGCGTCGTAGGTGGCGTGGTCGGCGATGGCGACCGGGTCGAACACGACGATGTCGGCAAAGCAGCCGGCCTGCAGGCAGCCGCGATCGCGCAGCTTCCAGTTGGCCGCCGGGAGTCCGGTCAGGCGGTGGATGCCCTCCTCCAGCGGCATCAGCCCGCGGTCGCGCACGTAGCGGCCGAGGAAGCGCGCGACGTTGCCGTAGGCGCGCGGATGGGTGCTGGCCTTGAGGAACACGCCTTCGGGCGCCGACGACTCGGCGTCGGAACCCAGGCTGACCCACGGCTGGCGCAGCCCGAGCTCCACGTTCTCCTCGCTCATCAGGAAATACGCCGCGCCCACCCGCGAGTCGTCCTCGACGATCAGGTCGATCAGGGTTTCGGCGCCTGACTTGCCGCGCTCGGCGGCCACGCTCTGCAAGGTGCGGCCGGTCAGCGGCTTGAGCGCCGGATTCCTGAAGTCGAGCAGCAGCAGGCGCTCGTCGGAGCCTGCGAGCAGGCGCAGGTTCTCCCACTCGACGTCGGGGTCGGCCATCTCGGCGAGCACGCGCTCGCGGATCGCGGGGTCGCGCAGGCGCTCCACCATCGCGGCATGGCCGTCGGCCTGCACCCACGGCGGCAGCGCCGCGGTCAGTCCGGTCGCGCCGGCGGTATAGGCGTACATGTTGGCGCTGACCTTCAGGCCTTCGCCGCGCGCTGCTTCGACCCGTTCGATGGCCTGCGCCATCTTCGGCCAGTTCTTCTCGCCGGCCGCCTTGAAATGGTAGACCTCGGCGCGCTCTCCGGTGGCGCGGGCGATGGCGATGGTTTCGTCAAGCGCATCCAGGAAACGGTCGGCCTCGCTGCGCATGTGGCTGATGTAGCCGCCACCGGATTCGGCCGCGGCCTGCGCCAGCGCCACGATTTCCCCAGGCTCGGCGAAGGCCGCCGGCGGATAGATCAGCGAGGTGCCGACGCCCAGCGCGCCCTCGGCCATGGCCGCGCGCACCAGGTCCTGCATTTGCGCCAGCTGTGCGGCATCGGGGTCGACATCGGCTTCGCCGAGCACGTTCATGCGCACCGTGGTCGCGCCGACGAAGGAAGCGACGTTCGGGGTGATGCCGCGGGTCTCGAGGAATTCGAGGTACTCGCCCAGCGTGGTCCACTGGATGGGATAGCGGATGTCGCCCTGCTGGGCCACGGCGTCGGCCTTCATGCGCTCGTCCAGCGGCCCCATCGACCAGCCCTCGCCGAAGATCTCCAGGGTGACGCCTTGCTTGGTGTCGCTCATGCCACGCCCGTCGACGATGAGCGAATCGACCGCCCAGCTCAGGGTGTTGATGAAGCCGGGCGCGACCGCGCGACCGCTCGCATCCAGTACCTGGCGTGCACTCGCTTTACTGCCCGGCGGCAGCAACGCGGCAATGCGGTCGCCTTCGACCGCCACGTCCACGCGCCGCGGCGCGGCACCGCTGCCGTCGTAGACCAGGCCGTTGCGGATCAGCACGTCGTAGGACGCCACTGGCGCATCAGCAGCAGGCGTGGCGGCGCAGGCAGCCAGTGCGAGTGTGAGCAGGGCAATGGGCATGCGCATGGCGGTACTCCTTGCGATGGACGGTCAGGAAAGCGAACGGATCGGGCGATCGAGCCACCACAGCAACGCGGCTGCGGCGACTGCCAGGCCTGCGAGCAGCAGGAAGAAGCCCGAATGGCTGGCACTGGACCACAGCGCGCCGACCAATCCTGCAAGCAGGCTACCGCTGAAGATGGCCAGGAACCACGAGGCGACCGTGGTCGCGCCGAGCCGCGGCGGCGCCAGTTTCGCGAACAGGCCCAGGCCGGTCGGCAGGATGTGCAGTTCGCCGAACGTGAGGATGGCGAAGAACGCCACCACCCACAGCCAGCTCGCGCGCGCCTCGCCGGACAGCGCGGTGACCAGCGCCAGCATCAGGTAGGCCGCGGCCACGATCAGCGCGCCGGCGGCCATGCGCATCGCGGGCGGGGTATCGCCGCGCAGGTCGCTGCGGCGCCGCCAGTACCAGAGCAGGAACGGCGTCATGGCGATGACCAGCAGCGGGTTGAGCGACTGGAACCAGGTCATGGGTATGACCGAACCGGCCCACGCGCGGTCCACGCCGGTATCGATCCACAGCGGCAACGTGTTGCCGACCTGTTCGTAAGCGCCGCGGAAGATCGTGGCAGCGATGCCCACGCCCAGCAGCAGGAAGAAGACCTTGCGCCGGTCGCTGCGCTCGCCGCCCAGGGGCGTGGCGGGCACGGCGCGGCGCTGCAACTCCGGCGGCAGGTAGTTGCGCCCGAGCAGGTAGATCACCAGGCCGGCGAACATGCCGATGCCCGCGGCACCGAAGCCGTAGTGCCAACCGTAGAGTTCACCAAGCGTGCCGCACACCAGCGGCGCCATGAACCCGCCGATGTTCAACCCGACGTAGTAGACGTTCCAGGCGCGGCCGCGGCGCGGATCGCCCGGTGCATACAGGTCGTTGATCTGGCTGGGCAGGCTCGGCAGGAACAGGCCGTTGCCCAGCGCGATCGTGCCCAGCGCAAAATAGAACATCGGCTCGAAGGCCATGGCGAAATGCCCGAGCGCCATGATGCCGCCACCGATCACCACCGCGTTGCGCTTGCCCAGCCAGCGGTCGGAGATCGCGCCGCCCAGGATCGGCGTGAAGTAGGCCATCGCGGTGTAGGCGCCGTAGATGAAGGACGCCTTCTCCTGCGCAAACAGCAGCTCCTTGGTCATGTAATAGACCAGCAGCGTGCGCATTCCGTAGTAGGAGAACATCTCCCACATCTGGGTCAGGAACAGGATCGTCAGGCCGCGCGGCTGGCCGAACCAGGTCCTGTCCGCCACGGCGTTCACGTACGCGGCCCCCAGACCGCGTCGTTGCAATCGATGCAACCGCCGGCGTAACGCACCGTCGGCTCGCGATCGTGGGCCAGGAAGATCGGCCCGTCGAGGTCGACGACATCGCAATGCTGTCCGAGCACGAATGCAGGCGCCATCGCCAGGCTGGTGCCGCACATGTTGCCGACCATCACCTGCTTGCCCAGTTCACGGGCGCGCGCGGCCATCATCAGCCCCTCGGTCAGGCCGCCGCACTTGTCCAGCTTGATGTTGACCACGTCGAAGTTGTGGTGCCGCGCCTCGAGTTCGGCCAGGTCGAGGATGCTTTCGTCGGCGGCGAATGGAACGACGCGCTCGATCCCGTCCAGTTCGTGTTCGCGGCCGCGCGCGCAGGGTTGCTCGAGCAGCGATACCCGCGCCTCGAGCAATGCCGGTAGCAGCGCCGGCAAGCTGCCGGCCGCATACCCCTGGTTCGCGTCCACGCCGATCCACGGATCGGGGCAGCGCGCGCGCACGGCGCGCACCCGCGCGATGTCGAGGTCGAGCTCGCCGGTGAGTTTCAGCTTGAGTGCGCGCGCGCCGGTGAACGCGGCAGCGCGTTCGGCCATGGTCTCCGGGTCGTCGGCACCGATGGTGAAGGTGGTGACCAGCGGGCGCACTGCGTGCAGCCCCGCCAGCTTCCAGACCGGCAAGCCGCTTCGTTGCGACTCGAGCTCCCACAGCGCGCAGTCGAGCGCGTTGCGTGCGCCGCCGGCGGGCAGCAGCTCGCGCAGTGCCTGCCGGTCGATGCCGGCCTCGATCTCGTCGCGCAAGGCTTCCAGAGTGGCGAGCATGGTGTCGGGGCCGTCGCCGGTGTAGTACACACCGGCTGCCTCGCCGCGCCCGGTGTACTTGCCTTCGCGCAGCGTCGCGATGGTAGCGGGCATCGCCTCGAAGACGTGCCCGGCGATCCGGAACGGAGCCGCCAGTCGCAGCGGCTCGTTGTGCAGCTCCAGGACCAGACGCCCCACGGCGCCGCCCTCAGTAGTTCGCACCGAAGCCCATCAGGTGGTTGGCGAAACCAATCCACAGCGTGAACAGGCAAGCCAGGGCCAGCAACACCGCCCACAGCTTCGCCAGCCAGCGGCGGCGACCGCGCAGCACGACCCATGCATTCCAGACACCGATGGCGGCGGCCACCGGCAAGGCCACCAGCGCGAACAGGCGCAGTGCCACGATCAGGCCGTCGCTGTCGGGACTGGTGAGCGCCAGGTCGTTGAACATCGACAGCACCAGGGCGAGCACGCCACCGACCGCCAGCAGCGCCAGCAGCGCCGCGATGCGCACCAGCCGGTGCGCGCGCGCATCGATGCCCGACAGCCGGTACGGCACGCCGTAGTAGCGGCGCACCAGCGCGGAGACCGGCCAGGCCAGCAGCGTCAGCAACAGGATTGCCAAGCTCGCGACCAGCAGCGGCATGGCCAGCGCGTCCCACGCCGACAGGCGCTGGAACACCATGATCGGCGCGAACGGCTCCAGGGTGAAACGCGTGACCTGGCCGTCGACGACGTCGGCCGCAAGGCGGTCGGCACCAGCCACGTCCTGCCACACATACGGCGACACTTCGCGCCACTTGCGCGGCACGCCGTTGGCGCCCAGTGCCAGCGACACGCTGATCGTGCCGTCCTCGTTGGCCAGTACCTTGATCGGCCCGAGCAGGTTGGCCAGCGACATGAACGTGGTTTCGGGGCGGCGGCTGCTGGTGTAGGTGCCGGCGATCTGCGCGGCATGCTCCCTGGCGACTTCCTCGGACACGCCCTGCGCCGTCTCGGCCGTGCCCGGCAGGTAGCGGTCGGCGAAGTTGCGGACCAGCGCATTGCGCACATGCCCGGTCGCGCCCTCGCGGCCGGAACTGTTCATCGACACGAAGATGCCGATGCCGTCGTCGGGGAACAGTTGCAGGTCGCTATGGAACCACTGCGTGTCGCCGCCGTGGGCGATCGCGCGATGGCCGTTCACCGAGGTTTCGTAGAAGCCGAGCATCATCCGGTTGAGCGGCCCCACCGACGCCTGGCCGGTGGTGTGCATCATGCGCGCGGTGTCGGCGCCGAGGATGCGCGCGTCGCCGTAGGCGCCGCCCTGCAGGTGGGCGAGCATGAAGCGGGCCATGTCCGCGCCGGTCGAGGCCAGGCTCCCGGCCGGGGCCAGGCTGATGTACTCGTACTCCTTCGCTTCGCCCTCGGAGGCGCGCGCGTAGCCCTTCGACATGCCGGCAAGCAATGCAGGCGGCAGCGGCTGCCTGAAACTGGAATGGGCCATCCCCAACGGCTCGAAGATGTGCCGGTCGATGTAGTCGTCGAAGGATTCGCCGGACACGCGCTCGACGATGTAGCCGGCCAGCGCGGTGGCGTAGTTGGAATAGGCCGGCGTGGTCCCGGGCTCGTGGATGCGCTCGGGCACCCAGTGCTTCAGCGCCTCGCCCAGCGGGGTGATCTCCGAGTCCTTGGCCGTGATCAGCGCGCGGATCTGCTCTTCCATGCCCGTGGTGTGGGTCATGATCTGCCGCAGCGTCGCCGGCTTGCCGTCGCGCTCGGGCACGGTGAAGTCGATGTACTGGTTGACGTCGGCGTCCAGGTCCAGCTTGCCCTGCTCCACCAGCTGCATCACCGCCGTCCAGGTGAACAGCTTGGAGATCGAACCGGGGCGGAACAGCGTGGCTTCCGGATCCACCGGCGACCGCGTGGCCAGGTCCGAGTAGCCGTAGCCCTTCTGCAGCAGCACCTGGCCGTCATCGACGACCACCACGACGGCGCCTGCGATGTCGCCGGTGGCCAGCGCATAGGGGACGAATCCGTCGAGCCAGGCTTCGACATCGTCGCGCGTCAGCACGGGCACGCCGTCGGCCGGCGCCGGCGGCACCAGGTCGCCGGCTGCGGCCGGATCGGCGGGAATCGTCGCCGGCGGCAAGGATGCCGGTGCGCCCGTCGTTTCCTGGGCGGAAACCTGGCCCAGGCCGGCCACCGCGGCCATCAGCAAACCACACAACATCCCCGGAATCGCGCGCATCGGATGACCCCCAGCGTTTATCCTGATTTGGCGATAATGATCCCAATTGGAGAATTGTCAACCCGCCACCCTTCCCTCCCCGCCCTCCGGAAGGGATGATGATCCCGGACAGGACAGAACAAAGGTTCCCCACGGATGACTGCGCAACACCCCACGATCGGAGCGCTCCTGCGTTCGCTGCGTTCGCGCCGGGGCTGGACGCTCAAGCAGATGAGCGAACACTCCGGCATCCCCCTCTCGACCCTGTCCAAGGTCGAACACGACCGCCTCACCCTGACCTACGACAAGCTGCTGCAGCTCAGCCAGCGCCTGCAGCTGCGCATGTCCGAGCTGTTCGCCGAGCAGGACGACACGCCCGAGCCACCGGTCACCGCGCGCCGCAGCATCGGCCGCGTCGACGACTCCATTCGCGTCACCACCGCCAACTACGACTATTACTACCTGTGCCCGGAACTGCGCCACAAGCGCATGATCCCGGTGCTCACCCGCGTGCGGGCCAGGAGCATCGAACAGTTCGGCGAACTGGTGCGCCACTCGGGCGAGGAATACATCCACGTCCTCGAAGGGCGCATGGAAGTGCACACCGAGTTCTACGACCCCATCGTGCTGGAGGCCGGTGAAGGGGTGTACATCGACTCGAACATGGGACACGCCTACATCGTGGCCGAGGGCTGCAAGGAGGCGCTGCTGTTGGGCGTGTGTTCGAGCGCCGACGAACAACTGATGGAGTCGTTGCTGACCCTGCATGGCGACGGGACCACGGCGCCCCCGGCCCGCAAGCCTGCCAAACGACTGACGAAGAAGAAAACCGCAGCGAGGTAACCCCCATGCCACGCGTTGGAAACCCGGTGTTGCTGGCCCTGTGCGCAGGCCTGCTCGCGGCCTGTGGCGACATGGGCAACAAGGACGCCACGGCCGCCACGACGACGACACAGGCGGCCGAGCCGGAAACCGCGACCGGTTTCGCTACCACCGAACTGGCGCGCTTCGATTCGCCCTGGGCGATGACCTTCCTGCCGGACGGCCGGCTGCTGGTGACCGAGATGGGCGGCACGCTGAAGCTGTTCGACCCCGGAAGCGGGAAGACGGGATCAGTGCCAGGCGTGCCATCGGTCGTCCATCGCGGCCAGGGCGGGTTCGGCGACGTGGTCCTGCATCCGCGGTTTGCCGACAACCAGCTGCTCTACATCAGCTACGTCGAAGCCGGCGACGGCGGGACCGGCTCGGCGGTCGCCCGCGCACGCCTGGCGCTCGACGATGCCGGCGGCGGCGCGCTGGAAAACCTGCAGGTGATCTGGCGCCAGGAGCCGAAGACGGGCGGCAACGGACACTACGGCCAGCGCATCGCCTTCGGCCCGGATGGCATGCTCTACATCAGTTCCAGCGAGCGCCAGAAGTTCGACCCCGCCCAGGACATGTCGATGAACCTGGGCAAGATCGTCCGGCTCAACGACGATGGCACTGTTCCGGCCGACAACCCGTTCGTTGCACAGGGTGGCGTGGCCGCGCAGGTGTGGACGCTGGGCCACCGCAACGTGCTGGGGCTGGCCTTCGACGGCAACGGGCAGCTGTGGGCGCACGAGATGGGTCCGCGCGGCGGCGACGAGCTCAACCGCATCGAGAAGGGCACGAATTACGGCTACCCACTGGTCTCCGAAGGCAACCACTACAGCGGCCTGCCGATTCCCGACCACGACACCCGGCCGGAATTCCGCGCCCCCGTGATTGCCTGGACGCCTGTGATCTCGCCGGCGGGGCTGGTGTTCTACGACGGCGACCTGTTCCCTGCCTGGAAAGGCGACGCCTTCATCGGCGGCCTGTCGTCGCAGTCGCTGGTGCGCATCGAGTTCGACGGCAACGGCGCACGCGAGGCGCAGCGCTTCGATATGGGTCGGCGCGTCCGCGAAGTCGAGCAAGGCCCGGACGGGGCGCTGTGGCTGCTCGGCGACGGCAGCGACGGCCCGCTGCTGAAGCTGGTGCCGCGCGAGCCCTGACGGCGATCAGTCCACGGCGGGAGGCAGTTTCAGGAAGCGCGCCGCGTTGTCGTGGAAGATCGCGCGCTTCTGCGCCGGCGTCAGGAAGCTCGCGCTGTCCACGCCTTCCACCGCCAGGCTGATCGCTTCGGGCCAGATCATCTGGTCGGAACCGAACATCAGCCGGTCGCCGAAACCGGCGGTCATCAGCGCCTGCAGGTAGTCGTGGAATTCCTGGCGCGGGATGATCCAGTCGATCACCGACACGTCCGCATGCAGTTGCGGATACATGTACAGCAACGCCTTGGTTTCCTGCAGGTACGGCCAGCCGGCGTGCATCAGCCACAGGCGCAGTTTGGGGTGGCGCTTGAGCACCGGCTCGAGCAACTTGGGATTGCCCAGTTCGACGCTGAAATCCGGGCAGCAGCCATATGGCGTCCCGGGAGGTGCCAGGCCGGTATGGATCCCGACGGGAATGTCGAACTCCTCGGCCAGCGCCAGGTAAGGCTCGAACCAGGGATCGCCGGGGTCCAGCCCGTGGTACTGGGCGCCGATTTCGCCCATCACCTTCAGTTCCCCGCTTTCGAAAGCGGCGCGGAGCACCTCCGGCGGCGGCAACGTATTGTGTCCGTCGTCCAGGAATGCGCCTGCCCAGATCGCGTCGCCCCCAGCCTTGCGCATGCTGGCCATGTAGGCGTCCGGCCCGCTGACCAGGCCAAGCACGATGCCGTGCTTGCGCATGCGTTCCAACGTCAGGCGTTCGCGGTCGGCGTCGGTGTTTGCCGTAGTCGGCTCCCCGGTAGCCGGGTTGGGTGCGCCTGGCGCCGCTGCGCCCACGTGCAGGTGGACGTCGATGATCGGTCCGGAATATGGCTGGGCACCGGCGGCAAAGGCCGCCAGCGTCGACGCGAGGAACAGGCAGCTCAAGGCAAGGCGCATGGGAGTCTCCAGGTTCAGCCTGCGGCGTTGCACCCCACCACGAACGAGGCGGTGCCGGTTTTTGCGTCATTGAACGAGACCATCGATACCTTGCAGTCCGCACCGGCCTCGCTGCGGAACGGCACCGATTCGCCCGGCCCCAGGAACCGCGACGACGGACGTTCCGCGCCGGCGTGAGTGAGGTTCACGCGCGCACCGCGCTCGCTCACGTAGTCCACGCCAAGAACGGTGTCGCGGTCGATGCGCACGCCCGCGTTCTCGGCGAGGATGAAATCGTAGCCGCCGGAGACGCCTGCTTTTTCCTGCGTGATGCGGCGCAGCGTCTCGTTCTCCTGCTTGGCCAGCACCAGCTGCTGGATCAGGCTGGAGTTGGTGCGTTCGATGCCCTCGATCGAGTCCTTCACCTGGGCGAACGCCTGGCGATCCCCGGACTCGATGGAAGCGCCGATCTGCCTGAGCTGGTCGTTGATGTCCTTGAATTCCTGCTCCTGCTTTTTTGCCAGGTCCTGCAGGTAGTCGGGCTTGTCCATCGCCGCATCGCGCGCCCAGGCCAGGGCCTCGTTCAACATGAAACCGGCCACGCCGAGCAGGATCCAGCCACCTACCTTGGCCGCGCGGGCGGCGAACCCGGGTTTGGGTTTGGCTGCTTCAGTCATGCTTCTCCCCTTTTGACAACATCTGGACGAACGGGGCCCCCGCCCCGGCTCGGCCAAATTAGCACGCGCCGCACCAGGTCCAGCAGGCCTGATCCAGGTCATGGCGACGCATGCCCCGCGCGACCAGACTGCGACCATGGGCAACCCCATTCCAATCGAGCTCAATCCCGTCAACGAAGTGGCGGTGGACGCCGCCCTGGTGGCCGCGGGCCTGGGGCTGGAAGTCGCCGAGTTCCGGCGCCTGATGGACCACCGCAAGATCACCGTGCTGTGCGAGCGCGGCACGGGCCCGGATGCGGGCCTGTACCGCGCCAGCTTCTACTACCAGGGCAAACGCGTGCGCCTGGTCGTGGATCGCGACGGCAACCCGGTGCCTGGACGAGAAGACGCCTAACCGCAATGACCGCAACAGGTACTGCCGCCGCTGATGTGGACTTCCTGTTCCAGCGGGCGCGCGACCCAGCCGATCGATTCGAGGACGTTGAGCACCTGCACCGTGGTGGCGGAGGTCAGTACCTCCAGGCGACCGCGCGCGGCGTCCAGGGCAATGCGCGCGTCGGGGTCGATCGGGCGCAGGGCCGAGGCCAACCTGGCCGCGTCGGGGTCGGGGGTGGACAGCTGGAACTGCATGGAATCGCTCCGGTGGCGCCGGGCGTTTCCCGGCCGCGCCATCATCCGCGCGCCGCGAACCGGGGTTCTTGATCCGGATCAACCGGACTGCCGGAAGCTACAATGCCGGCATGGAAAACACCCTGGCCCTGATCCGCGAGTACTACGCCGCCTTCAACCGCGGCGACCGGGAATCCATGCTGGCGCTGCTGGCAGACGACGTCGCGCACGACCTCAACCAGGGCGTGCGCGAAACCGGCCGCGAGGCGTTCCGCGTGTTCATGCAGCGCATGGACCGCAGCTACGCCGAGCAGCTGCACGACGTGGTGGTGATGGCCAGCGCCGACGGCCGCCGCGCCGCGGCCGAGTACGTGGTGCACGGCACCTACAAGGCCAGCGACGAAGGCTTGCCGGAAGCCCGCGGGCAACGGTACGTGCTGCCCGGCGGTGCTTTCTTCGAGGTCCGCGACGGACGCATCGCCCGGGTGAGCAACTACTACAACCTGGAAGACTGGATCGCGCAGGTCTCGGGCTGAGGTGGACGCGGTCTTGCGCACGCAGGTATTGCGCGGGGCGGACATCGCCCCCTGGCTCGACGCGGTCGCGCGCCTGCGCATCGCCGTGTTCCGCGAGTTCCCGTATCTCTACGACGGCGATACCGCCTACGAAGCGCGTTACCTGCAGGCCTACGTCGACACTCCCGACAGCGTGTGCGTCCTGGCCCTCGACGGCGAGCGCGTGGTCGGCGCCTCCACCGCACTGCCGCTGGACGACGAGGAAGACGCGTTCAAGGTGCCCTTCCGCGAGCGCGGCATCGACACCGCCAGCGTGTTCTATTGCGCCGAGTCCGTGGTCCTGCCCGGGTATCGCGGCCGCGGCCTGGGCCATCGCTTCTTCGACGCGCGCGAAGCGCACGCGCGGGAGCTGGGGCGATTCGATTGGACCGCCTTTGCCGCCGTCGATCGCGACGCCGGCGATCCGCGCCGTCCCGAAGGTGCGCGCGGCAACGACGCCTTCTGGACGCGCCGCGGCTACGCGCGCCAGCCCGGGATGACGATGCACCTGTCGTGGAAGGAGATCGGTGAAGCCGCCGAAAGCGCCAAGCCGCTGACGTTCTGGCTGCGCCCGCTGCGATGAAGCTAGCCGCCGCCAAGTACCGCATCGAGGCCCCGGCCGATTTCGAGGCGTTCGCCAACCGCCAGCGTGCCATGCTGGGCGAGATCGCGCGCAAGTGCGTGCAGCTCGCATTGCTGCCCGAGTACCTGTCGCTGGAACTGGCGGCGTGGCAACCGGCGCAGGTCCGCGCGGACCTGCCCGCCTCACTGGCCGCCCTGCAGGCGCTGGAACCGCAATGGCATGCGCTGTACGCGTCGTTGGCGCGCGAGACCGGCATGGCCATCCAGGCCGGCACCTTCCTTACCGCCACCGGCGACGGGCGCTACCGCAACCGCGCATGGTGGTACGCCCCCGACGGCAGCCGCCTGTTCCAGGACAAGCTGCAGCTCACCGGTTTCGAGAAGCAGCTTGGCGTCATCGAAGGCGGCGATGCGCTCGAGGTCTTCGAAGCGCAGCCGGGCCTGCGCGCCGGCATCTCGATCTGCTACGACAGCGAGTTCCCGCTGCCGGTGCGCGCACAGGCCGAAGCCGGTGCGCGCCTTCTGCTGGTACCCAGTTGCACCGATACCGAGGCGGGCGCCACGCGCGTGCGCACCGGCTGCCTGGCGCGCGCATTGGAAAACCGGATGTTCGTCGCGCAGTCGGTGACCGCCGGCGAGGCGCCGTGGAGCCCGGCGCTCGACGTCAACACCGGCGAGGCCGCGATCTACGCACCAATGGATGCCGGACTTCCTGCCGACGGGATCGTCGCAACCACGCGCGGCGACGAGGCGTGGGCCATCGCCGACCTGGACTTCGACGCGCTGGACGCGAGCCGTGCGCACGCCCAGGTCGCCAACGACCGCGATTGGAATGCCCAGTTGAAACCCGGCCTGCGCCGGGCCCGCGTGCGCTGAAGGCCTAGGCGCCGCGACGCAACAGGCGCCCGGCACGTGCGGCCGACTCGCCGTTCTCGTACGCCGGCTGTCCGTTGACCAGGACCAGGTCGAAACCCTCGGCCATCGTCTTCGGATGCACGTAGTCGGCGCGGGCGCGCACCTTCGCCGGGTCGAACAGCAGCATGTCCGCCTTCGCGCCTTCGCGAATGGAGCCGCGGTCGGCGATGCCGAGGATCGAGGCCGGCAGGGATGTCGCCTTGCGCACGGCTTCCTCGATCGGCAGCAGCGGCCTGGCGACGACGAACTCCTGGATGAAGCGTGCGAACGTCCCCGCAGAACGCGGGTGGCTGCCGCCGGGCGAACCGTCGCTACCCAGGGCCACGAACGGCGCCAGCAACAGGCGGTCCTGCAAGGCGCGGTCCATCACGAAGTGCGCGGCCTGGCCGCCACCGGGACCGATGTCGAGCAGCACGTCGGGCCAGGCCTTGCCCTGCTTTGCCGCCACCTGCGCCAGGGTCTCGCCGGCATGCGGGCCAGTACCGAACAGCAACGCCTCCGGCCCGTTGCGCTGTTCCACGCGCTGCTGAAGGTGGGCACGCAGTTCGGCGCCGCGTTCGCGGCGGACGCTGTCGTAGTCGCTGGGTGGCAGCGCCCATTCCGGGAACACGATCGCCACGCCGGTGTAGCTGGCTTCGTAGGGATAGGCGTCGGCCGTCAGCGCCTTGCCGCCGTCGCGCAGGCCGCGCAGGAAGTCGAGCAGGTCATCCGCCGCGGCCTCGCCCTTGCCGTAGACCATCTTCAGGTGCGAGACGTGGGCACGCGCCGGACCGCTCGCCTCGACGAGCTCACGGATCGAGTCTCGCACCGAGCCGGCATCCTCGTTGCGCATGTGGCTCATGGCCACGCCGTCGTGGCGCGCGATCACCGGGCCGAGGCTGGCGAGCTCGCGCATTTCCGCATAGCGTCCCGGCACGTATTCCAGGCCGGTGGACATGCCGAACGCACCCGCGCGCAAGTCCGCGTCGAGGATCGCCTGCAGGCGTTCGAGTTGCGCATCGGTGGGCTTGCGGGTGCCGTCGTCGATGCCGGCACGGCGGCGCAGCGCGCCATGGCCGGACAGCGTGGCGACGTTGACGTCGGGGTTGGCCGCCGCCACCGCATCCATCCATGCCGGCAAGCTGTCGGCGGCGCGACCGGAGTCGCGCAGCGCGGGGCTGCCGCCGTCCTGGCCGAGCAGCACGGTGGTCACGCCCATGGCCAGGTACTGGGTGTAGGCCGACTGCAAGGGATCGCCATGGGTATGCAGGTCGATGAAGCCCGGCGCCAGCACGCGCCCGCCGCCATCGACCACGCGCAGGCCGCGCGCGTCTCCGGTGCCGATCCGTCCGATGCGCTCGATCCGGTCGCCGCGCACCAGCACATCGGTGCGCAAGCCGGGCCGGCCGCTGCCGTCGACCAGCAGCACGTCGCGCAGCACCACGCCGGCGACCGCATCGCTCGCCAGCCCGGCGGCCAGCAACCGCGGCGCCATGCCGCACGCTCCCCCGGCCGCCATCGCCGCCAGGAATTCCCGCCTCGACCAGCCTTGACTCCCCATGCCGTGCCCCTTGCTTCGGTCGACGCAGGTTACATGACCATCCGCACCCTGCCCTGTGGCACTCGTCCTGCCTGGCCCCTCGCCGTGGAATCCCACGACCCCCTTTTTGGAACGCCCCATGCTCACCACTTTCGTCCTTGCAACCGCATTGTCCACGGTGGCGCCCGCCGACCTCCACGTCGAACGCCTGCATCCGGGCACCGCGACCTACCTGGTCTACTTCCATGGGGCACCCGGCACCGGGATCAGCAAGGCGATGCTGGCCACGTCCACCGTCAGCCGCGAGCAGGTGGACGGCGAGGACGCCTGGGTGATCGAGCAGCACTGGGAGAACGAAACGGGCATCGCGCACACCGCGCGCACCGTCCATGCTGTGGAGGATCTATCGACGCTGTCCCAACTCTCCACCTGGCACCGGCCCGGCGCCAGCATCACCACACGCGTCGTCCCCGCCGAGGGCCAGGGCACGATCGAAGGCGAACTGCCTGCCGACCGCCGCGAGCGCATGGAGCAGGGATTTGCGGCGATGGACGATGGCTGGTGGCTCAACTGGCATTCCGACCTGGCGCTGCTGCCGTTGCTGCCTTACGAGCGCGGGGGCACCTTGCGCGTGCGCCTGTTCGATGTCGGCATGCCGGCGCCGATGGATGTCGACTACACCGTGATCGGCGAGCGTACGCTGCAGGGGGGCGATGGCACCACCCGGTACGACTGCTGGCTGGTCGAGACCGAAAGCGGTAGCCCCGGCAGCGGCAACTACCAGCGCTTCTGGATCGACAAGGAGCGCCGCATCGTGGTCAAGGAAGAGGACGTGTTCAACGGCCAGTACCGCTCCAAGGTCCTGCTCGGGGTGCCGGCGGTCGTGGAGTTTGCCCTCCCCGGCTCCGCGACCGCCGCACCCTGACCGGAGGGCGTCACCAGATACGGACTCGATCCTCGGGGGCAATGTACAACGCGTCGCCCTCGGTGACGTGGAACGCGTCGTACCAGGCATCGATGTTGCGCAGCGGCGCGAACGCGCGGATGTGGCCCGGCGAATGGGTGCCGTTGACGAGCTGCTGGCGCAGCGCATCGTCGCGCCACAGCGTGCGCCACACCTGCGCCCAGCCCATGAAGAAGCGCTGCTCGCCGGTGAAACCGTCGATCACCGGTGCCGGCTTGCCGTCGAGCGAGCGGCGGTAGGCCTCCAGGGCGATGGTCAGGCCGCCGAGGTCGCCGATGTTCTCGCCCATCGCGACCTTGCCGTTGATGTGCATGTCCGGCAGCTGCGGGAACTCGTAGCTTTCGTACTGCGCCCCGAGCTTGGCCGCCTCGGCTTCGAACTGGCGCGCGTCTTCCGCGGTCCACCAGTCGCGCAGCAGGCCGTCGCCGTCGGACTTGCGCCCCTGGTCGTCGAAGCCGTGGATGATCTCGTGGCCGATCACGCCGCCGATGCCGCCGTAGTTCACCGCCGGGTCGGCGTCGGGATCGAAGAACGGCGGCTGCAGGATCGCCGCCGGGAACACGATCTCGTTCTTGACCGAGGAGTAATAGGCGTTGACCGTCTGCGGGGTCATGCCCCACTCGCCCTTGTCCACCGGCTTGCCGATGCGTGCGCGACGGTAGTCCCACTCGAACGCGGACGCGCGCTGGATATTTCCGGCCACGTCGCCGTTGCGGATCTCCAGCGCGGTGTAATCGCGCCAGGTATCCGGATGGCCGATCTTGAGGCCGAATCCGGCCAGCTTCTTCGCCGCCTCGGCCTTGGTTTCCGGGCTCATCCACGCCAGCTGCTCGAGGCGTGCACCCATCGCCGCCTTCACGTTGGCGACCAGGTCGTCCATCTTGGCCTTGGCGTCGGCAGGGAAATACAGCTTCACGTAATCGCGGCCGATCGCCTCGCCCATCGCCGACTCGGCGAAGGCGACGGCGCGTTTCCAGCGCGGGCGTTCCTCCGGCTGGCCGGACAGGAACTTGCTGCGGAATTCGAACCTGGCCTCGACGAAAGCCCTGGACAGGTAAGGCGCGGCGTTGTCCGTCGTCCGGAACGCCTGCCAGGCTTTCAGCGTGTCCAGGCCGGTGTCGGCAAACACCTTTGCGATGCGCGGGAAGGCGCTGTCCTGGCGGACCACCGCGCGATCCGCGTGGTCGATGCCGGCTGCCTTGAAGAACGTCGCCCACGGAAAGCCGGGCGCGGCCTGCGGCAGTTCAACCAGCGCGATCGGGTTGTAGGTCTTGTCGCGGTCGCGGCTCTCGGCGCGGGTCCAGTGCGCCTGCGCGATCTTCGTCTCCATCGCCATGATCGCATCGGCGTTGGCCGCGGGCGCCTCCCAGCCGGCCAGCTCCAGCATCTGCGCGATGTACTGCACGTAACGCTCGCGTTGCGGCGCGAACTTCTCGTCGAGGTACATCTGCCGGTCGCCCAAGCCCAGGCCGGACTGGCTCAGGTAGAGCGCGTACGTGTCCGGGTTCTTCTGGTCATCGGAGACATAGGCGCCGAAGAAGCTGCTGCCGAAGCCGGCGTTGCCCTGGCCCATCAGCGCGGCGATGGCGTCCTTGTCGCCGGCGGCGCGAATGGCGTCGAGGTGCGGCTGCAGCGGCGTGGCGCCCAGCGCCTCGATCGCCGCCTCGTCGAGGAAGCCGTTGTACAGCGCCGCGATCTTCGCCGCGTCGCCGCCGGTGGCCGGGTCGCCGGCCTCGTAGCCTTCGAGCAGCTTGCGCACCCGTTCCTCGGACAGGTCGCGCAACACCAGGAACGAGCCGTAGCTCGAACGATCGGATGGAATCTGCGTGTTCGCGGCCCAGGTGCCGCTGACGTAGCCGAAGAAGTCCGTGCCCGGATCGACGGTGGTATCCATGCCCGCGGTGTCGACGCCCCAGGTGCCGAAGCGGACGGCATCGTCGGCGGCGATGGCGGGGCTCGCGAACAGGGCCAGCGCAGCGGCAGTGGCGGCCCAAAGCAGGGTCTTCTTCAAGGCGGTTCTCCGGTCGGGACGATGCGGTCGATGGGGAAACCGATGGTTCTACCCGATTCCGTCCCTCCCGGGGGAGTGCCGAAAGCTGCCTGCCGCCTGGGCCGGGAATGCGACAATGGCAAGCCTCGTTCCGTCTCCGAAGGCCGAAGGCATGATCCTGCGTTGCACCGCCCTCCTCCTCGTGCTGCTCGCGTCCCTGCCCGCCAGCGCCCAGTTCAAGTCCAATTCCAGCCTGGCGCCGCCGCGCGACGGCAAGATCGACGAAGGCTGGAGCGGCAAGGGCGAGCTCGGCATTGCCCTGTCGCGCGGAAACACCGAGAGCGAGAGCCTGATCGGCAAGGTCGACGTCGGCTTCAGCAGCCAGCGGCGCAAGTTCGCCGCAGGCGCCTGGGGCCAGTACGCTAGCACCGACGGCGTGGAGAGCGCGCGCCGGTTCGGCAGCCACCTCACCAGCGGCTGGCGCCTGGACGAGCGACGCTATCTCTACGGCTCGCTGCGCAGCGAACGCGACGCCTTCGGCACCTACGAGTACCAGTGGACGGCCACGGCCGGCTACGGCTACGAAGTGTTCCGTACCGACACCCATCGCCTGTTCTTCGAAGCCGGCCCGGGCTACCGCTATGCCAAGGACCAGGGAGCGCGCGTCCATCACAGGGAAGGCATCGGCCGCGCCCTGGTCGACTGGAGCCTGAAGGTCACGGACACCGCGACGCTCACCGATACGCTGCTGGTCGAAGCCGGCCGCAAGAACACTTTCGCCCGCAACCTGTTCGGCGTGCAGGTGGCGGTCAACAAGAAGCTGGCGATGAAGGCGGGCCTGGAGACGCGCTACAACAGCGATGTCGAACCCGGCATCGTCAGGACCGACAACCTCACCACCGTCAACCTGGTCTACAGCTTCAAATAGCAAATGGTTTAAACGTTCGCGCCCGCAGTGACGACAGTCATGGGCGCGGACGGCATATTTACCTCCCCGGTCGCCGTCCCCCATCGTGTGCGCAACCCAATGCCGCATGGAGGCGTGATGAGCAAGTTGCTGCACGATCGGAATGGCCAGCTGCGCAACGGCTGGTGGATGCTGGTTTTCATCGTGGTCTTCCTGGCCAGCCAGCTGGTCTACCGCCCGGTGTCCAAGGGCCTGCAACTCCTGGGCGTGGAGCCGTCATGGTTCGGCCCGCTGCCCGTCGCCTTCCTGCTGCTGGCCACCTGGCTGTGCATGCGCCTGCGACGCCAGCCATTGTCGGCGATCGGCCTCAAGCTGGACGCCTCCTGGTTCCGGCAGCTCGCCGCCGGCGTCGGCCTGGGCTCTGCGTTGATGCTGGTCGTGGGCGCATCGATCATGGCGATCGGCGGCGTGCGTTTCACGATGGATCCGGCCGGGGGCCTGGCCGCCCTGGCCTACGGCACCTGGTTCTTCGTGTGGGTCGCCCTGCTCGAAGAGTTGCTGTTCCGCGGCTTCTTCTTCCAGCGCTTCGTCGACGGCGCGGGTGCGCCGATCGCGCTCTGGGTCATGGCGCTGCTGTTCGCCCTTGCCCACTGGGGCAATCCCGGAATGGAAGGCAGCACCCTGGTCATGGCCACCATCGACACGATGTTCGCTGCGTTGCTGCTCGGCCTGGCGTATCTGCGTACGCGCAGCCTCGCGTTGCCGATCGGCATCCACTTCGGCTGGAACTGGCTGCAGGGATCGGTGCTGGGCTTCGGCGTCAGCGGCGTGGACCAGGCAGGCCTGCTGCTGCCTCAGTTGCTCGACAAGCCGCAATGGATGACCGGTGGTGAGTTCGGTCCGGAGGCCAGCGTGTTCGCCCTGGTGGTGGATGGACTGGCGGTGCTGGCGATGTGGCGCTGGCGTCGTGCCGGGGCTACATCTTCTCGCCAGGCAGCTTGCTTGCCTGCTTCACCCAGTCCTTGAACTGCTTTTCGTCCAAATCGTCGTCCTCGTGGATGTCGAGGTAGCGCACGTGTTCGTGCTTCGACTCGCCCGGCGGCTTGGGCTCGAGCGAGTCGCCGCGCAGGAATGCGACCTTCACGTACCTGGTGAAGCAGTGGAAATTGAGGAACCACCCTTCCCCGCCCTTCGCACCGTAGAACGGGGAGTTCCACTTCACGGCCTTGCGCACGCCGGGCGCGGCGCCTTCGATCAGCTTGTCCAGGCGCTTGCCGACCGCCCGCTTCCAGCCGGGCATCGCCGCGATGTAATCCTGGACGGGGCCGTCGCCCTCGCCCTTGGGAATCTGCGGGTTGCCGCCCGCTAGGAGCTTGACCTGCTTCTTGACCATGGCCGGAGGCTAGCCTCTCGCCCGTTAACGCCAGGCAAAAGAGGACCCGAACATGCGTACCTGCGCTGCCCTGGCACTGTTGCTGGTTTCCGGAGCGGCCAATGCCGAGGTGCTCGACTACGACTATGTCTACCTGAGCAGGAACGGTACCGAGTCCGACGGCAACGGCTCGGGCGGCGGCTTCAAGAGCTTCGGCGGCCATACCCACGTCTTCGCCTCTTACGACGACACCGCGTTCTATGCCGGGCGCCACGACGACTGGGACTACGACCTGCAAACCCTGCGGGTCGGCGCGGGCGGGCATTACCTCATCGGCGAGCGCACCATGATCGCGCCCTCGCTATCGGTGTTCCGCAGCCGCGGCGAAGCCAAGGCGCCCTCGTGGGACGAGCCGCGCGAGCTCGAGGGCACCGGCTACATCGCCCAGTTCGACCTGCGCCACGCGGTGACCGACTGGCTCGAGATCACCGCCGCCGCACGCCTGACCCGGTTCGATGGCGATTCGGCCACCGAGATGGTCGGTGGCGTGATGTTCCATGCCACCGACAACTGGGCGTTCGGCGCGCTGTACCACCACCGCGACGGCGGCGACACGACCGAACTGACCGTGCGCTACTACTACTGAGCAGCGCGCCCGAGCTGCTTCTCTTCTTCCGAAGCCTCGCGCACACCGGCCACTTCGATATCGAAATGCAGGGTGCGGCCCGCCAGCGGGTGGTTGCCGTCGATAGTGACGTTCTCGTCGGTGGCTTCGACCACCGTGACCATCACCGGCCCGTTCTGGGTATTGGCACGGAACTGCATGCCCGGCTCGACCTTGTCCACGCCCTGGAACGCCGTGCGCGGCACTTGCTGGACCAGCGAATCGTTGCGCAGGCCGTAGCCCTCTTCAGGCTTGACGTCGACCTTCAGCGTATCGCCGGCCTTCTTGCCGGCCAGGGCCTTCTCCAGCCCCGGCACGATGTTGCCGGCGCCGTGGAAATAGGCCAGCGGCTGAGCTTCCGGCGACTTGTCGATGACCTGGCCGGCATCATCGGTGAGGGTGTAGTGGATGGTGGCGACACGCGCATCGGCGATCTCCATGGGGCCTTCCTTCTGTCATGAATGGGGAGCGTGGCGAGACTGGCATCGGGATACGCACGATGCGACATGGGGCCACGCCTTCCACCATAACACTTCGACGCTCAGTCCACCCGGAATACGGGCTCCAGCATGCGGAAGCTGCCCGCGTCGGCGTCCATCTCCACCATGCCGCCATGCGGGACGATGAACTGCTCGCGGATGTGGCCGATCATCGCCCCGCGATAGGCCGGAATGCCCAATGGCCTGATGTGATCGTCGAAGATCTGGTCCAGCGTGAGCGAGCCGAAACCTTCGCCCGGATCGCAGTCCGTGCATTCGCCGAAGATGAATCCGGCGATCCGGTCGAGCGCGCCCATGAGCTTGAGCGTGGTGAGCATGCGGTCGATGCGGTACGGCGCCTCTTCGACGTCCTCCAGGAACAGGATCCTGCCGTCGAAGTCCGGCACGTATTTCGAACCAGCCAACGCCGTCAGCACCGTCAGGTTGCCGCCGACCAGTTCGCCGCGGGCCTTGCCGCCGGCGATGGTCAGCGTGCGGTGCTTGCGCGGGACCAGTTCCTCGCCGACATCGACGGTGTTGCGGTACTGCATCAGTTCGCGCTGGAAGAACAGGCGCCTGAACTGGTCCACGTTGAACTGATTCCAGCTGCCCGACCCGATCGGGCCGTGGAAGGTCACCAGGCCCGCCTGCGACAGGATCGCGCTGTGCAGCGCGGTGATGTCGGAATAGCCCAGCAGGACCTTGGGATTGGCACGGATCGCGTCGTAGTCGAGCAGCGGCAGCAGGCGCGCAGCCCCGGAACCGCCACGCACGCAGACGATGGCCTTGACCTCGTCGTCGGCGAACATCGCGTTGAGATCGCCTGCGCGCTGTGCGTCGGTTCCCGCCAGGTGGCCGTAGCGCGACGCATAGTGGGCGCCGGTCCTGACCTTGAAGCCCAGGGCCTGCATCGCCTCGCGCGCGAGCTGCAGGTCGATGCGTTCGGCCGTGGCCGCGGAAGGACTGACCAGCGCCACGGTGTCCCCCGGGTTCAACGGAGCCGGCAGCAGGCGCCGCCCCGCGACCGGAACCGCGCGGGCCGGAACCGCGCGGGCCGGAGCCGCCGCGGTGGCACTGCCGACGAACGGCAGCAATCCGGCCAATGCCGCGCTGCCGATGAAATGCCGCCTGTCCATGCCGTCGCCTCCGGATCGATTGCGGCCAGAGTAGCGGAGGCGGCATCTGGCGTCCGCCCATCCAATGGCACATAGTCCGCGCACCGGCGCCCGCCCGGGGCGCCTTTCACGGAGGAACAGCCATGATCCGTACGGCCGTCGTCACCCTGTCCATCGCCACCGCCTGCGCACTGCCGGCCGCGCTCGCACAGGAAGCACAGCAAGCGGAAATGACCCCCGAGCAGGCCGCGATGATGCAGGCCTACATCGCTGCCGGCACGCCGGGCGCACAGCACGCGCAAATGGCCTCGACCGCCGGCGAATACGATCTTGCGATCCGCAACTGGGATGCACCCGGCGCGCCGCCGAGCGAGGAAAGCGGCACCGCCACCCGGCGCATGGTGCTCGGCGGACGGGTGCTGGTCGAACAGGTCTCCGCGCAGATGCACGGGCAATCGTTCGACGGCCACGGCATGACCGGCTACGACAACGTCAGTGGCAAGTGGTGGAGTACCTGGAACGACAGCATGTCGACCGGGCTGATGGTCAGCTCCGGCGAGTGCGACGACGCCGGCGCATGCACTTTCACCGGCAGCTGGATGGATCCGGTGAGCAAGCAGGAGACCAGCGCGCGCTTCACCACCCGCTGGACCAGCCCGAGCACGGAAGTCTTCGAGATGTACGGCCCCGGCCCCGACGGCGCGGAGTACAAGATGATGGAGATGACCTACACCAGGCGCTGAACCGGGTCAGCCGCGCCAGTTGGCGTGGTTGCGCCAGAACTCGACGCTGCGACGGTAGGCGTCGCGGTCGATGGGCACGCCGGACCCGCCCTCCTCCACGCCCATTGCGTTTCGCAACATTGTGATCGGCGCCATCGGCGTCTCTTCCGGCTCGGCGGTATACATGCACCCGACCACGCCCCAGTCGGCGTCGGTCGGCGTGCCTTCCTTGGCCAACTGATCGCGGCTGTAGAGGATCACGATCAGGTATTCCGCCACCGGCGGCTCCAGGCCCTCGAACCAGCGCACCAGCACCGGGAGTTCATCGGGCGTGCGCGCTTCGTAGTCCGAGCGCAGCAGGTGCCGGTTGGCGTCGGTGATCGGCACCGCCAGGCAGCGCGTCGACGTCCAGTTGCGATGCACGTGCAGCTTGCAGAACGGCGCGTAGCCGTCCAACACCTTCAAGGCCGGATGCTCGTTGAGATGCCGCTCGAACTGCTCCGGCGTGATGTCCTGGATGGTGTTCCGTCGGTTGGCGCGGAACAGGCGGCTTCGGGCGAATTCTGTGAGGATGACGGACATGGTGTTCAGCAGCGAATGGTTCCGATATCCATTGCAGGTTGACCGCCACGATGGCGCTGGACCCGGAGGGACTGCCCCGCCAGGGATGAGCCAAGCATTCTCGCCGCTTGCCTGCAGATGGTCGGCGTTGCTTCGTCGAGCGATGCTTGCTCGAGCCTGACGATGGCAATGGGTCCATTCCGGTTGGGCGCAGTCCCTACGACACTGACCTTGGCGATGCGTGCCTTGCGCGCCTGCTCCTTCATTCGTGCGTTCTCCGCCTCCAGCTGCTGGCTGAAAGCTTCGCCGGCGCGTGCCACGTCTCGCGCCAGCAGTCGGGTCTGGACCCAATATGAGTAGAAGGGATATGCCGCTGCGACCAGCAGGAAGACGATCAATCCCATCCAGAACCTGCCGCCCGCACCATCGTCGCCCGAATCGTAACGCCCCATGCCTGCCCCTGGTTCTGGTTACGCATCTGATGATGCACCAAACACCGTTTCGGTCGTTAGTCACATTGACAATGCGCGGGCCCCCTCCGAGCATGCGGCGTAACCCAATCGGGATATCGCCATGCCCCGCACTTTCTTGCCGGCCCTGCTCTTGCTCTGCCTGCTTGTGCCCAACCTCTCCGTCGCCCAGGAATCCCCGACCATGCCCTCGCCTCCTGCCTGGCTGGAAGAACTCGATGCCCTCTACGATGCCGACCTCCGCGTCGCCGGGCTGGAGGAGCGCGACTTCCAGCCGGAACAATGGTGGGACGTGGCGTTGCCGCTGGCCGCTGAAGGCAAGGGCTTCCACGTCGAGGAGATCGGCCGCAGCGTGGAGGGCCGGCCGCTGCGCCACGTCTCGTGGGGCAAGGGCAAGACGCGGGTCTTCCTGTGGTCGCAGATGCATGGTGACGAGAGCACGGCGTCGATGGCGCTGGCCGACCTGTTCCGTTTCCTCGGCGAGCACCCCGACCATCCGCTGGTGCAGCGCCTGCGCGAGCGCACCAGCCTGCACTTCATGCCGATCGTCAATCCCGACGGCGCGGCCCGCTTCCAGCGCCGCAACGCGCAGGGCGTGGACGTCAACCGCGACGCACGTGCCCTGGCGACGCCGGAGGGCCGCGCCCTGCACGACCTGCGCGAGCGCCTGAAGCCGGATTTTGGCTTCAACCTGCACGACCAGGACGTCGGCACGCGTGTCGGCGACAGCGATCGCGGCACGGCCATCGCCCTGCTCGCCCCGGCCTACAACGAAGCCCGCGAGGTGAACGCGCTGCGTGCCCGCGCGATCGAAGTCTCGGTCGCCATCCGCGCGGTGCTCGAGCCCTACATCAGCGGCCGTATCGCCAAGTGGGACGACACCTTCAACCCGCGCGCGTTCGGAGACCTGACGTCCAGGGCCGGCGTCTCCACGATCCTGATCGAGTCCGGCGGCATCGAAGGCGACCTGCAGAAGCAGCAACTGCGCAAGCTCAATTTCCTGGCGCTGGCCGGTGCGCTCGACGCCATCGCCACCGGCTCGTACGCGGGCCTACCGCACACGCTCTATACCGACCTGCCCGAGAACGGTCGCACCTGGGCCGACCTGCGCGTCAGCGGCGGCACCCTGGCCATCCCGGGCAAGCCGCAGGCAAAGGTCGACGTGCTGGTGGAGTTCGAGCGCAAGCTGCTGGAGCGCAACGGACGCATCGTCGAAATCGGCGACCTGGACGACATGCCAGCGCGCCGCAGCATCGATGCCAGCGGGCTGTACATCGTGCCGACGAAGACCTTCGGCAGGCACGAACCGGCCTGGTTCAACCTCAGCCGCGACCCTGAAGGCCGCGACGTGGTGTGGACGCTGGCCGGCGATGTCGATCCGGCCAGCCCCGTTCCGGCAAAGCGCTGAACCTGGCTCAGCCCTTGCGCGCGGGCTTGTAGTACCCGCCGATAGTGCGTGCCGCGATGTTGATCCGGTTCCAGCCGTTGATCGCGACCACCAGCAGGGTCAGGTCGACGAGTTCGGCTTCCTCGAAGTGCTCGCGCGCCTGCTGGTAGAGCGCGTCGGGCAGCGCCTCGGGCGAGGCCAGCTCGGTCAGCTCCTCGGCCCAGTGCAGCGCGATGCGCTCGCGTTCGTTGAACAGTCGGGTCTCGCGCCAGGCCGGCAGCACGTACAGCCGCTGCTCGGTTTCGCCTGCAGCTCGCGCATCCTTGCTGTGCATGTCCAGGCAATAGGCACAGCCGTTGATCTGGGAGACTCGCATCAGCACCAGTTCGATCAGCGCCGGTTCCAGGCGCCCGGCTTCGTGGATCTGCTGGTTCAAGGCCAACAGCGGCTGCACGGACGCGTAATGGGTCTGGAGGTTGAAGCGTTGCATGGGGGTCCTCGCTTGCTCGCGGCCGGAGATCGGCCGCTTCAATGCAAGGACGGGCCAGCCTCCCCTTTTGTGACCGGCATGCTCGTGACCGGCATGAGGTGGGCCAGCTTGGCCGGATGCCGCAGGGCGTGGATGGCCGTGATGCGGTCGCCCTCGCACTCGATCCACATCGCCGAGCTCACCGTTTTCCCGTCGTGCAGCAGCAGCGCCGGCGCGCCGTTGAGCATCACAAGCTCGTGGTGGAACAACGGCTCGCGGAAGTGCCTGGCCAGTTGCAGGTACAGCCGCGCCAGCCGCTCGGCGCCGTGCAGCGGCCGCAAGGTCGCGCGGACCACGCCGCCGCCGTCGCTGAGGTGGATCGCATCCTCGGCGAACAGCGCACGCAGGGTATCCAGCGTCGGCTCGGCCATCGCCTCGACGAAGCGCTGCAGCATGCGGCGCTGCGCCGCATGGTCGACGCTGAAGCGCGGCCTGTCCTCGCGCAGGCGGCGACGGGCACGATGCACGCGCTGGCGGCAGGCGTCCTCGGCAATGCCCAGGATCGCCGCCGCCTCGGCGTGGCCGTAGTCGAACACGTCGTGCAGCAGGAACGCCGCGCGCTCCTCCGGCCCCAGGCGTTCGAGCAGGAGCAGGAACGACAGGGTCAGCGATTCCTCACGTTCGGCCGTGGCGTCGGGCCGGTCGGCTTCCGGAGCCAGCGGCTCCGGCAGCCAGGGCCCGGTGTACTGCTCGCGCTCGACCTTCGCCCGGCGCAACCGGTCCAGCGCCAGCCGGGTGGTAACGGTGACCAGCCAGGCCTCGGGATCGTCCAGCGCGGCCGGATCCTGCTCGTTGAGCCGCAGCCAGGCGTCGTGCAATACGTCCTCGGCATCGGCCGGGGTCCCGAGCATTCGATAGGCCAGCCCGAACAGGCGCGACCGGTGGCGTTCGAACAGGGCGGTGCCAGCGTCCATCATGGGATTGTCCTCCACCTTCACGACAAGGACGCACCGGCTCGGCAAAATGTGACTTGAAACCCCACCGGGGAATCCCTAAGTGCGGCTCCGGCGTTATTCCCACCAACCAATGTCGTGGAGCAGGACATGGACAATTGGCGCGAAGAAGCGGCGACCATCAAGGCCCGCCTTGCGGTACAGCACCTGGCGCTCAAGGCCCTGGTGCAGAGCCACCCGGATCCGGCCCGCCTGCTCGACGCCTGGCGCAGTCTCCAGGCCGACAGCGTGACGGCTGCTTACGCGCCGCCAGCCGATCCCCGGAGCAGCGAATGGCTGACCGCCAAGGTGCAGGTCCTGGCCGAGGAATGGACCGAGGAACTCGAGCGGCACCGCTCGGCCTGCCTGGCCGGCGTCGAACAGGCCTGACCGGCTACAGCAACGCCTGGAGGCGGGCCGCGTCGGCCATGGCGTGGCCGTGGGCCGTGTTGTCGAAGATGCACCAGGCAGGCGTCCGCGCCCGGGCGGCTTGCGCCAGTTGCGCTGCCAACGCCTGCAGTGCCGCCGGCTCGTAGCTGCTGTAGTACATGCGCGGAGAGCCGTGCCAGCGCCAGTAGGTCCATCGCGCGCCCGCGCCGCTGCCACCGGGTACGGCTGCCTCCGGCACCAGCGCCGGATCGGCGGTGACGCGGGCCACGGCGTAGCGGCTGAGTACCACGTCCGCCGCGGGCGTGAACCAGCTCGGATGCCGCGGCTCGAAGGCAACGCGGGCACTGGCGCGTCGCCTCAGCATCGCGAAGAAGCGGTCCGCCAGGCGCGCCTCGAACACCAGGCTCGGCGGAAGCTGCACCAGCACGCCGCCGAGCTTCGGCCCCAGGCCGGCGACGTCGGCGAAGAATGCGGTCAGCGCGTCGCCCGTGGCATGCAGCCGGGCGTCATGGGTGATCGCCTTGGGCAGCTTGACCGAGAACCGGAACGCTGCCGGCACGGTTGCCGCCCAACGCTCGAACGTGCGCGGCTGGTGCGGCCGGTAGAAGGTGCTGTTGATCTCGGCCACGTCGAAGCGCGTCGCGTAGCGCGCCAGATGGCTGTCGCCGTCGCCGAACAGGTGCGCGTGACGCGACGGGATCGACCAGCCGGCGCAGCCGATGCGAATGCGCTTTTGCGTGGGAGGCATGCGGCCAGTATCGGGCCCGCCCCGTCAACGCCGGATCGCGACCGGCTCACCGCCCGATCACGACGACCCCGCTAGAAAGTCGGTCCGACCGCAGCGGAGACGCCGGATGACCGACCGCCAGCAACTCGAATCCAGGTTCTGGAAGCACCTCAACGACGACCGCACGGTCATGCTCGGCTCGGCCGGCATCGCGCCGCGGCCGATGACCGCCATCGCCGAGGACAACCGCGCGCCGCTGTGGTTCTTCACCGCCGCGGACACCGACCTGGGCAAGGTGGCCGACGCCTCGCATCCGATCGACGCCATGGCCACCTTCTCTTCGAAAGACCACGACCTGTTCGCCACCGTCGCCGGGCGGCTGGTGCTGGACAACGACCGCGACACCATCGACCGGCTGTGGAATCCCTTCATCGCCGCCTGGTTCGAGGGTAAGGACGATCCGAAACTGCGGTTGCTGCGCATGGATGCGGCCGACGCCCACGTCTGGCTCAACGAGAACAGCATGCTGGCCGGCATCAAGCTGCTGCTGGGCGCGGACCCCAAGCGCGACTTCCGCGACAAGACCGGCGACGTGAGCCTGCGCTAGCCGCGCCGCTTCCGGACACGTTCGTCCACGACCGCGGTAAGCAACGCGCCGACGAAGACGATCAGCGCGGCGTAATAGATCCAGACGATGGCCAGGATGATGGTGCCCATCGAGCCATAAGCCGACGCCGCGCCCGGATTGGAGCTGCCCAGGTACCAGGCGATCGCGGCGCGCCCTAGCAGGAACAGCAACGCCGTCGCGGCACCGCCTCCCAGTGCCAGCTTCCAGCCGACCGAGCGGTCCGGAAGGTAGTGGTACATGAACGCGAACGCGAGCGCGTAGACCAGCCACGTGGCCGCGGTCACGGCCAGCGGCAGCATCCACTCCACCCGCGCGAACATTAGTTCCAGCACGGTGCTGACGGTCATCGACACCACCAGCAGGAAGCCCACCGCCAGCACCAGGCCCAGCGAGAACACGCGCTTGCGCAGCCATGCCAGCATGCCCGGCAAGGCCGTGGCGTCGGTGCGGAAGATCTTGTTGAGCACGTTCTGCAATTGCGCGAATACGGTGGTCGCGCCGACCAGCAACAGGCCGATGCTCCACCAGCCCGCGATCGAGCCGGTGTCCGGATGCGCGCGGGCGTTGTCGATGATGGTCCGGGCCACCTGTTCGGCCTCGGCGCCGCCGAGCTGGGCGATCTGCTGCATCAGCGCCTCGCGCGCGCCGGGCAGGACCGCGCTGGTCAGCCAGACCAGGATCAGCAGCAGGGGCGCCAGCGAGAGGATCGCGTAGAGCGCCAGCGCCGCGGATTGCGACAGGAGTTCGGCATCGATGAAACGCCGCAGGAGCGCGGCCGGCAGGCTGCCGCGGGCGCGCCGGACGATGGTTTCGATCCGGGCGCGGGACGCGGTAGGCTTGGTCGGGTCCAGGTCGGCCATGTACCAGCAATAGCCGATTGGGCGTGAAATCCGGATAGCGCAGGACCCACCAGGAGCCGCCAGATGATCCCGAAGAACACGATCTGCCTGTGGTACGACAACGACGCGCTCGGCGCCGCCACCTTCTATGCCGAGACCTTTCCCGACAGCTCCGTGGACGCGGTGCATCGCGCGCCCAGCGATTTCCCCGGCGGCAAGGCCGGCGACGTCCTCACCGTCCAGTTCACCGTGCTGGGCATCCCCTGCGTCGGCCTGAACGGCGGGCCGGTGTTCAAGCAGACCGAAGCGTTCTCGTTCCAGGTCGCCACCGACGACCAGGCAGAGACCGATCGCTACTGGAACGCCATCGTCGGCAATGGCGGCCAGGAGAGCGAATGCGGCTGGTGCAAGGACCGCTGGGGCCTGTCGTGGCAGATCACGCCGCGGGTGCTGACCGAAGCATTCACCAGCCCCGACCCCGCCGTGGCCAAGCGCGCGTTCGACGCCATGATGACCATGCGCAAGATCGACGTGGCTGCGATCGAGGCAGCGGTCCGGGGTTGATGCGAACCTTCGTCCTGCGCGCCCGCGCCGCACCCACCGACAGCCGCAAGCTGCTGGCCTCCATCGGCCAGGAAGCGCACCCGGAGATCCTGGCGCACACGCTGATGAATGCCATCTTCGTGGCCCAGTCGCACCGGCCCGACGTCGTCGTGCACCTGGTGCTGGAAAGCACCCAGGACTACTCGCGTGCGATCCGCTTCGAGGTCAACGCGATGCACGACATCGGCGGCTTCGACGAGCGCACACTGTTGGGCAAGATCGCCAGGGCCCTGGACGCCTCCGTGGGCATGGGCAAGGAGCAGGAACGCCCCGTCGAATCCGGCGTGGCCGTGCGCACGATCAGCTTCGAGCGGCTGGTGCAGGAACTGGCCGTGGACCACCAGCTGTTCGTGATGGACCGCAAGGGCACGCCGATCGGCGAGCAGGCCTTCGCCGACAACCCCTGCTTCCTGCTCACCGACCACATCCCCATGCCGAAAAAGACCTTCAACAGCCTGGAGCGGTTGGGTACGAGGAAGATCTCGCTGGGACCGAAGATGCTGTTCGCCTCGCAGTGCGTGGTGCTGATCCACCACGCGCTGGACCGGTAACGAACCGCCATGCCGACCATCACCGCTTTCGAACGCTCCCCGGATCGCGGCCGCGGCCTGGCCCGCGACATGCGCGTGCGCTGGGCGCTGGAGGAAACCGGCCAGGATTACGACGTACGCCTGCTGTCGTTCGAGGCGATGAAGCAGCCGCAGCATCTCGCCCGCCATCCGTTCGGGCAGATTCCCACGTACGAGGACGGCGACCTGGTGCTGTTCGAGTCCGGTGCGATCGTGTTGCACCTGGCCGTGCGTCATGCCGGCTCCGGCCTGCTGCCGGAAGACCCCGACGCCCGGGCACGGGCGATCGCCTGGATGTTCGCCGCGCTCAACACCGTGGAGCCGCCGATCGTCGAGCTCTCGATGGCAGGAATCCTGGAGCGCGACAAGCCCTGGTACGAAGCGCGCCTGCGGATGCTCCGGGACCGCGTACGTACACGGCTGGAACAGTTGTCGAATCGGCTTGGCAAGGACGAATGGCTCGACGGCGCGTTCAGTGCCGGCGACCTGATGATGATCGCCGTGCTGCTGCGCCTGCGCAGCTCCGGCCTGCTCGAAGAATTCGACAACGTCGCCGCCTATGTCGCGCGCGGCGAGGCCCGCCCCGCGTACCAGCGCGCCTTCGCAGCGCAGCGTGCGGTGTTCCAGGGGCTGGACGCGCCCGATCGGAATTAAGGAGCCGCCGCCCCGTACGTCCATCGCCGCCACAAGGCTTCCATCGGGCCCTGTGCATGCCGCGCCAGCCACCAGCGCGAGAACAGTATCTGGACCACGAACAGCGCGAGGGCGAACGCGTATGCCTGGACGAAGGACACGCGGCCGACCAGGCCGAAGCCCACGCCCAGGAATGCAATGCCGCAGACCACCGACTGTGCAAGGTAATTGGTGAGCGCCATCCGTCCCGTTGCTGCAAACATGTCCAGCCACCGCCGCGCCCTCGGCCACGCGAGCAAGAACGCCGCGGCATAGGCCAGGCCCAGCGGAACCGTGCCGACCTGCGAGGCCCAGCTGTCCTGCTGGTGGCCCGGCATCTGTGCATACACCACGCTGGCGGGCACGCCGATCGCCAACCCGGCGAGCAGCACCGACCACAGCAGACGCCTGTCGCTGGGCAGCCCGCCCGCAGCCAGTCGCCGCCCGGCCCATAGCCCCAGCAACATGATCCCCAGCACCTTGGGGATCCGCCACGATTCGATTCGCGTGCCCCAGTTGAACGGCGGGCCGCTGGCGGCGAAGGCGATCCGCGCATACCAGTCCTCGCGTTGCATCCAGGGCAGCACGTACTCGGGCGACTGGTCGATGCCGAAGGCTTCGCCGATCGCAATGCCGACGGCGTAGAACGCGTTCTGCGGCGCCCAGCCCAGGGCCGCGAACAGCATCTTGCCCAGGAACGGCACCGCGAACACCAGCGCGACCGCAGCGCACAGCAGCGCTGCATCGCGCCATCGATGGAACAGGGGCAGCAGCAGTCCCAGCAACGCGTACAGCACCAGGATGTCGCCTTCCCAGATCACCCACGAATGCACCAGGCCGATGGCGAGCAGCACCAGCACGCGTCGGCGGTAGATGGCGATACCGTCGTGTCCGCGCCGGGCCAGCCGCGACAGCTGCATCGCAAAACCCGCACCGAACAGCAGCGAGAACAGCGTGTAGAACTTGCCGTCCACCAGGAACGCGTGCCACCAGTGCTGGATCGACATCGCTTCGGCACCGAACGTGGCCAGGCGCTGTCCCTCCGTCATCATCACGAAGCCGCACCAGTAGAGAATGTTGGCCAGCAATACCCCGAGCAACGCGAAACCCCGCAGGGCGTCAACGACGTCCAGGCGATCGGTAGAGGGGGCCGCGGGTTCGCGGAGCGGGACGGCTTGGGCGGTGGTCGGGTCCATTGGGGGAAATGAACGCAGGACAGGTGCCCTGGCGGCCTCGTACCCGCCCGAGCTTGACCTGGCTCAGGTAACCGCCAGTTCTTGCTGGAGACTCCACCGGCAATGGCGTATGTATGGATGTGCCCGATCCCCTTCGAGGAGGTCATACATGAACGCGAAACAGCTCGAACGGCCCGAGGACCTGCTGGAAAGGCACGACCACGACGACAGCGGCCACTTGGACGACGACGAGCTGGTCGACATGGAAAGCGACCAGAGCTTCCCGGCCAGCGATCCGCCCGGCTGGACCCTGGGCATCACCCGGACCGATTGACGATGCGCTACGCCGGTATCTCCCGTTCCATCCTCGACGCCATCGGCGACACGCCGCTACTCGAGATCGACGGCGTGTTCGCCAAGCTCGAGTTCATGAACCCGTCCGGCTCGATCAAGGCGCGGATCGCTTGGTACATGATCGAAAAGGCCGAACAGCAGGGATTGCTCAAGCCTGGCGACACCATCGTGGAGGCGACCAGCGGCAATACCGGCAACGCCCTCTCGATGGTGGCCGCGGTGAAGGGCTACAAGATGCTGGTGGTGATGCCCGAAGGGCTGTCCAACGAACGCGTGGCCATTTCGCGCGCCTATGGCGCGGAGATCCGCTTCGTCGGCCACTTCCACGTCAACGGCGCGCTGGAGGAAGCGCGGCGCCTGGGCGAACAGGCCGGATACTTCGCCCCTGCCCAGTTCGAGTCCGAATACAACGTCGAGGAGAACCGTGAAATCCTCGGTCCCGAAATCCTGGCGCAACTGCAGGGCCGCCTGCCCGACGCGCTGGTGATGGGCGTGGGCACCGGCGGCACCCTGATCGGCGTCGGCCAGGCCTTCCGCAAGGCCAACCCGGAGGTGCGGCTGTTCGCGATGGAGCCGTCGGAGTCGCAGACCATCCTCTGCGGCGAAGTCAGCACGCATCACATCGAGGGCATTTCCGACGGTTTCGTGCCGGGCATCTTCGCCCGCCATTCCGAGCTGGTGGACGCAACCCTGTCGGTCTCCAGCGAGGAAGCCATCGCCGAGATGCGCCGCCTCGCCCGCAAGCACGGCCTCCTCTGCGGCCCCAGCTCCGGCGCGCACCTGATCGCCGCACGCCGCGTGCGCGAGCAGCATCCCGAACTCGCGACCGTCGTCACGCTTTTCTGCGACGAAGGCGAGAAATACCTGCAGGACCACTTCAGCCAGCCGGATGCGGATATCGTCGGTGACGCGTTCATCTGACCGGGCTTCGATTTTGCCGCGACCAGTGTTGTAATCGGCTTCTGCCGGGGACGAGCAAGCTGGGGAACCTGATGAAGCACTTCAATGCCGCCGCGCTCGTCGTGGCCTTCGTGATGGCTGCGGTCGCCGGGGCCGCAGATGCAGCCGAACGGGTACCCATCGAGGCATTCGCCATTTCCGACGCGCTCAGCTCGCCGCGCCTCTCGCCCGATGGCAAGCACATCGCGGTGTCCGCCGACATGAGCGACGGCCACCACGCCATCGTCGTTTACCAGGTGGACGGCATGCAGCAGACCTCGCTGCTGCGGCTGCCGCGCTACCAGATGCCGATGGAAGTGCACTGGGCGGACGACGAACGACTGCTGGTGGCGACCGGCCGCAAGATCGGCGCGCGCGAAAAGCCCGTTCCCACCGGCGACATCATCGCCTCCGACTACGACGGCAAGAACCAGCGATTCATCTTCGGCTGGGACGTGATCCGAGCCGGCATAGATCGCGGCTGGGGCGTAATCGAGCAGATGCCGCGCGTGCGCAACGGCCATTTCTTCATGCGCCACATCACACCCAACAGCAACCGCACCATGCTCTACGACATGGACACCATCCGCTCGCAGCGGCTGGTGGGCGACATCGGCGCCAGGGACATGGATTTCGTGCTCGATCCTTCGGGCACGCCACGCTTCGCCTGGGGCTGGACGGACTTCAACACCTTCGCGGTGCACGAAACCAAGGACGGCGGCAAGACCTGGATGCCCGCCACCGCTAACCAGCTCGACGGCCAGTTCGTGCCATATGCCTTCTCGGCCGACGGGAAGCAGGTCTACGCCACCTGGAGCCACGGCGGCGGCCCGTCGTCCCTGGTGCGGGCGGACCCGTCCGGTGCCAACCTCACTACCCTGGCAAGCGACGAGTTCGGCAGCGTGGGCGAAGTCGAATGGAACACGGCCGGCGAGCCGTTCGCCGCCACGCTGTTCCACGGCAGGCCGCAGATGGTGTATTTCGACGAGACCGCGCTGGAATCCAGGGAACACAAGGCGCTGAGCTCCAAGTTCCCGGGCCTGTATCTCACCTACGTCAACCATACCTCCGACGGCAACGCGACCCTGCTGTATGCGTACAGCGACCGCGATCCCGGCGCGTGGTACCTCTACGACAGGGCGAAGCGTACGGTCGCCAAACTGATGGCTTCCCGCAGCCGGATCGATCCCGCCCGCATGGGCGAGCGGCGTTATGTCCGCTTCCCCGCCAGCGACGGCCTGGCACTGGACGGCTATCTGACCCTGCCCGCCGGCGTCCAGGATCCCCGGAACATGCCGATGGTGCTGCTGCCGCACGGCGGCCCGCACATGCCCGGCGACACCTGGGCCTTCGACAACGATGCGCAGTTCCTGGCCAGCCGCGGCTACATCGTGTTGCAGGTCAATTTCCGCGGCGGCGAAGGTCGCGGCTACAACTTCAAGAGCGCCGGTTACCGCCAGTGGGGCACGCGCGTGCAGGACGACCTGGTCGATGGCGTGCGCTGGGCGGTCGCCCAGGGCTATGCCGACCCGCAGCGCATCTGCAGTTTCGGCGGCAGCTTCGGCGCCTATTCAGCCCTGATGGTGACCGTCCGCGCGCCGGGCCTGTTCCGCTGCGCCGTCGGCCAGTCCGGCCTGTACGACCTGGAATCGCTGGCGGAAGACAGCGACGCCGCGACCTCCCGGCTCGGCCCCAGCTACATCTCGCGCGTCATCGGCGACGACCAGGCGGTGTGGCGCGCCAACTCCCCGCTCCATCTCGCCGACAAGATCAAGGTGCCGGTCTTCCTGGCGCATGGCGAGATCGACAAGCGCACTCCGTACAAGCAGGCCGTGGCGATGAAGAAGGCACTGGAACGGGCCGGCAATGCCCCGCAGTGGCTGTCCGTGCCCGGCGAAGGCCACGGCTTCTACAAGGACGAGAACAACGTGGAGTTCTACACCCGGCTGGAGGCGTTCCTCGCAGCGCACATAGGCGCAGGCGCCGCGCCCTGAAAGCCGGCAGCCACGGCATCGGCCGGCGCCGCCCGGACCAGTGCTAAAGTCGGTGCCGGATTCAGGGCCAGGGGGCCTGACCAATGCCGAAAACCAGTTTGTTCGCCTGGCTCCTTGCCGGCGCCTTCTCCGTGGGCGCCGTCCTCGCACAGCCCGCCGACCCTGCCTATCCGCAACATCGGGAAGAGCTGCGCGCGCGGATCGCCGAACTGTCGCAATCGGCCAGCCAGGCCGAGGTCCTCGAGGCAATGCAGCAGCTCCGCGAACTGGCCCAGGCCGCGGGCGACACCGACACCGTCAACCTGATGGATATCCGCCGCATCTACATGACCCATGAAGATGCGTCCATCGATGCCAGCCTCGACGCGATGCATGCCGTGCGCGCCCGCGTCACCGACAGCGCCTCGCTGGAAGTACGCGAAATGCTGGCCCGCGCCTACGGCAACATGTACTTCGACGCGGGCAATTTCCACAGCGCCCTGCGCCACCAGCTGCAGGCGCTGGCGCTGGAGCGCGACCTGCCGCCCGACCCGCTCGTCGCCCAGCTCTACCGGCTCGGCACCATCGCCGACCTGTACATCGCGATGGGCCTGCCCCAGGAAGCGCTGGACAGCGTGGCGCGCGCCGAGGCCCTGGGTGGCGCGTCGATGCAGCACGACAACCGCATGCAACTGCTGACCACCAAGGCGATGGCGCTGCGACAGATCGGTCGGTTGGAAGTGGCCGCCCACACCCTGGATGCGGCCGAAGCGCTGGTCGCCGGGTCCGGCTCGGCCCTAAATCGCATTCGCCTGGAAGCAGCGCGCGCGGCCATGCTGCTTTCGCAGGCACAACCTGCCCGCGCACTGGAGTCCATCGCCGCGATGGACGCCTACGCCGAGGCCAACGACAGCGCCTACTTCCGCTTGCGTGCGCAACTCCTGCGCGGACACGCGCTGATCGAGCTCGGCCAGGCCGAGCGCGGCTTGCCGCTGATGGAGCAGGCCAACGCCGGCTTCCTGGAAAGGGGCCAGATGGTGGAACTGCTCGATGGCCTGTCGCGCCAGGCCGAAGCCCTGGAGGACAGCGGCGATCCGGTGGGTGCGCTGGCGGCCACGCGCCGGCTGCAGGCGCTGCGCGAAACCCTGTTCCGCAGCGAGCACGCACGCGCGATCGCGGAACTGGAAGCCGCCGGCAAGGCCTCGGAGCTCGCCCATCGCGCCGACACGCTGTCCACCGAAAACCGACTGCAGGACGCACAGTTGCGCAGCGAACGCCTCGCCCGCTGGCTTGCGATCGGCTTCGCCCTGGCCGCCCTCGCCACGGTGGTCTGCCTGTTCCTCGCAATCAGGCGCACCCGCCGCGAGCGCGACCGCCTCGCCTTCGCCGTCCGCCGCGACCCGCTGACCGGCGCGTTGAGCCGTTATCAGTTCGACCAGCATGTCGGCCCGCTGCCACCGTCCGGCGACACTGCGGCGACGGCCTGCGTGCTGCTCGACCTCGACCATTTCAAGGACGTCAACGACCACCACGGCCACGCCGCCGGCGACGCGGTATTGCAGGCGGTAGTCGAGCGTATGCAGCGCCTGCTCGGCAACGCCGGCGAACTGTACCGGTGGGGCGGCGAAGAATTCCTGCTGGTCCTGCGCGGCAACAGCACCGAGACCATCGAAGCCCGGCTACAGATGCTGGTCGATTCGCTGGAATCGCGCCCCGTGCCCTGGGGCGAGACATCGATCCAGGTCACGGTCTCGGGCGGTGCCGTGTTCCATCCGTTCGCAGGCGACCCGGATGCGCCGTTCGCCGACGCCGTGCGCTGGGCCGATACGGCGCTGTACCACGCCAAGCACGAAGGGCGCCGGCGCATCGAAGTGATCGACGTGACCGAGGGGGGCGAACTGGCCGTGCGCGGCAAGCGGCCGACCGACCTTCGGGAGTTGTTGACGTGGCGGCGCATGGATTGGATCCGTTTGCGCCGCCTCGGCGACGATGCAGGCGTCAGAACGTAATCCTGACCGACGCCGCGCTGCGCGTCGCCTCGCCGTGGTACGCGGCTTCGATGTTGTTGCCGTCCGGATCGAGCACGAACGCGGCGTAGTAGCCGGGATGATATGGCCGCTCGCCGGGCGCTCCGTTGTCCGTGCCGCCATTCGCAAGCGCCACCCGGTGGAACGCCTGCACCATTTCCTGGTCGGCGGCCTGGAAAGCGACATGGCTCGGCCCGGTCGGCCTGCCCTGCGACGCCGGGCTGTCGATCGCCGACACGCAGAACTCGTCGGCCCAGAAGAATCCTTCCATGTCGCCGCCCAGGGGCACGCCCAGGACTTCGAAGATCGCGGTGTAGAAGGCGCGGCTTGCCTCCAGGTCGCGGACGACGATCTGGACGTGGTCGATCAGGCGGCCGCGGTGCAGTTCATTGGTTTCCATGGGGGCTCCTTTTCACGATCTCGGGTACGCGGATCGGCTTGCCGGTGGATGCATCGAAGAACGGCGACTCGCGGCGACCGCGCAGCTTCGCGCCGGCAAGCCCGATCACTACCCGCAGGATGCCCCAGGCCGTGGTGAAGGGCCGTTTGCGTACGGTTGCCGTGGCCGTGCCGGTACTGATGAGGCAACGCCGTGGTAGGCCGAATGCGTCGTCCACGGCTGCGCCGGCACCCTCCAGGCAAGCGCTGGACACGCCCACGTAATGCACGCCAGGATCCCGCGGCGTGTTGCCCAGCGGCGTCCGGCAGCAGGACGCGTACCAGCGATAGATCCCGCGCTCGCTCCACGACATGCAGACGATCCGGTCCCGGCCTGCGGTGAAGCGCAGGTCCGTCGGCGCCATCGTCACCACATCCACCCCGCCCACTTCATCCAGTAGCCCGGGAACGCCAAGCCACTGCGCGTAGGCGCGGCAGTCCGTGCAGTAGCAGGTGGCACGCGTGTAGGTGTGGGCGGTGCCGACCTCGCCCTGGACCTGGCCGCAGCGGCAGCGGAGCGGGATGGGCATGGCCGTATCTTCAGTTCAGTGTGCGGTTGGGCGGTTCCGGAATGGCCTGCTCAGGCCCACGCTCGAGCGCTTCCACCCTGGCCAGCCGATCCTGCAGTTCGGCATCGTCCAGCGCGCCCTCGCGATGCAGCCAATTGAAGCGGTTGCGGAGCTGGCCGGGGCTTTCGCCCTCCGGGAAGAAGTCGTACTCCTGCCGGAACTGCGCCGCGCGCCGCTGCTCGATCTCCGCTTCGATGCGGGCACCATCTGCACCGTGGTCCAGGACCAGCAGGTTGCCCTTCTCGCTGGGCAAGAGCTTGTACTTCGTCGGATACGCGTAATAGGCCGCCAGGCAGCCGATGCCCAGGACCAGCCAGAGGCTGCCCTTGGCCCCGCTGCCCTCGTTCAGAGATATCGACAGCAGCAACACCCCCAGTGCCGTCCAGAAATACCCGGCATTGCGCAACCAGACATTGCGTTCGGTCAGGGTCTGGCGGTCGCGGCTGATGTCGACATAGCGGACGGAGAAGCCGCGGCTCCCCGAGCTGTCCTTCCAGGAATAGTCGAGCCGATCGTCGTGGAAGGTATAGGCGGTACGGGCGCTGCTGCGCTTCTGCGAGATTTCCATGGGCCAATTCGACGACAGGACGGGGCTGAACGCAAGGCGGAGGGCCTGCTCGCGGTAAAGTCTGCCGATCCCAGGTTCCAAAGGATGACCGTGTTCTCAGCTCTCGACACCCCCACCGCCCTCATCGATATCCGCCAGATGCAGGCCAACATCGCCCGCATGCAGGCGCGGATGGATGCGCTGGGCGTGAAGCTGCGGCCGCACGTCAAGACCAGCAAGAGCCTGCCCGTGGTGCAGGCGCAGCTCGAAGCCGGCGCGCGCGGGATCACCGTGTCGACGCTGAAGGAGGCGGAGGAATTCTTCGCCGCCGGTATCGACGACATCCTCTACGCCGTGGGGATTGCCCCGAACAAGCTGCCCCGGGCACTGGCACTGCGGCGGAAGGGCTGCGACCTGAAACTGATCACCGACAACGTCGCCGGCGCGGAGGCCGTGGCGCGCTTCGGCCGCGAGCACGGCGAGACGTTCGAGGTCTGGATCGAGATGGATGTCGACGGTAACCGCTCCGGGATTCCACCCGGGTCCGATCTCCTGCTCGACGTCGGGCGGGCCTTGCACGAAGACGGTGTCAGGCTCGGCGGGGTCATGACCCACGCAGGCGGCAGCTATGCCTTCGACACGCCTGCAGCGCTGCAGGGCGCTGCCGAGCAGGAGCGCGCCGGCACCGTGCGCGCCGCCGAACGCCTGCGCCAGGCCGGCCTGCCCTGCCCCGTGGTCAGCGTCGGCTCCACGCCGACCGCACTGTCCGCGCAGACCCTCGAAGGCGTCACCGAAATGCGCGCCGGCGTCTACGTGTTCTTCGACCTGGTCATGCACAACATCGGCGTGTGCCGCATGGACGAAATCGCACTGTCGGTGCTGACCACCGTCATCGGCCACCAGGAGGAAAAGGGCTGGGCGATCGTGGATGCGGGCTGGATGGCGATGAGCCGCGACCGCGGCACGCAAAAGCAGAAGCGCGACTTCGGGCTCGGCCAGGTGTGTGCGGAGGACGGGACGCCCATCGACGGCTACATCGTGGACAGCGCCAACCAGGAGCACGGCATCATCGCTCGCGCGGGTGGCACCGACCACGGGATTGCCAAGCGGTTCCCGGTGGGGACGCGACTGCGGATATTGCCGAACCATGCATGCGCCACCGCGGCGCAGTTTCCGGAGTACCACGCCATTGCGCCGGGCAGCGGCGCCGAGATCTGGACCCGCTTCCAAGGCTGGTGACAGGCTCCGCTACTGCAGCGCCTTGACCACCGCCTCGGTGAACTGCGGGATGTCGTCCGGCTTGCGGCTGGTGATCAGATTGCCATCGGTGACCACGGGTGCGTCCTGCCACTGCGCGCCGGCGTTGCCCAGATCGGTCTTCAGCGACGGCCAGCTGGTGATCTGTTTGCCCTCGACGGCACCGGCCTCGACCAGCAACCACGGCGCGTGGCAGATCGCCGCGAGCGGCTTGTCGCTGCCAGCGAAGGCGCGCACGAAGTCCACGGCTTCCGGCTTCATCCGCAGGTTGTCCGGGTTCATCTGCCCGCCGGGCAGGACCAGCGCGTCGTAATCGTCGGGCGAGGCCTGCGCCAGCGCCACGTCCACCGGCACCGTGTCGCCCCACTCCTTCTTGTTCCAGCCGCGGATCTCGCCGTCCTTGGGCGAGACCACGTCCACCCGGAAGCCGGCCTCCTTGAGCAAGCGCCGCGGCTCCATCAGCTCGGACTGCTCGAATCCGTCGGTGGCGAGGATGGCGATGCGTTTCGGCATGGGGGCTCCAATCGCGGGGGGACGGCAACGCTAGCAAGCAGCGCGTTCCAGCCCGATGAAGCGCGCCCTATTCGGAAGGCGCCGGACGATCAGCCACCCAGTGGCTGCGCCGCCCGTCCGCATGCGCCAGGAACAGCTGCTCGGGATAGCTTTCGGCGATGCGCCATTCCGAGGTGCCCTGCAGCAAGCCTGCCACCACGGTGTCCGCCTCCATCAGCGCGTCGTCCGCGCACGCCATGAGGGTGGACTGGATATCCGACACCACCAGCCGCCCGTTCGCGTCGATGGTGTAGCGGCCACCCATCTGGTTGCAGCCGCCGTGGATGCCCAGCGTGCCGTTGGAGAAGCTGATCGCGTGCTTCGCCTGGCCATTGGGGAGCACGGCCGCAATGGGTTGGCCTTGGGCATTGGTGGCGCCCTGCAGCTTCCACTGGCCGACCTGGGCCAGTGCGTCGGCGCCGGCAGGGACATACGGTTGGGTCACCGTAGGCGTGCAAGCGGTGGCGGCCGCGAGCAGCGCCAGGAGCGACAGGGTGGTTGGGATCGCCATGGCCGGGAGCCTAGCCCGTAGACCCGAAAGTCCGGGTCAAGGTTTCAATCGCCGCAGGGCTCCGCCCTTGTGCATGGCGACGTGGTCGGTCTTGTCGCTCTTAATTTCGTACTGCGGGTCGTCGGGGGTGCAGTGGCGGGTGTGGCCCTTCCACGGGAAGTCGTGCTCGTGGACCTTCAGGATTGTGCCGCTGACGTGGCCCGCCTCGGAGTTCCAGGTGACGTGGTCGCCGGGTTTGAATCTGTGGGGCATGGCTGGCTCCTTTCAGGTGTGACCAACTTCCCGCCAAGGGCCTACCCTTTGTATCAAAGGTGGCTCCGGAACGTGAGTGCAAATAGAAGCAAGGTGCACCCGTGCCCCGATCTGTTCGGCCGCGACGCCGTCAACGCCCGATATCCCCGGGCCGTTTGCAACGACTGCGCCGCGAGAACGACCGATGCGAAGCGCCAGCCTGTGACCCTTGGCAACGCCGGTCTCTCCGGCGGCCTGGTGTCGTCTTCGCCGCATGCCCCGGTCATTGACGAGCAGGCTATATGCTTCATCGATGATGTCGCCTGTATCGCCGAAGAAGCCCGGTTCGGTGGCGTGGTGGTGCAAGGTACGGAGTGACTGGATCATGCGCAAACGGGACCCTCCGCGCGACGTCAAGTCAAAGCGCGCCCACGACAACGTGGTTCATCTGCGACCCTGAATGACTCAGCGCCTCAAAATCGCACTGCAGGCGTCAGGTTGGGACGACCTTCCAACCCATCTGGGTAACCCCTCATTCCGCACACAGCCAACTTCCCCTAGAAGCGCTCTAAGGCCTCTAACCACGAGTCTTTGCCGATTCCTTATCAAACTCCTTAAGTTCCACCTTCTTCAGCAGCTTTTGACCGGGCCTTCGGCTACCCGTTTCATGTTTCGCTAGCGCCATCTTAATCAAGTGCACAGCGTCCTGCTTTACCGGCTCTTCTAAGTACTCGAAGCGGCAGTCTGTGAACAACGTTGACTGGATATGCCAAAGGAAAAACGAGTTCCTGCCCACGCCAGCAATGTACTGTTCCAATACAGCCCGCCAACCTGGTGGCTTGATGGCGGCAATCAACATCGCCAAGTTGTGTTGAGAGAGTCCCCCTTGAGCATCAGCAAGCTGCCGATACAAAAGCGGCCCTAGCTTCGAGGAGGTGATATCTGAGCGAAACCATGACAACACATTCTCAGGGAGGATGGCCAAGATCCTACTGATCGCCTGCTCTGGTGACTCCTCTTTGCGTTCCGCATGCCCGACCAACCGGAACTTTGTTCCATCGAAGGACGCCTGACCAGTGCTCGCCAGCGTCGGAGAAATAACGACCAAAACAGTTTGAATCTGCTCCCAGCACCGCATGATGGCAGAAAGCAACTGAAGCTTAAGTTCCGGGGTGACATGCTCACTGTTTCGCAGCGCCCTGCTTCCGGCACGCACTCCCGCGCAAAGATTGTTATAGGAGTACGCCGACATGACCCTTGCAATTTGTTGGTCATAAGGGCGGGCCGGATCGTAAGTTCGATCAAGAAATCTATCCTTTACGTCTTTTGGCAATGAGGAGCCGAGAACCTTCTCTTCAAGCTCACTCTGAAGCTTGATTACATCTGCCTCGGTCGGATCCCATCTACCAAGTGCGTATAGCTCTGCCGGGGTGGCCAAACCGCAAACTCGTTCTACCTTCTCGCACAATTTGGTCAAGTCATCGCGCAGTACCTCTACAGCGTCGTCTCGCCTACGATCTATGCCGGTATAAAACTCCACCACCTCCGGAAACCGCGTGTATCGCATTTCGCTCAGGATATACGTCGCGAATGATCTCTCATGATGCATCCTTACCGCGCCAAAGTAATGCACCCAGTAAGCAAAACGAAAACGAAGCTGCCCATCCTCATCTGAAACAATAATGTTGTTACTTAGGAGGAGCTTGAGAATAAGCCTAAAATCGATATCGACCAGCTTCTGTTTGTTATAGCCCTTGCCGAACGCTGCAAACTCATCGCTAGTAAAAAAGTCGTTCCCCGACGTAATGATTTTTTCAGCAAAAGCGCCAAGCAAATACTCGCAGTCTTTCAGATCCGCCCGAGACTTGTATGTCAACGACTGGGTGCTACTAAAAATCAAATGAAGGATGCGCTTGATTACTTCCGCGCGGTTAACTGGACTGTCATCGATTTCAACTTCCGCCACCATTAACAACATCAATGAATTCAACGCAGTGCGCGGCAAATTCAAGGTGTCCAAGTCAGCGATCAATCTCGAGAGGATCCGCTCGCAATCGTCTTCGGCTGTGGGACTGTAGCCGGATACGATGTCACGAAGATCTGTCCGCGATAACGACCATAAATAAAGCTGGCGGAAGTTCCGACCAGCAATGACGGCCTTGCCGGCAACCGCGATAGAAGGCTGGTCCTGAGTCTCTAGAATCAGTATACGCTTGTCCGGATACTCGCGACTAAGCTTTTCGACGCATTTGAATGCATTATTCGCGCTCGCAGACCAGCTGTCCAAGACGATGCATTGCACATCTTCTTGCGCAATCCCATGGGCAACGCATTGCCGTTGAAAATCTGAATGGACGTTGTGTGGTTTGACACTCGCAAGATCAATTCGCAACCACGCCTGGCCGCTACGACACGCTTGTAAACATAGAGAGATTCCAAGGCACGAGAGGCCAAACTGAGGAGGCGCCTTGACAATCGTGGATTCGGAAGATGATAGGAGATCCTCGATCGAAACCTGGACTGCATCTTTCCTGTCGGCTGCAGTCTCCGGCTTCTCCTTGACCACTGGCTCAATCCACTTCGGCTGCTTACCGTAGGTCGTCATCGCAAATTCAAGCGATGCCTCGTAATGCCGGACCAAGCCCCAGATTGGCGAAGACTCTAACGGAGCGCCAAATTCGGCAACGCCGGAGTCGTTTCCAGCCATTACGGTGCCCAACACAAAAGCCGAGCGCCCGTCCCACTGCCTATAGGCTGCAGTCGCGTGTCCTGACTCTGTCAACACGGTTACGGTTGCGTAACCCATCGGATCACGCTTATCGGTCAGAAGTGCTGGAGCGAATAGCTGTACCAGATTCGAACCATACTCTCTTGAATGAGTGACATTTTGTGAATGCATATGGCCGAACATGGCCATCGTGATCTGTCGCCGCAGAATTTCGAACTCCCGCTGCGACCACGCTGACCACCAAGACGGAGGGTGGTGGCCGATCAAAAGTCGTACTGATGGGGCGCCCGCCTCAAGCCATTTGGCGATTTGGCGCGTAGGCAAATGCAGGCGCCCGAGATCGGGAATCTTTTGGTCACCGAACCTAAGGCCTCCTGAGGAGTGGAGAGCGGTGTTGACCAGAAAAATGTCGATGCCTTCCGGAAGGGTGAATCCGTTGCCAGCTAGTGAGTCTTCCCTAACCCCGTATTCTGCGAATTCAGCCTGAAAATCTAGGTAATTCGCAAACTTGGCTTTAAGGCGTGCATCAAGGGATTCTATCGCATCATTGAATGCCTTTTCGTCATACGCCTTAGAAACTATTTCCTCATGATCAATAGCAAATGCTTTGACCGATGCGGTACATACGTCATGATTTCCTGGAACGCAAATTCGATTTTCCTTAGGAATCCCGACGGCGTCGAGAGCGGGTGCAAGATGCTCTAGTAGTGCGTCGTAGTGAGAAACCTCGGACCCCGCCTTTGCGACATCACCTGAAAAAACTAAGTACCTCGGCCCGACGTCCCGTGAAAGTTGTACTTCAATATCTTTTAAGAACGGAAAGAAGCTAGGACGCTGTTCTTCAGCTCCCGGGCAGAAGTGCACATCGGAAATATGCAGAAACGTGACCTTCACTCGACGCCCCCAATGACTACATGTTGCGACGGTACTCCCCACCCACCTCATAAAGCGCATGGCTGATCTGCCCCAGCGAATGCGTCTTCACCGCTTCCATCAACGCGGCGAAGACGTTTTTGCGGTCACGGGCGGTTTGCTGGAGGGTCGTTAACTTGGTATTCGCGGCTTCCGCCGCTCCCACAGTCTCGCCCCGTCCCCGGAAGGCCTCTACGTTGGCGATCTGCTGCCCCTTCTCGCCTTCCGTCGAGCGGATCAGCTCGATCTCGGTGACGATGTCGCCGGCGTGTTCCTTGGGCAGGAAGGTGTTGACGCCCACGAGGGGCAGGCTGCCGTCGTGCTTCTTGTGCTCGTAGTACAGGGATTCTTCCTGGATCTTGCCGCGCTGGTACATGGTGTCCATGGCGCCGAGCACGCCGCCGCGCTCGCTGATGGCTTCGAACTCCTTGTAGACGGCTTCCTCGACGATGTCGGTGAGCTTGTCGACGATGAAGCTGCCCTGCCATGGGTTCTCGCAGAAGTTCAGGCCGAGTTCCTTGTTGATGATCATCTGGATGGCCACGGCGCGGCGCACGCTCTCTTCGGTCGGCGTGGTGATGGCTTCGTCGTAGGCGTTGGTGTGCAGGCTGTTGCAGTTGTCGAACAGGGCGTACAGGGCCTGCAGGGTTGTGCGGATGTCGTTGAACTGGATCTCCTGCGCGTGCAGGGAGCGGCCGCTGGTCTGGATGTGGTACTTCATCATCTGGCTGCGGGCGCTGGCGCCGTAGCGCTCGCGCATGGCCCTTGCCCAGATGCGGCGGGCGACGCGGCCGATGACGGTGTACTCCGGGTCCATGCCGTTGCTGAAGAAGAACGACAGGTTGGGCGCGAAGTCGTCGATCTTCATCCCGCGCGCGAGGTAGTACTCGACGATGGTGAAGCCGTTGCTCAGCGTGAAGGCGAGCTGCGAGATCGGGTTCGCGCCGGCCTCGGCGATGTGATAACCGGAGATCGACACCGAGTAGAAGTTGCGGACGTTGTTGTCCACGAAGTACTGCTGGATGTCGCCCATCATCCGCAGCGCGAACTCGGTGCTGAAGATGCAGGTGTTCTGGGCCTGGTCCTCCTTGAGGATGTCGGCCTGCACGGTGCCGCGCACGGTCTTGAGCGTCTCGGCCTTGATCCGCGCGTAGACCTCGGGTTCGACGAGCTGGTCGCCGGTGACGCCGAGCAGCCCCAGGCCCAGGCCGTCGTTGCCTTCGGGCAGCATGCCGCTGTACTCGGGGCGCTTGCGTCCCTGGAACAGTTTTTCGATCTTCGCGTGCGCGGCATCCCAGCGCTGCTGGTCGGCACGCAGGTACTTCTCCACCTGCTGGTCGATGGCGGTGTTCATGAACATCGCCAGGATCATCGGCGCCGGGCCGTTGATGGTCATGGAGACGCTGGTGGTCGGCGCGCACAGGTCGAAGCCGGAATACAGCTTCTTCATGTCGTCCAGGGTCGGGATGTTGACGCCGGAGTTGCCGATCTTGCCGTAGATGTCCGGGCGCGGCGCCGGGTCCTCGCCGTACAGGGTGACGCTATCGAAGGCGGTGGACAGGCGCGCGGCCGGCTGGCCCAGGCTCAGGTAGTGGAAGCGGCGGTTGGTGCGCTCGGGCGTGCCTTCGCCCGCGAACATGCGGATCGGATCCTCGCCGGTGCGGCGGTACGGGTACACGCCACCGGTGTAGGGATACGCGCCGGGCAGGTTCTCCTTCTGCAGGAAGGTCAGCAGCTCGCCCCAGGAGCGATAGGTCGGCGCGGCGATCTTCGGCACCTGCTGGTGGCTCAGCGACTCGCGGTAGTTCTCCACGCGGATGGTCTTGTCGCGGACCTGGTACTCGTTGACCTCGTCGGTGATCGACTTCAGGCGCGCCGGCCACTCGCGCAGGAGCTTCAGCGCCTCGGAGTCGAGGGACTGGATGGCGTCGTTGTAGCGCTGGCGCAGGGTCTTGAGGGTGCGGTCGTCGCCTTCGCTCAGCGCGCCCGTCTCGAAAAGGTCCAGCGCCTTGGGGAGCTTGTCGTCGCCGAGCTCCTGCAGGCTCTGCCACAGGGACTGGGCGCGGTCGGCGATTTCGGCCTGCGTTTCGATGCGCTGGTTGATCGCCCTGCCCTGTTCGGCGATCTCGGCCAGGTAGCGCACGCGGCTGCCCGGGATCAGCACCGTCGCCCGAGGTTCCTTCAGGCTCGTATCCACCGAAGGCGTCCAGTCGCAACGCCCTTCCATTCCCTGTTCCCCATTCCCTATTCCCAGCTTTTCCCGCAGCAGGCGGCACAGGTTGGCGAACATCCAGGAGATGCCCGGGTCGTTGAACTGCGAGGCGATGGTCGGGTAGACCGGCACGTCCTCGTCCTTGACCTGGAACTTGACGTGGTTGCGCTTCCACTGCTTGCGCACGTCGCGCAGCGCGTCCTCGGCGCCGCGCTTGTCGAACTTGTTGAGCACGACGAGCTCGGCGAAGTCGAGCATGTCGATCTTCTCCAGCTGGCTCGGTGCGCCGAAGTCGCTGGTCATCACGTACATCGGGAAGTCGACCAGGTCGACGATCTCCGAGTCGCTCTGGCCGATGCCGGCGGTTTCGACGATCACCAGGTCGTAGCCCAGCGACTTCAGGAAGGCGATGCAGTCCTGCAGCACCACGTTCGTGGCGGCGTGCTGGCGGCGGGTGGCCATAGAGCGCATGAAGACGCGTTTGCTGCGCAGCGAGTTCATGCGGATGCGGTCGCCCAGCAGCGCGCCACCGGTGCGGCGGCGGGTGGGGTCCACCGAGACCACGGCGATATGCATGTCGGGGAACGAGGCCAGGAAGCGGTTGAGCAGTTCGTCGGTCACCGACGACTTGCCGGCGCCGCCGGTGCCGGTGATGCCGATCACGGGGACCGGGGACCGGGGACCGGGGACCGGGCCGGAGGCGAGCTTCCACTGCTTGCGCAAATGATCGAGCTCGGACGGAGAAAACGCACCATCCTCGATCGCGGAAAGCATCTCCCCGATCGCGATCTCGTCATCAATCGACGGCACTGCACGCTTTTCCCGGTCCCCGGTCCCCGGTCCCTGGTCCCGCGTGTGCGAAGCACGCCGCACCACGTCCTCGATCATCGCCACCAGCCCCATGTGCATGCCGTCGTTGGGGTGGTAGATGCGCTCGACGCCGTAGGCCTCGAGTTCGCGGATCTCCTCGGGGGTGATGGTGCCGCCGCCGCCGGCGAAGACCTTGATGTGGCCGGCGTCGCGCTCGCGCAGCATGTCGACCATGTACTTGAGGTATTCGACATGGCCGCCCTGGTAGCTGGACAGGGCAATGCCGTCGGCGTCTTCCTGGAGCGCGGCGCGGACCACGTCCTCGACGCTGCGGTTGTGGCCCAGGTGCACCACCTCGGCGCCCTGCGCCTGGATCAGCCGGCGCATGATGTTGATCGCGGCGTCGTGACCGTCGAACAGGCTGGCGGCGGTGACGAAGCGCAGCGGGGTCGCGGTTTCCGGTTGCGTGGGGGTGGCGGTGGCGTGGTTGGCGGGGACGGTATTCATCCCCCGATTGTAGCGCTGCCGGCTAGTACGCCGGTCCCGGCTGGCCTAGGCTTGGGCCATGCCCAATCCCGCCCTCGCCGCCGCCGGCCTCTGCCTGGCCCTCTCCGCCTGCGCCACGCAGCCGCCCCCGCCCGAACCCGTCGTGGAAACCGCGCCGCGCCTGCTGCTGCTCGGCGAGGTGCACGACAACGCCGTCGGCCACGCATTGCGGCTGCGGCATCTGCAGAGCTACGTGGACGGCACCGCACGTGTCGCGATCGCGATGGAGCAGTTCGACCGCGAGCGCCAGGCCGACCTGGATGCGGCGTTGGCGCGCTGCGAGGACGCCGCCTGCGTGATCGACGCGGTCGCGCCCGGCAAGTCCGGGTGGAACTGGGCGTACTACGCGCCGGTGATCCAGCTCGCGCTCGACCACGACTTGCCGCTGCTGGCGGCCAATCTGTCGCGCGCGGAAGCTTCGGCGGTGGTCAAGGACGGTTTCGGCGCAGCGCTTCCACCCGAGTTGCACGCGAAGTACGCGCTGGATGCGCTGCCCGAGGCGCTGCTCGAGGCGCAGGTGGCGGAAGTGCGCGAAGGCCACTGCAACATGCTTCCCGACGCCCTGTTCGAGCCGATGGCGCGTGCGCAGATCGCGCGCGACGTGGTCATGGCCGATACCGTGCTCGCCGCCCTGGGCGGGGAAACTGCGGCGGACGTCGTGTTCCTGCTTGCCGGCAACGGCCACGTCAATCGTGACGTCGGCGTGCCCCACTGGCTGATTGCCAGCGGCTCCGGCGAACAGCTCGTCGCCACCGGGTACCTCGAGGAAGGCAACGAGGACGAACGCCGCCACTTCGACAACGCCTACCTAGTGCCACCGGCGGAACGCGAGGATTCCTGCGCTGCGTTCCAGCCGCCGAAAAAAGGGGCGAACGCCGGCTAGTAGGCCAGCGCACCCAGGCGCTTGCGCAGCGGGCCGAGCTTGTCCTCGTAGCGCCGCCACTGGCCTGCCGGTACGCCGCCTTGCGGCGCATCCACCGGCAGCCGCTCGTCCCATTGCAGCCCGCAGAATTCGATCGCTTCGCGCAATGCGGCCGCGGGGTTCTCCGCCAGTTCGTCGTAGCGCACGTCGTGCACGCGATCCGGATACAGCCCGCGCATGTGCGCCATCAACGCGCGATAGCGGCGGTAATGGTCGGCGGTTTCTTCCTGGTCGCGGCTCCAGCCGTGTTCGCGGCCTGCCCAGCGGGCAAGGTTGGCGAAGCAGGTATCCATCGGCCCGCCCACCAGGTGCAGCACGCGCGCACCCGGCAACGCCTGCATGATCCAGGGGATGCAGGCGTAGTTGTCGGCGTTGCGGTCCAGGTACACCGGCTTGTCGCCGGCGCGCCATTGGGTATGGGCCAGGTAGGCGCGGCCGAGCTGTTCGAAGTCGATGCTGGCCGCGCCCTGCGCCAGCGGCATATCCAGTTCCGGGCCGCCGACGAGGTCGCAGGCCCAGCGCAATTGCATCACCAGGTCGTCCAGCGGGCCGGCATCGGCGACGTGCGGATGCACCGCGAGCTGTCGCGCCAGGTTTTCGATGCCGGAGCCGGGCATGCCGACCACGAAGACCGGCCGCGGGCCGGGCGCCGGCTCGCCCTCGGCCGCTGCCG
>NZ_JARUVM010000090.1 GCF_029763755.1 Luteimonas sp. 8-5
GCGTGCCGATGCCGGCGGCCGAACGCGCCGTTCCCGGCAGCGCGACTGCCGTTGCCGCGCCGCGGCCGACCTGGCTGCTGCACGACCCGTTGCCGTTGCGCGGCCATGGCCACGTCGTCCAGGCCGGGCCGGAACGCGTGGAAAGCGGCTGGTGGGACGGCGGCGACGTGCGCCGCGACTACTACGTGGTCGACACCGGCAACGGCCAGCGCGCCTGGGCGTTCCGCCCCGTCGGCAGCGCCGACGCGCCGCTGTTGCTGCACGGATGGTTCGCATGAACGTGGGAGCGGCGGAAGCCGCGAGCTACGCCGAGTTGCACTGCCTCTCCGACTTCAGCTTCGGCCGCGGCGCCTCCAGCGCGGCCGAACTGTTCGAGCGCGCGCGGCAGCAGGGCTATGCCGCGCTGGCGATCACCGACGAATGTTCGCTGGCCGGCATCGTGCGCGCGCTGGAGGCATCGCGCGAGACCGGCGTGCCGTTGATCGTCGGCAGCGAATTCACCCTCGACGACGGCCTGAGACTGGTGCTGCTGGTGGAAACGCGCGAAGGCTACAGCGCGCTGTGCCGGCTGATCACGCTGGGCCGGCGGCGTTCGGCCAAAGGCGAATACACGTTGGGCCGCGCCGATCTCGACCCGTCCGCCCTGCCCGGCCTGCTCGCGCTGTGGCTGCCCGGCGCCGACCCGTCGCGCGAGGACGGCGCCTGGCTGAAGCAACGCTTCGACGGGCGCCTGTGGCTGGCGGTGGAGCTGCACCGCGGCCCCGACGATGCCGCGCGCCTGCAACACCTGCAGGCATTGGCCACAGCACTCGGCATTCCCGCGGTCGCCAGCGGCGACGTGCACATGCATGTGCGCAGCCGGCGCGCACTGCAGGACACCATGACCGCGATCCGCCACCGCTGCACCGTGGCCGAAGCCGGCAGCCGCCTGTTCCCCAACGGCGAACGCCACCTGCGCACGCGCCGCGCACTGGCGGCGATCCATCCGCCGGAACTGTTGCGCGAAACCCTGCGCATCGCCGCACGCTGCCGCTTCGACCTGGGCCAGGACCTGGGCTATGCCTATCCGCGCGAACTCGTTCCCGAGGGCATGACGCCGCAGGACTGGCTGCGCGAACTGGTCGAGGCCGGCGTGCGCGAACGCTGGCCCGAGGGCGAGACCGCCGAGGCGCGCGCCCTGGTGGAAAAGGAACTGGCGCTCATCCGGCGCAAGGGCTACGAGCCCTACTTCCTCACCGTGCACGACATCGTCCGCTACGCCCGTTCGCGCGGCATCCTCTGCCAGGGGCGCGGCTCGGCCGCCAACTCGGTGGTGTGCTTCGTGCTCGGGGTGACCGCGATCGACCCGGCGCGCATGGGCCTGCTGTTCGAGCGTTTCCTCTCGGACGAACGCAACGAGCCGCCGGACATCGACATCGACTTCGAGCACGAGCGCCGCGAGGAAGTCATCCAGTACATCTACGACCGCTACGGCCGCGAACGCGCCGCGCTGGCGGCGACCGTGATCCGCTACCGCTCGCGCAGCGCGGTGCGCGACGTGGCCCGCGCGCTCGGCCTGGACGAGGCGCAGGCCGGCCGCCTGGCGCGCACGGTCGGCCACTGGAGCGGCGAGCCGCCCGAGGGCGAGCGCCTGCGCGAACAGGGGTTCGATCCCGACAGCCGCGCCATGCGCCAGCTCGTCGCTTTGTCCGGC
>NZ_JARUVM010000091.1 GCF_029763755.1 Luteimonas sp. 8-5
CCTGGCGCGCACGGTCGGCCACTGGAGCGGCGAGCCGCCCGAGGGCGAGCGCCTGCGCGAACAGGGGTTCGATCCCGACAGCCGCGCCATGCGCCAGCTCGTCGCTTTGTCCGGCGAACTGCTGGGCAAGCCACGGCACCTGTCGCAGCACGTCGGCGGCTTCGTCGTGTCCGAGCATCCGCTGCACACCCTGGTGCCGGTGGAGAACGCGGCCATGGCCGACCGCACCATCATCCAGTGGGACAAGGACGACCTGGAAACGATGAAGCTGCTCAAGGTCGACGTGCTCGCGCTGGGCATGCTGACCTGCATCCGCAAGGCGCTGGACCTGGTGCGCGCGCGCGGCCGCGACCTGAGCCTGGCCACGATCCCGGCCGAGGATCCGGACACCTACGCGATGATCCGCCGCGGCGACGTCATCGGCGTGTTCCAGGTCGAATCGCGCGCGCAGATGGCGATGCTGCCGCGGCTGAAACCGGAAACCTTCTACGACCTGGTGGTCGAGGTCGCGATCGTGCGCCCCGGCCCGATCCAGGGCGGCATGGTCCATCCCTACCTGCGCCGCCGGCAGGGCCTGGAGCCGGTCGATTACCCGTCGGAGAAGTTGCGCAACGTGTTGCAGCGCACGCTCGGCGTGCCGCTGTTCCAGGAACAGGTGATGCGCATCGCCATGGAGGCCGCCGGCTACACCCCGGGCGAGGCCGACCAGCTGCGCCGCGACATGGCCGCGTGGAAACGCCACGGCGGGCTGGAGAAGCACCGGCACCGCCTGCTCGACGGCATGGCCGGCAACGGTTACACGGTCGAGTTCGCCGAACGCATCTTCGAGCAGATCAAGGGCTTCGGCGACTACGGCTTCCCCGAATCGCACGCCGCCAGTTTCGCCCTGCTCACCTATGCCAGTTCATGGATCAAGTGCCACGAACCGGCCGCATTTTCCTGCGCCCTGCTCAACTCGCTGCCGATGGGCTTCTACCTGCCGCCGCAGCTGGTTGCCGACGCACGCCGGCACGGCATCGAGGTGCGCCCGGTGGACGTGCGCCACAGCCACTGGGATTGCACGCTGGAAGGCGACGCATTGCGCCTGGGCATGCGCATGGTCAACGGCCTGCGCGAGGACGCGGCCGCGCGCATCGTCGCCGCGCGCGCGCAGGCGCCGCTGCGCGATCTGGACGATCTTCTGCATCGTGCCGCCCTGGACCGCGGCAGCCTGGACCGGCTTGCCGAGGCGGCTGCATTGCGCGGCCTGGCTGGCCATCGCCATCGCGCCCGCTGGCTCAGCGCCGGTACCGAAAAACAGTTGCCGCTGTTCGCAGGCCATGCCGGTGCGGCGGAAGACCGCATCGCGATCCCGCCGCCAAGCGCCTTCGAGGACACGCGCGCCGACTACGCCAGTACCGGCCTGACCCTGGGCGCGCATCCATTGGCGCTGGTGCGGCGGCAATTGCGCGCACGGCGCTGGCGCCATGCACGCGAACTCGAAGCGCTGGACAACGGCAGCCACGCCCGCCATGCCGGCCTGGTGATCCTGCGCCAGCGCCCGCAGACGGCCAGCGGCGTGACCTTCATGACCCTGGAGGACGAGACCGGCATGGTCAACGTGGTGGTCTGGCGCGACCTGGCCGAACGCCAGCGCAAGGTGTTCCTGGAGTCGCGGCTGCTGGCGGTCGAAGGTCGCCTGGAAGCCGTCGACGGCAGCCGCCACCTGATCGCGTCCCGCTTCGAGGACCTGACGCCGCTGCTGGCCGGCGTCGACACCCGCTCGCGCGATTTCAGGTAGCGTCGCGCAACCAGAGCAGTGCGGACGCCTCGTCCGCGAACACGCGCGCATCCAGCCCGACTTCGCGCGCATGGATCTCGCAGTATTCCAGTTCGTCGGTGCCCTGCGGCTTGACGTGCGCGATGCGCACCCGCTCCAGGCCTTGACCACGGGTGGCCTGCACCAGCGATTCCCATTCGGCGGCGGTGAGGTCGCGGCCACGCAGTTCGTCCAGCAACAACACCGACCTCGGCGCGAGGGTGCGCACCTGCTCGATGACCTGCTGCCAGCACGCGACGGTGGCGGCAAACGAACTCGTGCCTTCGGCCCAGACGCGCAGGCATGCGCCCACGAGCTGGAATCGCATGCGGCAATCGGCTCCCTCGGTCAACGGCGCGGCAAGCATCTCGAACATCCCCTGCGTGGTCCCCACCACGGGCCGATTATGCCTGCCGCGCGGCGGCTGGCAACAGATCAGGAGGGCTTCGATACCTCGCGCACCACTTCCGCGGTCTTCGACGGGTCGCCATTCAGGGCGATATCGGCCTGGGCGACCACGCCGCACAGGCGTCCGTCCATGTCCACCACGGGCAGGCGCCGCACCTGCCCCGATTCCATCGCGGCGCAGCAGTCGGCCAGGCTGGTATCGACCGGGACGCTGCGCACCGGCGAGGTCATGTAGTCGCCGGCGGTGGCGCGGGTGGTGTCCTTGCCGCCGGCCACCGCGCGGATGGCGATGTCGCGATCGGTCAGCACGCCCAGCGGTTTGCCCTGTTCATCGACTACCGGAATCATTCCGCAGTCGTTGTCGGACATCATCATCGCCACCTCGCGCAGCGGCGTGTCGCGTCCGCAGCAGGCCGGGTTGGCGGTCATCAGGGTATCGAGCTCCATGGGGGGCCTCCGGGCGTTCGTGGGAACGGTTACGGTGCCGCAGCCGCGGTTTCCGGGGCGTGAATCCGTCGCGCGGCGGCTTGCGCCCTGTCTTTCGTCACGGGCGCCGGCACCCGCGGGCGCGCTAGGCTGGCGCCATCACGATCCGACGGGGACAATCCCATGAAGCACCCACTTGCCATGGCGCTGGCGCTCGCGCTTGCCGCCACCTCCCTCCACGCCCAGGCACAGGACGCAACCCCCGTGGCGGCAACCGCCGAACAATCCAATCCCTTCTTCGCCGAAAGTCCGCTGCCGCTGCACTATCCGCAGTTCGACCGGATCAAGGACACCGACTTCGCTCCCGCCTTCGACCGCGGCATGGCCGAGCAGCTGGCCGAGATCGCCGCCATCGCGGACAACCCGGCACCGCCGACCTTCGACAACACCATTGTGGCGATGGAGAAGTCCGGCCAGGTCCTCAACCGCGCCGCCAGCGTGTTCTTCAACCTGGTCGGTGCCGACACCAACGACGCCCGCGAGAAGCTGCGCGCCGAGTACGCGTCGAAATTCTCCGCGCACAGCGACGCGATCCACCTCAACGCCAGGCTGTTCGCGCGGATCAAGGCCCTGCACGACGGACTGGCCGGCTCGGGCCTGGACGCGCAGGACACCCGGCTGGTGGAGAAGTACTACGAGGACTTCGTCCGCGCCGGCGCCAACCTCTCCGACGCCGACAAGGCGCGACTGAAGGAAATGAATGCCGAGCTGGCCAAGCTCGCCACCACCTTCAGCCAGAACGTGCTGGCCGAGGTCAACGATTCGGCCGTCGTGGTCGACAGCCGCGCCGAACTGGCAGGGATGTCCGACGCGGCCATCGCCGCGGCCGCGGCAGCGGCGAAGGAACGCGGCCTGGACGGCAAGTACGTGATCGCGTTGCAGAACACCACCGGCCAGCCGCCGGAAACCGACCTGCAGGACCGTGCGCTGCGCCAGCGCATCCACGAAGCCTCGGTCGCGCGCGGCAGCCGCGGCAACCAGTGGGACAACACCGCGCTGGTCTCGCGGATCATGAAGCTGCGCCTGGAGCGCGCGAACATGCTGGGCTACCCGGACTACGCCTCGTTCGTGCTCGCCGACGAGACCGCCGGTACGCCCAAGGCGGTCAACGACATGCTCGCACGCCTGGCCCCGCCGGCCGTGGCCAACGCCAGGCGCGAAGCCGCCGACCTGCAGGCCATGATCGACAAGGAACAGGCCGACAAGGGCCAGCCTTCGTTCGAACTGCAGCCCTGGGACTGGGCCTACTACACCGACAAGGTGCGCCAGGCCAAGTACTCCTTCGACGAATCCCAGCTCAAGCCCTACCTGGAACTCGATCGCGTGCTCGTCGACGGCGTGTTCTACGCCGCCGGCCAGCTCTACGGCCTGACGTTCAAGGAGCGCACCGACCTGCCCGTCTACCACGAGGACGTGCGCGTCTTCGACGTGTTCGACAAGGACGGCAAGCAGCTGGCGATCTTCCTGGCCGACATGTACGCCCGTCCGTCCAAGCGCGGCGGCGCGTGGATGAACAGCTACGTCGACCAGTCCGCCCTGACCGGCTACCTGCCGGTGGTCGCCAACCACCTCAACATCCCGAAGCCGCCCGAAGGCGAGCCGACCCTGCTGACCTGGGACGAGGTGACCACCGCGTTCCACGAGTTCGGGCACGCGCTGCACGGCATGTTCTCCGACGTGAAGTACCCGTACTTCAGCGGCACCAGCGTGCCGCGCGACTTCGTCGAGTACCCGTCGCAGGTCAACGAGATGTGGTCCGACTGGCCGAGCGTGCTGGCCAACTACGCGAAGCACTACCAGTCGGGCGAGCCGATGCCCAAGGAACTGCTGGACAAGGTGCTGGCGAGCTCGAAGTTCAACCAGGGCTTCGCTACCACCGAGTACCTGGGCGCGGCCCTGCTCGACCAGCGCTGGCACCAGGTCACCGACGTGTCGCAGATCCCGGATGCCGACGGCGTGATGGCGTTCGAAGCCGCTGCGCTGAAGCAGGACGGCGTGGACTACGCGCCGGTGCCGCCGCGTTACCGCACGCCGTACTTCAGCCACATCATGGGCGGCTACGCGGCGGGCTACTACGCCTACATCTGGTCCGAGGTCCTGGACGCGGACACGGTGAAGTGGTTCGAGGGGAACGGCGGCCTCACCCGCGGGAACGGCGACCGCTTCCGCGCGACGCTGCTCTCCCAGGGCGGCAGCAAGGACGCCCTGCAACTGTTCCGCGACTTCGCCGGCCGCGACCCGGACATCGAACCCCTGCTGGAGCGTCGCGGGTTGAAGTGACGTCTTTGACGCGGATCAACGCGGATTAGAAGCGCGGATCAACGCGGATAGAGCACAGGAGTGGTTTCAAGCGGCCCACACGGTCGCGGGAAACCACTCCTTTTCTTTTGCTTGATCCGCGTTGATCCGCTTTTTAATCCGCGTAAATCCGCGTCAAAAGAAACGATCAGGTCGCTAGAAATCCGGGAGGGTCTGGCGGAGGGCGGATTTCCAGCCTTCGGCTTGCCAAGGATCGGTGCGCTGGGCGGCGGCGCGGCGGAGGGCTTTTTCGAGGGGGTAGTCGTGGCCTGACCTGGTGCGGCCGAGTTCGCTCCACTTCAGTGGCACTGCGACGCCGGCGTGTTCGCGCGCGCGCAGCGACCAGCTGGCGACGCTGGTCGCGCCGCGGCCGTTGCGCAGCCAGTCGATGAAGATGACGCCCTTGCGCTTGGCCTTGGTCGCCGTGGCCACGTAGCGGTCGGGCGACTGCGCCTCCATCGCCCGCGCGAACGCTTCGCAGAAGCCCTTGGCCGTGGGCCAGTCGTGCTTCGGTGCGATCGGTACCACCACGTGCAAGCCCTTGCCGCCGGACAGGCGCAGGAAGCTCTTGAGTCCGACTTCCTCCAGGCGGGCGCGGATCTCGCGCGCGGCGGCCTTGATCGCGTTCCAGTCCACGCCTTCGCCGGGGTCCAGGTCGAACACCAGGCGATCGGGGTGCTCGACGTCCTCGGTCCTGGCGCCCCAAGGGTGGAACTCGAGCACGTTCATTTGCACCAGGTCGAGCACGCCTTCGATGCCGTCGACGTAGACGTAGTCGTCGCGGCCGCCGCCTTTCTCGCGGATCGGCACGGCGCGCACGTTGTCGCCCAGGCTGGCGGCGTGGTGCTTCTGGAAGAAGCATTGCCCGGCGATGCCGTCGGGGCAGCGCACCAGCGACAACGGCCGCTCGCGCAGTTCCGGCAGCAGCAGCGGCGCGACCGCGGCGTAATAGTCGGCCACCTGCTGCTTGGTGATCTTCAGCCCCGGGTACACCACCCTGTCGGGGCTGCTGATCCGCGGCACGTCGTCGGAGCGCGTCTTGCCCGTCTTGCGGGCGCCGGCCTTCTTCGCCTTGCCCTTGCCATTGCCCTTGCCCACTTCATCCACCGTCTTGTCCTCGCGCAATCCCTTGAAGCTGGCCTGGCGCAGCAGGCCTTCCTTGCCCCAGCCGCGGTACTCCAGCTCCGCCACCAGCTTCGGTTCGATCCAGGTGACATCGCGCGGGCGCAGCGGGATGTGCGCCGGCAGCGCCACGGTGGGCTGCTTGCGCGCCAAGGGCTGCATCCGCGCCTTGAGCTTGCGCAACTGGTCGTCGTCGAAGCCGGTGCCGACGCGTCCCACGTAGCGCAGCGCGCCGTCCTCGCGCGTGGCCATCAGCAACGAACCGAAGCCGGTGCGCGAACGCTTGGGCGCGGCGTAGCCGACGATGACGAACTCGTCGCCCTCGGCGTGCTTGGTCTTGACCCAGCTGGTCGAACGGCCGGCCACGTAGCGTGCACCGAGCTGCTTGCTGACGATGCCTTCCATGCCCTGGCGCTTGCTCGCGGCGAATACCTGGGCGCCATGGCCGACGATGTGCTGGCTCAATGCCAGCACCGGATCGGCGCCGTCCAGCAGGTCGGCCAGCAATGCCTTGCGATCCTCCAGCCGGGTGGCGGCGAGGTCGGAGCCGGCCAGCGATGGCAGGTCGAACAGCAGGTAGCGCAGCGGCGCCTTCGCGGTGCCGGAGATCACCTTCTGCAGCAGCCCGAAGTCGTCGTTGCCCTTGGGCGTGAGCGCGACCAGCTCGCCGTCGAAGCTGGCGTCGTCCAGGCGCATGGCCTCGAACGCCTTGACGATTTCCGGATAGTCGGGCGTCCAGTCCAGGCCGTTGCGCGAGCGCAGCTTGACCTGGCCGCCGCTGATCTCGACCAGCAGGCGGTAGCCGTCCCACTTGAGTTCGTGCAGCCAGTCGTCGCCCGCAGGCGGAGTCTCGCGCAACGTCGCCAGCTGCGGCGCCGGCGGCTTCCAGTTGCGTGGCTTGGGCCTGGCGCCCGGCAGGGCCGCGGCTCGCGTCTTCCAGTCCACGCGGCGGCGGCGCGCGGGGGCAGCGCCCTCCACCAGGTCGTCGGCCTCCAGGTCGGCGGCCCAGGCATCGTCGCGCTTGAGCAGCAGCCATTGCGGCTTGCCGCTGCGCACCTGGGCGGTGCGCACCAGCTTCCAGGCACCCTGCAGCTTCTCGCCGTGCAGTTCGAAATCGATCTTGCCGGCTGCCAGCGCTTCCAGCGGATCGCCCTCGGCATTCCAGACGCCGCGGTCGAAGATGTCGACGTGGCCGGCGCCGTAGTTCCCCTTCGGAATATCGCCTTCGAAGTTGGCGTAGCCGATGGGATGGTCCTCGACCTCGACCGCGAGACGCTTCTCGCCTGCACGCAAGGACGGCCCCTTGGGCACGGCCCAGCTCTTGAGGCTGCCGTCCATCTCCAGGCGGAAGTCGTAGTGGCGCGCCCGCGCATGGTGCAGCTGGATGACGAAGATCGGCCGCCGGCCGCGCTTGCCCGGCGGCGCGACGTCGCCGGGTTCCGGAGTTTCGCCGAATCGGCGCTTGCGGGCGTACTCGCGCAGGCTCACCGCGCGCGATCAGGCGCGCTTGCGCGCGGCCGCCTTCTTCGTTGCCTTCTTCGCCGGCGACTTCTTCGCCGCTGCCTTCTTCGTCGCCTTCCTGGCAGCCTTCTTCGCCGGAGCGGCCTTCTTCGCCGGAGTGCGCTTGTTGCGGTCGATGCTCCGCTGCAGCAGCGACATGAAGTCGACCACGTTGGTCGCAGCGCCTTCGGCCACTTCCGCCTCGGCCTCGGGGGCATGCCTGACCACGCCGTCGGCCTTCATCCTGTCGTTGATCACCTTGTGCAGGCGTTCGCGGAATTCGTCGCGGTACTCGGCCGGATCCCAGTCGCCGGACATGGTGTCGATCAGCTGCTCGGAGAACGCCAACTCCTTGGCGGTGATGCGGTAGTCGCCGCGATCGCCTTCCGGGATGTTGTATTCCTCCAGTTCCACCAGCTCCTGCGGGTAGCGCATCATCAGCAACAGCAGCGCCTTCCCGTAGGGCATCACTGCGCACAGGTGCTCGCGGGTGCGGATCACCACCCGGGCGATGCCGATGCGCCCGGTCTTCTCCAGCGCGTCGCGCAGCAGCACGTAGCCCTTCTCGGCCTTCTTGGCCGGCACCAGCACATAGGGCTTCTCGAAGTACCGGGGATCGATGGAGCCGGCCTCGACGAAGGCCTCGACCTCGATCGCGTCATGGCTTTCCGGCGCGGCGGAGGCGATGTCCTCCTGCTCGAGCACCACATAACTGCCCTTGTCGTACTCGTAGGCCTTGACGATGTCCTTCCACGGCACTTCCTCGCCGGTCTCGGCGTTGACGCGCTCGTAGCGGACGCGCGCATTGTTGCGCGCATCGAGCATGCGGAAGGAAATGTCGGTCTTGCGCTCGCCGGTCATCAGCGAGACGGGGATGTTGAGCAACCCGAAGGACAGCGTGCCGGACCAGACGGGGCGGGCCATGGCGCGGCCTCAATCCACGAGGGGCGTGTCGTCGCGCAGGCGGTCGGGCTGGCACAGCTGCGCCACCTGCCAACCGGTATGGGCGTCGCGGCGAACCTGCGCCCAGGACAGCGACGACCCGCCGCGCACCTCGCCCCATTCATCGGCCATGCGCTGCTCCACGTCGTCCCAGCTGGAACCGGGATAGAGCACGTTGGCTTCCTCGCCGAAGATGCGCGCACGCGCGCGGCCCTCGTCTTGCAGGATGGCGCGGGGTTGTTGAAGTCGGACGATCATCGGGCGGCTCCGTTGCAGGCCGCCATTACCGCAGCCCTGCCGTAGCCGTCGCGTGAACGCTAGCGGGGGGCGATGTAACCCCCAGGGGCACCGTGCGGGGAAAGCACGAGTTGCCAGAGCTGGATACGCCGGGCGCGGAACGCGGCCATGGACGCGGCCAGGTAGAACCGCCACATGCGCCGGAAGCGCTCGTCGTAGCGTGGCGGCAGCGTGTCCCATGCGGCTTCGATGTTGGCCCGCCACGCCTGCAGGGTCCGGTCGTAGTCGGTGCCGAAGTTGTGCCAGTCCTCGGTCACGAACAGGCCTTCGCTGGCCGTGGCGATCTGCGCCGCCGAGGGCAGCATCGAGTTGGGGAAGATGTGGCGCGCGATCCACGGATCGGTATGGCGCACGGAGACGTTGCTGCCGATGCAATGCAGCAGGAACAGGCCGCCGCCGGTGGCCTCGTCGTCGCGCAGGCAGCGGCGGGCCACTTCCATGTAGGCGCGGTAGTTCTTCACCCCCACGTGCTCGAACATGCCGATCGAGAAGATGCGGTCGAAGCGGCTGTCCTCGCTGGCGCCATCCAGATCGTGGTAGTCCTGCAGGCGAATTTCGACGGGCAGCCCGGTGCACAGCCGGCGCGCGTACTCGGCCTGTTCGCGCGAGATGGTGACGCCCACGCCAGACACGCCATACCGCTCGGCGGCGAACTTAAGCGCCTCGCCCCATCCGCAACCGATGTCGAGCACACGCATCCCCGGGCGCAGGCCGAGCTTGCGGCAGACGAGGTCGAGCTTGGCCTCCTGCGCCGCGTCCAGGTCGTCCGCGTCGCGCCAGTAGCCGCAGCTGTAGACCAGGCGCTTGCCGAGCATGGCCTCGAACAGGTCGTTGCCGAGATCGTAGTGCTGTTCGCCGACGGCCAGCGCGCGGCGGCCGGCCTGCAGGTTGAGCAGCCACGAGCGCACGTCGTCCAGGCGTGAGCGCAGCCCGTGCACGCGCTGGTCGACGTCATGGCGCATCAGCCGGTACAGCATCCCGTCCAGGGAGCGCACCGACCACCAGCCGTCCATGTACGAATCGCCCAGGCCCAGCGAGCCCTCGCGCAGGACCCGGCCGTAGAAGCGATCGTCGTGGATCGCCGGATCGGTCTCCGCCGGGCCGCCGGCATGGATGCCGGCTGCTTCCAGCAAGGCTGTCACGCGCTGTCGCAATGGATGCATCCGGCCCTCCTCGCCTACCGGAAAAGATCCCGGTACTCGCCCGCGACCAGTGGCGACAGGATCGCCGATGGCACCTCGACGACCTGCACGCCGGCCGAGTACGGACCAACCTGGTAGGGCGGGAACACGAAGCGTAGCGCGACGATCCTTCCTTCGGCGTCGAGTACCGGCTCGAACTGGTCGAAGTTGGACGCCGTGGGCGCCGTGCCCTGGTCGATCAGCGTGCGGGTGCTGCCCATCCGGTCCGCACGCTGGTACAGCTGCTCGCGTACGTAGGCGGACACCGTTTCCCAACCCTGCGGATCGGCCAGCAGCGCGTCGGCGGCGAGGCGTTCGTTGCGCGCCGGCAGCCAGACGAAGCGCGCGACCAGCGGATTGCCGTGCGCGCCGCCGGTATAGCTGCTGCCGTTGGCGGCAATGGCAACGATGTCGGCCGTGGCCACGACTTCGGAGAACGCCAGCGCCAGGTCGTAGGGACCGTCGGGACGGGCGTCGCCCAGCCCCTGCAAGGCCGCGTCCAGTTCGGCGCGCGCGGCGTCGGCATAGGCCTTGAGCAACGCCGCCAGGCCCGGGTAGCTTTTCGCGATCGGCGAATAGCTGATGCCCACGATGTAGCGCGGATCGCGCTCGATCACGTCCTCCAGCACCACCGGCGGCGGTGCCGGCTCCGCCTGCGCGGCGGCCTGCGTGTCAGCGTCGCCGGTGGCCGGCACGGCCTGGCGCTCGCACGCCGCCGTGAACAGCACCAGCAGCAGCAACCACCACATCCTGTATTGCGGCATCTCGGGGCCCCTTGCCCTCGCCCAGTCCGCGTTCATGTTGCGGGGACCGGCGTGATGCCAAAGAAAAAGCCCGCCGAAGCGGGCTTTTCCATCGATCGATTGATCGAACGCCTTACAGCGCCTGGACCTCATCGGCCTGCAGGCCCTTCTGGCCCTGCACGACCTTGAACGAGACCTTCTGGCCTTCCTGCAGCGACTTGAAGCCGGTGCCCTGGATGGAACGGAAGTGCACGAACAGGTCCGCGCCGCTCTCGGGGGTGATGAAGCCGAAGCCCTTGGCGTCGTTGAACCACTTGACGGTTCCGGTCTGACGATCCGACATGTCTAACTCCTTGAAACGATTTTGTTGATTTGGCACGGAACGCGACACGCGGACCGAGACTGTCGAGCAAGGGGTATAGACGCGACGATGTAGCGGATCGTTTGGATCAACCGCATCGGGCCACGATGTACCGTGATCCCGCTTTGAACAGTGGGCGCACCTTAACCTACTTTCGGGCAAAAGTGTGAATGCGGACCATCCGGCTACCGGGGGCCATCGCCAGGCCCCCTGCCAGCCGGGGCGCCGGTCTCACCATTCGCTGCGCTGCGGCAAAAGTCCGCGCAGCTCGACCTCGGTCAGGTTCCGCCACTGCCCCGGCTTCAGGTGCCCGAGCTTGACGTTGCCGATCCGGACCCGGACCAGCTGTTTGACCCGGTGCCCGAAATGGGCCGCCATCAGCCGGATCTGCCGGTTGAGGCCCTGCACCAGCACGATGCGGAAACCGAACCGGCCCAGCTTGCCCGTACGGCACGGGAGGGTCGGCTGCCCGTGCACCGGGACGCCGCCGCGGGCCATGCCGCGCAGGAACTCGTCGGTGACCTGGTGGTTGACCGCGACCAGGTATTCCTTCTCCAGCGTGTTCTCGGCGCGCAGGATCTCGTTGACGATGTCGCCGTTGCTGGTGAGCAGGATCAGGCCTTCCGAATCCTTGTCCAGGCGCCCGATCGGGAAGATCCGTTGCTGGTGGCCGACGAAGTCCACGATGTTGCCCTTGACCGCCGATTCGGTGGTACAGGTGATCCCGACCGGCTTGTTGAGCGCGATGTAGACGTGCCTGCGCTGGCCCCTGGCCGCCTTGCGCGCGGCCAGCTTCTGGCCGTCGACGCGGACATCGGCGCCCTCGCCCACCTCGGCGCCGATGCGGGCGCGCTGGCCGTCCACGGTCACCCGCCCTTCGGCGATCAGGCGGTCGGCTTCGCGGCGCGAGCAGAAGCCGCTGTCGCTGAGGTGCTTGTTGAGGCGCATGTGCGGGCGGCCTGGGGAAGGCCGGGCATTCTACGCGCGCAGGTCGCCGTATTCCGGATGCTTGTCCATCCACGACGCGGCATAGGGGCAGTCGGGCCGGACCTTCAGGCCATCGGCCCGCGCCTGGTCCAGCGCCGCCCGCACCAGGCTGCCGGCGATGCCCCGCCCGCCCAGGGGCTTGGGCACGATGGTGTGGTGGATGGTCATCACCCCGCCGGCCACGCTGTAGTCCAGGTGGGCCAGCTCGCCTTCCAGCCGGACCACCCAGCGATTGCGATCGGGCTCGTGGGTGGGCGTGGCTTGGGTCGAATCCGACATCGCTGGCTCCAGGGTCAGCGCTGGTCGCGCTTGCCCTGATTATGCCGGTCCACCGTGCTGGCCGAGCCATGGATGGCGTCGAGGCGGGCTTCGCCCTCATGCAGTTCGCCGGCCTTGAGCCGGGCCTGCTCGGACTGGAAGCCCGGCTGCGGGCTGCCATGGGGCACGTCGAGCGCCTGCCAGGGTGGAGCTTCGCGCGCCTGTTCCTGCTTCTGCTTCAGCAGCTTGCGGGTGTTGGCCAGGGCCTTCTTCGCGGTGATGCGCCGCGGCGCGGCCTTCTTCGCGACCTTCTTCTTCGCGGTGATGCGCCGCGGCGCGGCCTTCTTCGCGACCTTCTTCGTCGCGACTTTCTTCTTCGCGGCCTTTTTCGTCGCAACCTTCTTCTTCGCGACCTTCTTAGTCGCCTTCCTGGTTGCCTTCTTCGGTGCGCTTCGACCCGTTGGCATGCGGACGCTGGCCATGTTGCCTCCCTCGCGCGGTACTACCGCAGATGGGCAACGGGTATCACGCGCGACATCCACGCCGGGTGAGTGCGGCTAGAAAAAGTCCGGATTCAGCAGGCGGGACAGGAACGCCGGCCCGAGGCGCGGTTCCATCATCAGGGCAAACAGCACGCCGTAGCCGGCACCCCACAGGTGGGCGCTGTGGTTGATGTTGTCCTGCCCGTGGCGGTCCATCCAGATCGAATAGCCCACGTACAGCACGGCATACACGATCGCCGGCACCGGGATGAAGAACACCAGGATCAGCGACCAGGGCTGCACCAGGATGAAGGTGAACAGCACCGCCGACACCGCCCCGGAGGCGCCCAGGCTGCGATAGCGGCCGTCCTTGCGGTGCTTGAGATAGGTGGGGAGGATCGCCACCACCAGCGCCGACAGGTAGAACAGGACGAAGCCGACCTGCCCGATGTAGGGCACGAACCAGCGCTCCACCGCCCCGCCGAAGAAGTACAGCGTGATCATGTTGAACAGCAGGTGCTGGAAATCGGCGTGGATGAAGCCGTGGGTGACCAGCCTGTCGTACTGGTGGTTGCGGGCGATCGCCGGCGGCCACAGGATCAGCCGGTCGAGCAGGCGCGGATTGTTGAACGCCATCCACGACACCAGCACGGTGACGGCGACGATCGCGATGGTCAGCGAGAATCCCATGTTGCCCCTTTCGTGCCCGGCTCAAATGGCCGGGCGGTAGTTGTCCTGCATCGGATAGCTGCGTGCGTACAGCGCGAACACCGCCGCGGCGGCGAAGGCGAACGCGGCGAAGAAGAACATCAGGAACGCGTTCTCGCTCCAGCCCGTGGACGCGATGCGCGTGGTCACCGCGTCGTTGCGCACCGCCACGTTGGTCAGCAACACCCAGAGGCTGCCGAACGTGCTGGCCAGGTACCAGAAGGCCATGATTACGCCCTTCATCGAGCCCTTCGCCTGGCTGTAGGCGAACTCGAGCGCGGTCGCCGACACCAGGACTTCGCCGAAGGTCAGCAAGGTATAGGGCACCGCCTGCCATGCCAGCGATGTCGCGGTGCCGCTGTCGATCTGCAACTGGATCAGGCCGGCCACGATCCAGGCGATGCCGGAGAAGGCGATACCCCAGCCCATCCGCCGCAACGCGGTCGGGTCGTATCCCAGCCGGCGCAACGCCGGGTACAGCACGATGTTGTTGAACGGGATCAGCAGCATCACCAGCAGCGGGTTCAGGGCCTGCATCTGCGCCGCTTCCCGCACCAGCCAGCTCGGCCACCACCAGCTGTCGTGCGGCACCGCCATGTCGCGGCCCTGGATCACCCAGGTGCTGGCCTTCTGGTCGAACAGCGACCAGAACGGCGTGGTCAGCGCGAACACGATGATGATTCGCAGCACGGCGCGCACGCTGTCGACCGCGGCATCGTCGTGGCGACCGCGGGCGCGCTCGAGCTGCAAGGAGACGCCGATGCCGCCGAAGGCGATGAGCGCACCCAGCGCCAGGCAGGCGGTGATCACGAAATGGAAGTCGTCCGGCCAGAACGCCAGCGCCACGCCGAACCAGGCATGCAGGGCCCAGCAAACCAGCATCGCCACCGCGAGCACGGCGCCCAGGACGGCCACCACCAGTCCGTTGCGCCCCTGGCCCGGCGCATGCGTGAACAGCGCGGTGCGCGCGACGTTGTAGAACGAATCCGGATCCTCGCCCCGGGTCGGAGGTACCCGCACGTACTTCCTGCGGCCGAGCCAGAAGATGAAGGTGGCGATGAACATCAGCGCGCCCGGGATGCCGAAAGCGATCGACGGTCCGAGCTCGCGCAGGAACAGCGGCATCAGCAGCGAGGCGAAGAAGCTGCCGAAGTTGATGGTCCAGTAGAAGAAGTCGAACACCACCTTGGCCAGCGACTTGTTGGCCTGGGTGAACTGGTCGCCGACGAAGGATACGACCAATGGCTTGATGCCGCCCGAACCCAGCGCGATCAGGAACAGGCCGGTGTAGAAGCCCTGGCGGTTGTCCTCGAACAGGGCCAGGCAGGCGTGGCCGGCGCAGTAGATGAGCGAAAACCACAGCACCGTGTCGTACTTGCCGAAGAACCGGTCCGACAGCCACCCGCCCAGCAGAGGGAAGAAGTAAACGCCGATGACGAAGCTGTGGAAGATGTCCTTGGCGGCGCCCTCGCGATCTCCCTCGGGGATATAGGCCAGGATCACGCTGCTGATCAGGAACTGCACCAGGATGTTGCGCATCCCGTAGAAGCTGAAGCGCTCGCAGGCCTCGTTGCCGATGATGTAGGGGATCTGCCGCGGCAGGCGCGGACGGGGCATTGCCGTGGTCGTGTTCATGCCCATTCCTCCAGGCCTTCGGCGGCGTACATGGCGGCGAACGAAGGCCGCGCCTTCATCCGCTGCGCGAGGGCAGCCAGGTGCGGCCATTCGGTGGCCGGCCGCGGCATGTTGCGCGACCAGCGCATCAGCATCACCAGGTAGAAGTCGGCCACGCAGGGCTCGGTGCCGAGCAGGCAGGGGCCGTTGCCGGCCAGGTGCGCGTCGATCCGTTCCCACGCCGCCTCGATCCGCGGCCGGACGTGCTCGCGCGCGGTGTCGCTGTTGCCTGCGCCGGCCACTTCATGCGGATACCACCAGATCCGGAACAGCGACTGCACCGACTGCGCCAGGTGGAACATCCATTGCAGGCAGTCGCGGCGCGCCGGGTCGCCGTGCGCCGGCACCAGCCGCGCCTGCGGATGCTGCTCGGCCAGGTGCAGGGCGATAGCGGCTGCCTCGGTCATCGGGCGGCCGTCCAGCACGAGGGTCGGGACCACGCCGGCGGGGTTGAGCGCCAGGTACTCCGCGGATTTCTGCTGGCGCTGGTCGAAGTCCAGCTCCCGCAGTTCGTGGTCGATGCCCAGGTCGATGAGCAGCCAGTGGACGAGCATGCTGGCGGCGCCGGGCGAGTAGTAGAGGATGGTCATGGGGCGAAACGTTATCATCGAATTCGCCCTTCCCGACCGGACCCGCCCATGCTTCGCATCGCCCTGCCCTGCGCGCTCGCCTGCCTGTTCGCCGGAATGCTGCCCGCGCCGCCCGCGCTGGCGCAGGCCGCGGAATCGCGACCGGACCTCACCACCGTGGCCGAGCGTTCCGGTTTCGTCCGCACCGGCCGCTACGAGGAAGTGATCGCCCTGTGCGATGCCTTCGCCCGCGCTTGGCCCGAGGCCGTGCGCTGCGAGACCTTCGGCACCTCGCCGGAAGGCCGCCCGATGAAGCTGCTGGTGGTCACGCGCAGCGGCGCGTTCACCCCGGAAGCCGCGGCGGCGAAGAACCTGCCGGTGATGCTGGCCCAGGGCGGCATCCATTCGGGCGAGATCGACGGCAAGGACGCCGGCTTCCTGCTGTTGCGCGAAATGCTCGAGGGCCGTGCCGCGCCGGGGGCCCTGGACAAGCTGGTGTTCCTGTTCGTGCCGGTGTTCAACGTCGACGGCCACGAAAACTTCCGTGCATGGAACCGCCCCAACCAGCGCGGTCCCGAGGAGATGGGCTTCCGCACCACGGCCCAGCGCTACAACCTCAATCGCGACTACGTGAAGTCCGACAGCGCCGAGATGCGCGCCATGCTCGGCCTGGTCCAGGCCTGGGATCCGCTGGTGACGCTGGACCTGCACGTCACCGACGGCGCCAAGTTCCAGCACGACATCTCGATTACCGGCGAGCCGGTGAACTCGGGCGATCCGAACCTGCGCGTGGCCGGCCGCGCCCTGCGCGACGGCATCGCCGAACGGCTCACCGCGCAGGGCTCGCTGCCCGTGACTTTCTATCCGAGCTTCGTGGAGGACGACAACCCGGCCTCGGGCTTCGTCGACGGCGTCAACACGCCGCGCTTCTCTCACGGCTATTTCCCGCTGCGCAACCGCATCGGCATCCTGGTCGAGACCCATTCCTGGCGCACTTACCCCGAGCGCGTGCGCTCCACCCACGACACCGTGCTCGATGCGATCGAGCTGACCGTTGCCAATGCAGCGCAGTGGCAGGCGGCCGCGGATGCGGCCGACCGCGACGCGGTTGCGCTAGGCGGCAAGCCGGTGGCGCTGTCGTACAAGGCTACCGACAAGGTGCGCACCATCGACTTCCTCGGCTACGCCTACACGCGCACGCCGTCGGACGTGTCCGGTGCACTGATGACCCATTACGACGAGGGCAAGCCCGAGGTCTGGAAGCTGCCGCTGCGCGACGAGATCGTGCCGGACGTGGAGATCGTGGCGCCGCGCGCGGGCTACCTGGTGCCCGCCGCCTATGCCCGGCGCGTGTCGCGCTGGCTCGATACCCATGGCATCCGTTACCAGCCGGTCGACCAGCCGCTGCAGGTGGCCGCGCAGGTCTTCCGCGCCGACAAGGTCGAGTTCGGCAAGGCCTCGATGGAAGGCCACCAGCGCCTGACGGTCGACGGCGAGTGGGTGGACACGAAGGCGTCGTTGCAGGCCGGGGCGTTGTTCGTGCCCGTTGCGCAGCCACTGGCCCGCCTGCTCGTGCACATCCTGGAGCCGCAGGCGCCGGACTCGATGGCAGCCTGGGGCGAGTTCAACAACGCCTTCGAGCGCAAGGAGTACATGGAGGCCTACGTGGCCGAGGAAGAGGCGCGCAAGATGATGGCGGCCGATCCGAAGCTGGAGGCCGAATTCGAGGCGAAGCTGCGCCAGGATCCGGAGTTCGCGGCCAGTCCGTACGCACGCCTCAACTTCTTCTACCAGCGCCACGAGGCCTGGGACCGCGGCTACAACGTCTATCCGATCCTGCGGCTGGATACGCCCCCGCGCTGAGCTACATGTACTTCCAGTTGCGGTGCTTGCCCTCGGCGATCCACTCGATCGCCTGGGCAAGCCGGCGCTGGCGGGTCTCGTCGCGCCTGGCTTCGGTGATCCAGTCGATGTATTCGCGGCGGTGGCTCGGCGGGAAGGCGTCCCAATGCTTCGCCGCGCCCTTGCTGCGCTTGAGCGCGGCTGCCAGGTCGGTGGGCACTTCGGGCAGCGACCTGGGCTTGCCGGTCTTGCGCGCCGCCGGAGCTTTCACCCCTTCCTCGTTGAGCCTGGCGGCCTTGCGCAGCAGCGCCAGCAGGGTCTTCTTCGGCGGCAGGTCCCTGACCGAGACCAGCTTGCCGCAGTTGCCCATGCCGTCCGCGGAGGGCTCGTCGAACAACAGCGCGCCTTTCCAGAAGTTCAGCGCCGCGTGTTGCTTGAACGCGGCCATGATGCAGACGATGCCGCCAGCGTGCATGAAGGTGGGCGCGCCCCACTTGATCGTTTCCCCGACGTCGGGAATCGCCTCGTGGACCATGGCCCGGATGTGCTCGAGGATCGGCTGCGCGAACGGCGCAGCCTTGGCGATGTAGGCGTCGATGCGGGGATCGTGCTCGCTCATGATTCCTCCAGCGCTTCCCAGCGAGCATAGGCCGAATCCAGCTCGGCCTGCACGGCCGCCAGCTCGGCGCCGTGGGCCGCGATGGCGGCGCCGTCGCGCTGGTAGAACGCCGGGTCGTGCATGGCCTCGGTGAGTTCGGCCACCCTGGCCTCGAGTTGCTCGATGCGCGCGGGGAGTTGCTCCAGTTCGCGCTGGTCCTTGTAGCTGAGCTTGCGCCGGGCCGGCGCCTGCGTGGGTGCCGCGGGGGGCGCCTGCACGTCGCGCGCGGTCCGCGCCTCGACGGCCGGGGCGGCTG
>NZ_JARUVM010000092.1 GCF_029763755.1 Luteimonas sp. 8-5
GGCGGCCAGCGCTTCGGCGCTGGGCGTGGTGGCGGCCGCCGACGTGTCGGCGTCGGCGCCTTCGCCGGTGGCGGGCGTCTGGTTGCAGGAAGCGAGCAGGCCGGCCAGGGCCAGGGCCAGGAAGGGCAGGAAGGACCGGGAAACGGCGGAGTGCTTCATGGTGTGTGCTCCATGGGGGTTCAGCGTGCCGATGGCAAGGCGCCAGAGCGGATGCGGGCTACAAGCTGTTCAGTGATGCGCAATGCGTCCGCGTGGGTGCGCGGGGTCACGACGTAGCGGCCGGCGACGACCAGGGTGGGCGTGCCGCGCAGGCGGATGCCGAGCTGGAACTCGCGCGCGCGCTGCATCAGCGCGTCCACTTCCGGGCTGGCCATCGCGGCCTTGGAAGCGGCCTTGTCGAGCCCGCGCTCGCCGAGGAACCAGGCGACCTCGTCGATGGTGGCGTTGTGGGCTAGCAGGCCGTCATCGTGCACGGCACGGAACATCGGCGCGTGCACCCGCTCCAGCGCGCCCTTGGCCTTGGCCACGAAGAAGCCGCGACCGAAGGCGTTGCCCGGATCGTAAGCCGCCGGCAGGTATTCGAAACGCACGTCCGCCGGCAGCTTGCGCACCCAGGCGTCGAGCATCGGCTGGAACTCGGCGCAGTGGCCGCAGGTGTAGGCGAAGACCTCGAGGACCTCGATCTTGCCGTCGGCGCCACCCCAGGGCTGGCCGCCTTCGACCACGGTGTAGTCGGTGCCCTCGACCGGGCCCTGGGCGTCCTGCGCCATGGCGGTCGTGCCGACGGCAGGCGCCAGCACCAGGCACAGCAGGGCGAACAGGACCCCGCGGGCGCGGATCACGGTGTCCCGGCGATCGCCGGCGCGTCGTCCGCGCGGTGGTGCAGACCCTGCAGGAAGCTGCCCAGCGACTGGATTTCCTCGTCGGTGAGCGACTTGGCAACCGCCGCCATGATTTCGAAATTGGCGCTGTCGACGATGTCGGTGTCGCCGGTGCGGTATTCCTGCAGGCGCTGGACCACGTAGGCCGACTGCTGGCCGCCGATGTTCGGGTAGGCCGGACCCGGGTTGCCGCCGCCGGTCGGGCCGTGGCAGGCCATGCAGGCCGGGATGCCGCGCTCGATGTCGCCGCCCTGGAACAGGCGCTCGCCGACCTGGTAGAACTTCAGGCCCGCATTCGGGCCTTCGGCGATCAGGGTGTCGTCGGCGATGCCGGCGGCGGGCTTCTGCTGGGAGAAATAGGCGCCGACGTCGCGCATGTCCTGGGCGGACAGCATCGAGGCCATCGGTACCATCAAGGCGGCCATGCCGGTGTTGCGCTCGCCGCTCTTGTACAGGGCCAGCTGCTCGGCGACATAGCGCTCGGGCATGCCGGCAATGCGCGGATACATCGGGTCGCTGGGGTTGCCGTCGACGCCATGGCAGGCGGCGCAGACGCCGGCCTTGGTGGCGCCGGCCTTGGCGTCGCCCCAGTGGGCCTGGGCCAGGGCTTCGGTGGCGGAAGCATCCAGCGGCGCGGCTTCGACCGGCGCGGCCTCGGGCAACGGCGTGACCGTGGCGGTGTCGGTTGCCTGATCCGTGGCCTGGTCGGCCGTCTGGGCGTAGGCGGCGGCAGCCACGAGCAAGCTGGTGAGGGCGGCGATGCCGTAGGCGCGGACGTTGCGCATGCAGGACTCCAGGTAAGTCCCGGAATTATCGGTCGGGGCGCCAAGGCGGTCAAACCGGCGGCATGCGAAGCTATGCCCATGGCTGTCGTCCCCAACCCCCTCGAACGCGCGACCTACCTGCTCGCCGCCCACAACCACCGCCAGCTGCCGCCCGACGGCGGCCGGGAAGTGGCGTTCGCCGGCCGTTCCAACGCCGGCAAGTCGACCGCGCTCAACGCCCTGTGCCGGCAGAACGCCCTGGCCCGGGTGTCGAAGACGCCGGGCCGGACCCAGCAGCTGGTCTACTTCGCGATCCCGCCGCACGAGGACCGCTATCTCGTCGACCTGCCCGGCTACGGCTACGCCAAGGTCCCGCAGGACCTGCAAGCGCACTGGCAGCAGTTCCTGGACGGCTGGTTCACCACCCGCCAGGCGCTGCGCGGCCTGGTCGTGGTGATGGACATCCGCCACCCGCTCAAGGAATACGACCGGCAGATGATCGGCTACGCGGTGCGTCGCGGCCTGCCGGCGCACGCGCTGCTGACCAAGGCCGACAAGCTCGGCCGCGGTGCGCAGGGCAACGCCCTGCTGGCGGTGCGCAAGGACCTGGCGGCCAGCTACGGCGACACTGTCAGCGTGCAGGTGTTCTCCGGCGAATCCAAGCAGGGCGTCGACGAGGCGCGCGCCATCGTGAACGGCTGGCTGGAACTGGCGTAGGAGCGGCGGAAGCCGCGATTCCATGATCGCGGCTTCCGCCGCTCCCACGTATCATCCGATCATGTCGAGTCCCAGCAGCGTCGCCGAATCCCCGATCACCGACCGGCGCGAGCTGGTCGAATACCTGTCCAGCGGCGCGCGACCGCGCGCCGACTGGCGCATCGGCACAGAGCACGAGAAGTTCGGTTTCCGCCTCGACGACCTGCGCCCGCCGACTTTCGACGGCGAGCGCGGCATCGAGGCGCTGCTCAACGGCCTGACCCGCTTCGGCTGGCAGCCGATCCAGGAAAGCGTCGACGGCGCGCCGGCGCGCACCATCGCCCTGCTCAAGGACGGCGCCTCGGTGACGCTCGAACCGGCCGGACAGCTGGAATTGTCCGGCGCGCAGCTGCAGACCATCCACCAGACCTGCTGCGAGGTGGAATCCCACCTGCACGAAGTGCGCAGCGTCGCCGACGAGATCGGCCTGGGCTTCCTGGGCATGGGTTTCCAGCCCAAGTGGGCGCGCGCGGACATGCCGTGGATGCCGAAGGGCCGCTACCGGATCATGCGCGAATACATGCCGAAGGTCGGCTCGCTCGGCCTGGACATGATGACGCGCACCTGCACGGTGCAGGTCAACCTGGATGTCGGCAGCGAGGCCGACATGGTGAAGAAGTTCCGCGTCTCGCTGGCGCTGCAGCCGGTGGCGACCGCGCTGTTCGCCGATTCGCCGTTCACCGAGGGCAAGCCCAACGGCTACCTGTCATACCGTTCGCACATCTGGACCGACACCGACCCCGACCGCACCGGCATGCTCGACTTCGTGTTCGAGGACGGCTTCGGCTACGAACGCTACGTCGACTACCTGCTCGACGTGCCGATGTACTTTTCCTATCGCGACGGAAAGTACATCGACCTGGCCGGCAAATCCTTCCGCGACTTCATGGACGGCAAGCTGGACACGCTGCCCGGCGCGCGCCCGACGCTGCGCGACTGGTCCGACCACATGACCACCGCCTTCCCGGAAGTGCGGCTGAAGAAGTACCTGGAGATGCGCGGCGCCGACGGCGGCCCGTGGAACCGGCTGTGCGCGTTGCCGGCGTTCTGGGTCGGCCTGCTGTACGACGACGCTGCCCTGGATGCGGCCTGGGACCTGGTCAAGGATTTCACCATGGCCGAGCGCCATGCCCTGCGCGACGGCGTGCCGAAGCACGCGCTGAAGCTGCCGTTCCGCGGCGAAACCGTGCGCGAACTGGCGCAACGCGCGCTGGCGATCTCAGCCGCGGGACTGCAGCGGCGCGCCTGCAACAACCGCAACGGCGCCGACGAGCGCATCTTCCTCGCGCCGCTGATCGAATACGCCGAAGCCAACCAGACCCCCGCCGAGCGCAAGCTGGAGTTGTTCCATGGGCAGTGGGGGGGTAGCGTGGACCCCGTGTTCCGGGAATTCGCCTACTGATGGCTTCGCGCGAGGCCGGGTTCGCGGCCACCGACGACCTGCTCCGCGATGACGTGCGCAGGCTCGGCGCGATGGTGGGCGACATGTTCGCCGAGCAGCAATCCCCCGCCTTCCTCGACCTGGTCGAATCGGTGCGCAAGGCGGCGATCGCGCGCCGCGAACAGGGCGGCCCGGTCGCGGCGCTCGCCGCGCGACTTGCCGAAATCCCCGCGGCCGACGTCGATGCGCTGGTGCGTGCGTTCTCGGCCTACTTCGGCGCCACCAACCTGGCAGAGCGCGTGCACCGCATCCGCCGCCGCCGCGACCACCAGCGCAACGACGAGGCGCCGCAGCCGCAGGGGCTGGAAGCCGTGCTGCGCACCCTGCACGATGCCGGTGTCGGCCTCGACGAACTGCGTGCGTTGTTGCCGCGGCTGTCGATCGAACCGGTATTCACCGCGCATCCCACCGAAGTGGTGCGCCGCGCGCTGCTCGACAAGGAGCACACCATCGTCGAGCGCCTGGTCGCAGACATCGACCGCGGACGCACGCCGGACGAACGCCGTGCCGACGAAGCGCGCATCCGCCTGGCGCTGGCCTCGGCCTGGCAGACGGCCGATGCCCCGCCGCGCAAGCCGACGGTGGGCGACGAGGTCGAGCACGTCGGCTTCTACCTGGCCAAGGTCCTGTTCCGCGCGTTGCCGGCCTTCCATGAGGCCTTCGCCGACGCGATCGAGGCGGTGTACGGAGAGCGCATCGAAGTGCCCGAAGTCGTGCGCTTCGGCACCTGGGTCGGCGGCGACATGGACGGCAACCCCAACGTCGGCGCCGCCACCATCCGCGAGGCGCTGCACGCACAGCGCAGCCTCGCGCTGGCGCAGTACCGCCGCGAGGTGCGCGCGCTGGGAGCGATGTTGACCCAGACCCTGGGCCGGGTCGGCGTGGACGACGCGGTGCTGCAACGCGTGCACGAGTACTCCCGGCAGTGGCCCGACGTCGCGGCGGGGTTCAACCCGCGCTGGACGGACATGCCTTACCGCTTGCTGCTCGAGTTGGTGGAGGCGCGCCTGCGCGCCACCGATGCCGGCGAACCAGGCGGCTACGCCGGAGTCGACGGCTTCATCGAAGACCTGGCGTGCATCGACGCCAGCCTGCATGCCAATCGCGGCACGCATGCGGGCCGGTTCGCGGTGCGGCGATTGTTGCGCCGCGCGCGCAGTTTCGGCTTCCACTTGGCCGCGCTCGACCTGCGCCAGGACTCGGCGGTGCACGAGGAAGCGCTGGCCGGCGGCGAGGCGCGCGAGGCCACGCTTGCGGTTTTCGCTGAAATCCAGGCCTTGCGCCGTAGCCATGGTGCGGGCGCGATCGGGCTGTACATCATCAGCATGGCGCGCAGCGCAGGCGACGCGCTGGCCGTGCTGGAACTCGCGCGCCAGGGCGGCTGTACCGAGGCCGACGGCAGCGTGCCGCTGGACGTTACCCCGCTGTTCGAGACCGTGGACGACCTGGACGCCGCGCCAGCGGTGATGCGCGCGCTGTTCGCCGATCCGGCCTATCGCACGCACCTGCGCAACCGCGGCGATCGCCAGGTGGTGATGCTCGGCTATTCCGACAGCGCCAAGGACGGCGGCCTGCTGGCCTCGCGCTGGGCCTTGCAGCGCACCCAGATCGCGCTGTCGGCGCTGGCGCGCGATTCGGGCGTGCGCATCGTGTTCTTCCACGGCCGCGGCGGTTCCATCAGCCGCGGTGGCGGCAAGACAGGTCGCGCGGTACTCGCCGCGCCCCCGGGTTCGGTCGACGGCACCCTGCGTGTCACCGAGCAAGGCGAGGTGATCCACCGCAAGTACGGCATCCGCGCCCTGGCGATCCGCAACCTGGAGCAGGCCACGGCGGCGGTACTGCAAGCCACGCTGCGCCCGCGCCCGCCGCACCCGGACGAGGCGCGCTGGCATGCGATCGCCACTGGCCTGGCGGAGGCCGGGCGTGCGCGCTACCGCGCGCTGGTCTACGACGAAGGACGTTCCGGCGGCGTGCGCTTCGACGATTACTTCCGCGCGGCCACGCCCATCGACGTGATCGAACGCCTGCACATCGGCTCGCGCCCGTCGCGAAGGCGCGATGCCGGCATCCGCGGCCTGCGCGCGATTCCGTGGGTGTTCTCGTGGGCGCAGAACCGCTCCGGCCTGACCGCCTGGTATGGCGTGGGCAGCGCGCTGCAGGCGGGTATCGACGAATACGGATTCGAAGCGATCGCGGCGATGGCGCGCGACTGGCCGTTCTTCGCCACGCTGCTCGACGACCTGGAGATGACGCTGGCGAAGTCGGACCTGGACATCTTCGAGTGCTATTCGCGCCTGGCGGGCGAACTGCACGAGGCGATGTTCCCCGGCATTGCCGCCGAGTTCGAGCGCACCCGCGACCTGGTGCTGGCCCTGCGCGGCGAAAGCGAACTGCTCGCAGGCGATCCGCGCCTGCGGCTGTCGATTCGCCTGCGCAACCCCTATGTCGACCCGATCAGCCTGCTCCAGGTCGACCTGCTGCGCCGCTGGCGCCAGGGCGGGCGCCAGGATGAAGCCCTGCTCGAGGCGCTCTACGCTACAGTGAACGGCATCGCAGCGGGCATCCAGAACACGGGGTGAGCCATGATCGAACTCGTCATCGAACAGCGCAGCCGCGACCTGGGCAGCTTTGAAGTCGGACGGGTGCTGCCGTTCGCGAAGCGGCGCATGGTCGGGCCCTACATCTTCTTCGACCGCATGGGCCCGAAGGACCTCGACCCCGGGCTGCCGCGCGAAGCGGACGTGCGTCCGCACCCGCACATCGGCCTGTCCACGATCACCTACCTGTTCGCAGGCGAGATCACCCACCGCGACAGCCTGGGATTCGAACAGCCGATCCATCCGGGCGAGGTGAACTGGATGACCGCCGGCCGCGGCATCACCCACTCCGAACGTTTCGAACGCCTGCGCCGCGAAGGCGGCCTGATGGACGGGATCCAGGCGTGGGTGGCGTTGCCGGACGAACGCGAGGAAGCCGATCCGGCTTTCTGGCACTACGGTGCCGACGCGCTGCCCGAACTTGGCGAACCCGGCGCCAGCGGCCGCCTCATCGCCGGTCGCCTGGGCGGCGTGCAGTCGCCGGTCGCCGTCGACTCGCCGCAGTTCTACGTGCACTGGCAACTGCGCGCCGGCGCGCGCGTCTCGCTGCCGGCCGAATATCCGGAGCGCGCGGTGTACGTGGTCCATGGCGAGGTGGAGATCGACGGCCAGCGCATCGCTGCCGGCAACATGGCCATCCTCGCCCGCGGCAAGGACGCCACCATCGCCGCCCCGGTCGACGCCGTCGTCATGGCCCTGGGCGGAGAACCCGTGGGTCCGCGCTACATCGACTGGAACTTCGTGTCCTCGTCGAAGGAGCGCATCGACCAGGCGCGCGCGGACTGGAAAGCCGGGCGCATGAAGCTTCCCGACCTGGACAACGGCGAGTTCATCCCGCTGCCGCCGCGTATCGGCGAACTGCGCGAGCCAGAACCGATGTCCTGACGCGGTACTGCCACCCGGCACGGTCCCGCGGGGTACCATCGACGGCCCCCCGAGCAGGAGCCGTGCCATGAAATCCCGCGCCGCCGTCGCCTTCGCCGCCGGAGAGCCGCTGAAGATCGTCGAGCTCGACGTCGAGCCGCCGCGCAAGGGCGAGGTGCTGGTGAAGATCACCCACACCGCGCTGTGCCACACCGATGCGTTCACGCTTTCGGGCGACGATCCGGAAGGCGTGTTCCCGGCGGTGCTCGGGCACGAGGGCGCCGGCATCGTCGTGGAAGTGGGCGAGGGCGTCACCAGCGTCAAGCCCGGCGACCACGTGATCCCGCTGTACACCGCCGAATGCGGCGAGTGCCTGTTCTGCAAGTCGGGCAAGACCAACCTGTGCGTGTCGGTGCGCGCCACCCAGGGCAAGGGCGTGATGCCCGACGGCACCACCCGCTTCAGCTACAACGGCGAGCCGGTGTACCACTACATGGGCTGCTCGACCTTCAGCGAGTACACGGTCGTGGCCGAGGTCTCGCTGGCGAAGGTGAACCCGGAGGCGAACCCGGAACACGTATGCCTGCTCGGCTGCGGTGTCACCACCGGCATAGGTGCCGTGCACAACACGGCCAAGGTGCAGGAAGGCGACACCGTCGCGGTGTTCGGTCTTGGCGCGATCGGCCTGGCGGTGATCCAGGGCGCGCGGCAGGCGAAGGCCGGCCGCATCATCGCCATCGACACCAACCCCGACAAGTTCGCGCTCGCGCGCGAGATGGGCGCGACCGACTGCGTGAACCCGAAGGACCACGCTGAACCGATCCAGCAGGTGATCGTCGGCATGACCGGCTGGGGCGTGGACCACTCGTTCGAATGCATCGGCAACGTCAACGTGATGCGCGCGGCGCTGGAGTGCGCGCACCGCGGCTGGGGCCAGAGCGTGATCATCGGCGTGGCCGGTGCAGGCCAGGAGATCAGCACGCGGCCGTTCCAGCTCGTCACCGGGCGCAAGTGGATGGGCACGGCGTTCGGCGGCGTGAAGGGGCGCAGCCAGTTGCCGGGCATGGTCGAGGACGCGATGCGCGGCGACATCCAGCTCGCGCCGTTCGTGACCCACACCTTGCCGCTGGAACGGATCAACGAGGCCTTCGACCTGATGCACGAAGGCAAGTCGATCCGCGCCGTGATCCACTACTGACCGGAGCCGCATCATGACCGAGCGCATCGAACATCGCGCCTGTTTCGGCGGCTGGCAGGACGTCTACCGGCACCGCTCCGAGGCCCTGGACTGCGACATGTCGGTGGGCGTGTACTTCCCGCCGCAGGCCGCGCACGGAAAGTGCCCCGTGCTGTACTGGCTCAGCGGCCTGACCTGCACCGAGCAGAACTTCATCACCAAGGCCGGCGCGCAACGCTACGCGGCCGAGCACGGGATCATCCTGGTCGCGCCCGACACCAGCCCGCGCGGCGAAGGCGTGGCCGACGCCGACCGCTACGACCTGGGCCAGGGCGCCGGCTTCTACATCGACGCCACGCGCGATCCGTGGGCCAGGCACTACCGGATGCAGGAATACGTTTCGCGCGAACTGCCCGAATGGGTCGAGTCCGATCCGGCCGCCAGCGGCGTGCGCGCGATCTCCGGACACTCCATGGGCGGGCACGGCGCGCTGGTGACGGCATTGCGCAATCCCGGGCGCTATCGCAGCGTGTCGGCGTTCTCGCCGATCGTGGCGCCGTCGCAGGTGCCGTGGGGCGAGCAGGCATTCGCCGCCTACCTCGGCGACGATGGCGAAGCGTGGAAGCAGTGGGACGCCACCGAACTGGTGCGCGGCGCGAAGGAGAGGCTGCCGCTGCTGGTCGACCAGGGCGACGCCGACGAGTTCCTGCAGCGCGAGTTGCGCCCGGAGCTGCTGCGCGAGGCCTGCGCGGCCGCGGGGCATCCGCTGGAGCTGCGCCTGCAGCCGGGCTACGACCACAGTTATTACTTCATCTCCACCTTCATCGGCGAGCACATCGCCTGGCACGCCAAACATATGGCCTGACCCGTAGGAGCGGCGGCAGCCGCGATGTCCTGGCGTGCTTACGCTGGAAAGGCGCTGTCAGGGCAGGAGATGGTCGGTGTAGGCGAAGCGGTTGTCGCGCAGGACGGTTTCGCCGCGCTCGAGGACCAGCGGGTGCGTGAACATCGGGCCGTCGGCCACGCAGGTGTGGAACTCGCCGTTTTCGCCGCAGGGATCGACACCGGCCGGCAGGTCGACCAGCAGGTCTTCGTCGAAGTCGCGCCCGGCGAAGCGGGCGTCCAGCTGCGTGGTGTCCACGCAGCACAGCGCCGCGCGCAGGCCGCCGGCGATCATCTCGCGCGCCAGCGTTGTGGTATCGCTGCCGAACAACGGCGTGATCGCCTCCCAGCCGGTTCGTGCAAGGTTCGCCACGCGGTATGCGCGGATATCTTCGAGGAACAGGTCGCCGAACGCGACGGTGCGCAGGTCCGGCCAGCGCGCTGCCGCATTCGCGAGGGCGGCGGCCATGGCGGCTTCGTAGTCGGCATTCGCGCAGCTGGCGGGAATCCCGGCTTCCAGCAGCGGCAAGCCCACGGACCGCGCCTGGGCGTGCAGGACGTCGCGGCGGATGCCCTGCATCGAGGCGCGGTCGTATTCGCGGGTGATGCTGGTGAGCAGGCCGACGACTTCGACGTCATCCCGCTGCCGCAGCACGTGCAGCGCCCATGCCGCGTCCTTGCCGCCGCTCCACGACAGCAGCACCTTCCGCGTCGACTTCACGCCGCGGAAACGTCGCGCAATTCCCAGCCGTTGCCGGCCAGCAGCCGCAGCCGGTGCCGCAGCACTCCGCCCGGGATGTTCGTCACTGCGATCAGGTCGATGTGCAGGTCGTGCTGCGATCCTTCCACCGTCGCGGCCGGATCCTTGGCGCCCAGTGCCGGGTCGACGTCGTCCGGGTCTTCCTGCGCGCCGCGCCAGCGCTGGAACAGCGTGTCGCCGCGCAAGGCGTCCTGCAACTCCTCGGCCAGCGCCTTCGCGCCATGGCTGCGGAACGCAAAGGCGGGGTCGTCGCCGCGGGCGGTATCGGGGTTGCGCAGGGTGATGTGGTAGCGGATCGCCATCTCGACTCCTCGGATCAGTGCCAGGCGCCGAGGATGATGCCGTACAGCAGGAACTGCACGGTGTGATAACCGCCGTCGATCAGCCAGAGCCTGAAGCTGCGCCCGGCGAAACTGTAGTTGATGGCGAAGCTCATCGCGGCGATGCCCGCGCCCGCGGCCAGGCCCTTGCACGCGGCTGCTTGCAGTCCAGGCGCCGGCCCCAGCCACCAGGCGAACACCGCCGCCGACAGCAGGGCCGCGACGAAGGCGACGCCGAACACCTGCGCCGGATGCCGCTTGTTCGCATCCACCGCGATCCCGGCTTCGCGCGACCAGGCCTTGAGGAACAGCGGGCCATACCAGATCCCGCCGAGCACGAAGGCGGATACCGCCGCCGCGACCACCGCCAGCCAGTTCAGTCCCATGCCCCCTCCCTCCGCCGTCGTGGCGTCATTCGAAAGTATGCGGTTCGGACGCGAACCCGACCACCAGGGTGCCCTTGCCCACGTTCACCATGCCGGTCAGGCCCATCACGGACTCGAACACCTCGATGTTGTGTTCGGCGCAGGTCGCGCGCAGGGCATCGTAGCCGGGCAGCGCGCGCATCTCCTCGAGTTCGCCACCGTAGCCCAGGCACAGCGTCGGGGTCATCAGGCCGGCGCGCACGCGCTTGCCGGCAAAGTCGAACAGGCGTTCGCACGCCGCCTCGGTGCCCTTGACCTTGCCCACCGGCCCGGTTTCGCCGCGGTTGCAGTGCAGGATCGGCTTGATGTCCAGCGCGCTGCCCAGGGTGGCGGAGAGCAGGCTCACGCTGCGGTCGCCGCGCTTGCGGGTACGCGCGCGCAGGTAGTGCAGGTCGGTGGCGACCATGTAGGCGTGGGTGTGCAGGGCCAGGTATTCCAGGCGCGCGCGGATCTTGGCCGCGCCTTCGCCGCCCTCGATCAGGCGCACCGCCTCGACCGCGGTCACGCCCTGGCCGGCGAACACGTTCTGCGAGTCGATCACGCGCAGCGCGAACGGCGTTTCCTTGCCGGCGGCCGCGCGGATCGGGCGGTACTCGCCCAGGATCGCGAAACTGGCCTGGGTGGCGTTCTCGAAGATGGCGCTGCGGGTACGCGTCGTGGTCAGGCAGAACACGTAGTCGTAGTCGATCACCAGCCGGCCCAGGAACAATTCCTGGATCTGCTGCACGGTGAACGGCGAGGTTTCCGCGTCCGCGCCGCGCTCGGCGATGTGCGAGTGCAGGAACTGCAGGGTCGCCTGTTCGTCGCGCATGTCGGTCAGCGAATCCTCGCCGATGTGCACGGTGACGGGCAGGAGGGTGACGTTGTGTTGCCGCAGGTAGTCGCCCGGCAAGTCGCAGGCCGAGTCGACGACGAGTCCGATACGCATGGCGCTGTTTTCTCTTGGGTCCCTGGCCCGCAAGCTACTCCAAACGGTGGCGTACTGCATCCGGGCCCGGCCGGTCCCGGGGGTGCAGCCGGCGGGGGCCCCGGCGGAAACTGGCGCCCTGCAACAAGGAGTGGACGTGAAGGACAAGGAACAGATCGTCGACAACTGGCTGCCGCGCTATACCGGGGTGCCCCTGGACGGCTTCGGCGAGCACATCCTGCTGACGAACTTCGGCGGCTACCTGGGGCATTTCGCCCGGCTCATGGGCACCGAAGTGGTCGGCCAGGACCGCCCGATGCCCAGCGCCACGGCCGACGGCATCACGATGATCAACTTCGGCATGGGCAGCCCCAATGCCGCGACGATGATGGACCTGCTCTCGGCGATCGCGCCCAAGGCGGTGCTGTTCCTGGGCAAGTGCGGCGGGCTCAAGCGCAAGAACCAGCTCGGCGACCTGATCCTGCCGATCGCCGCGATCCGCGGCGAGGGGACCAGCGACGACTACCTGCCGCCGCAGGTGCCGGCGCTACCGGCATTCGCGCTGCAGCGCGCGGTGTCGACCATGATCCGCGACCTGGGCCTGGATTACTGGACGGGCACGGTCTACACCACCAACCGCCGGGTCTGGGAACACGACGACGCGTTCAAGGAGCGGCTGCGGATCATGCGCTGCATGGCGGTGGACATGGAAACGGCGACGATCTTCGCCGCCGGTTTCGCCAACCGGATTCCCTGCGGCGCGCTGCTGCTGGTCAGCGACCAGCCGATGGTGCCCGAAGGCGTCAAGACCGAGGCGTCGGACGCCAAGGTCAGCGCGTCCTACGTCGAGTCGCACATCCAGGTCGGCATCGAAGCGCTGCGGCTGATCCGCCGCCACGGCAAATCCGTGCGCCACCTGCGCTTCGACGAGTAGGAAAAAAGGGGACGGAGGTAATTAAGCGCAGGCGCTTAATTACCTCCGTCCCCTTTTCTTCTATTTCAGGTAGCGGTCGCGCAGTTCGGTCTGGCGCGAGCGCATCGGCTGCGGCTTGCCGTCGAGCCACACCTGGTCGGGCAGGCTGGTCAGTTCCAGCGGGTCGCCGTTCCACAGCACCAGATCGGCGCGGCGGCCCACGGCGATGCTCCCGATCTGGTCGCCCAGGCCCAGCGCCTGTGCTGGCACCGCGGTCAGGCCCGCGAGCGCGGCCTCCCACGCCATGCCGTTGGCGACCGCGTTGCCGGCGAGCTGGCGCACCTTGCGCGCGTTGTGCGAGGCATCGCCGGCCTGGGTGAATCCGACGGCCACGCCGGCCTTGCGCAGGCGCGCGGCGTTCTCCATGGTCGCGCCGAGGGTGTCGAAGTTGCCGGGCAGGTTGGCCAGCGGATCGATGAACACCGGCACCTTCGCCGCGGCCAGCGCAGGCGCGACCTGCCAGGCTTCGGCGCCGCCGGAGATCGCCACGCGCACGTTGCGACGCTTGCTCCAGCGCAGCAGCTGGACGATGTCCGCCGCGCGCTGCACTTCGACCATCACCAGGCCCTTGCCATCGAGGAAGCTCGCCAGCGCGGCGCGGCCGGCTGGCGTCAGCAGCGAATGGCGCGAATCGGCGGCGATGCGGCCGCGCGCCTCGTCGATGAGCTGGTCGAGCAGCATCCACTGCGCGGCGCGCGAATCGCCCGACAGGCCGGAGGCGCCGGCGCCCAGCGACACGAACAGCACCTTCGGCCCGATCGCGTCGATGCTGCCGTCCAGGCGCACGGTGCCGCCCTGGCCGCCGATGATCGAACCGCCGCGGCCGGTGCCGGCATGCAGCAGGGTGAATCCGATGCCCTCGATCCTCGCCACCGGCACCAGCGAGGACGCCGGGTTGTATGCCAGGGTGACGTCGAACTCCGGGCGCACCGTCATCACCGGTTGCGCGCCGGCGCCCAGGGTGAGCGTGGCATCGACCGTGGGCTTCTCGCCCGAGACTTCCTCGATGCCGATGCCGGTGATGCCGCCGAACATCGCCGGCGTCAGCGGCCTGCCTTCGGCTTCGACCACGGCCACGCCGGCCGGCGCGGACAATCCGGGGCCGATCGCGGCGATGCGGCTGTTGCGTACCAGGACGTCGGTGTTCTGCAAGGTGCCGGCATCGGTGGCGGTGTGCACGGTGGCGTTGCGCAGCAGCAGGTCCTGCGCGGCGAGAGTGCCGCTGGCCACCAGCAGCGCCGCGGCGAGCACGAGGCGGTTCATCGCGCACCTCCGAATGCAGTCTGGCCAAGCATGAAATCGGACACGTGCTGGCGCGACGGGTCGTGGCGGTCGTAGACGCGCACGCCGTCGACGTAGACCTGCTCGGCCTGAGCGTAGGCGCTGAAGGGGTTGCCGTTCCACAGCACGACGTCGGCCATCTTGCCGGCCTCGAGCGTACCAGTCTGGTCGAGGATGCCCATGGCCCTGGCCGGGTTCTGCGTCAGCCACTGGATGGCGTGCTCGGGCGTGATGTCGATGCCGGCCTTGCGCGCGTGGCCGATCACTTTCGCCGCCTCCTGGTTCAGCCGCTGGATGCCTTCCTCGGAATCGGAATGCACGATCGCGCAGCTGTTGGCCGGGCGGTCGACCAGCGCGATGTTCTCCTGGATGCCGTCGAAGGCTTCCATCTTGAAGCCCCACCAGTCGGCCCAGAGCGCGCCGCACACGCCTTTCTCGGCGAGCAGGTCGGCGATCTTGTACGCCTCGACGCCATGGTGGAATGCCGCGACCTTGAAGCCGAACTCGTCGGCCAGGTCGAGCATGGTCGCCATCTCGTCGGCGCGATAGCAGTGGATGTGGACGAGGATGTCGCCCTGGATCGCCGCGGCCAAGGTGTCGAGCTTGAGGTCGCGCTTGCCTTCCTCGCCGTCGTCCTTCTTCGAGGCCTTTTCACGCTTGCGGATGTACTCGGCGGCGTCGATGAAGGCGGCGCGGTAGCCGGCGACGTTGCCCATGCGCGTGGCCGGGCCGCCCTTCTGGCCGTAGACGCGCTTGGGATTTTCGCCGCAGGCCATCTTCATGCCCCACGGCGCGCCGGGGAACTTCATGCCCTGGTAGGTAGTGGCGGGCACGTTCTTCAGCGTCACGCCGCGGCCGCCGACGAGGTTGGCCGACCCCGGCAAGATCTGCAGCGCGGTCACGCCGCCGGCGCGGGCGGCGTCGAAGCCCGGATCCTGCGGCCACACCGAATGCTCGGCCCAGACATTGGCGGTGACCGGCGAGGTCATCTCGTTGCCGTCCGAATGCGCGCTCATGCCCGGGCTGGGATAGACGCCCAGGTGCGAGTGCACGTCGATGATGCCCGGCGTCACCCACTTGCCGGTGCCGTCGATGCGAGTCGCGCCGGCGCCGTCCAGGCCGCGGCCCACCGCTTCGATCCGGCCGTCGCGCAGCAGCACGTCGGCGCCCTCGAGGCGTTCGCCGGTGCCGGTGAGCACGGTCGCGCCGCTGATCAGCACAGCCTGCGCGGGGGCGGGTGCGTAGGTGCTGGGATAGGGATCGTCGATGAAGCGCGACGCCTTCGCGTCGGCGCGTTCATCGCCGGGCGCGTCGCGCGTGGCGGCGGTGGTGGCGCAACCGGACAACAGGATCGCCGCCAGTGCGGCGGCCAATGGCTTGGTCATGACGCTCTCCCCTTCGGTCCGCCCAAGCTAGCCCGCGTGCCGGTTCCCGGAACGTGCCCAAGGTCATGGAAAAAAAGGGGACGGAGGGAATTAAGTGCCTGGTGATCTCCATGCGCGAGGAGGCTCCAGCGCACTTAATTCCCTCCGTCCCCTTTTTTTCTAGTCCGGGACGTGGATGCTGGCCTTGATGTGCTTGAGGTGGGCGACGATGGTGAAGGTCATCACCACCAGCAGCGACCACGAACTCCACTTGCCTACGTGCACGGTGGACCAGGCGCCGATCTGGTCGGGGTACTGCCAGATCCCGAAGAAGGTGCTGAAGTTCTCCGCGAGCCAGATGAAGAAGCCGATCAGCACGAAGGCCAGCAGCATCGGCATGCGCCGGTCGCGGTCGAGCGGGCGGAACACCACGGTGGTGCGCGCGTACACGCCCAGCGCGCAGGCCGCGATGTACCAGCGGTAGTCGCCGATGTAGTGGTGGGTGAAGAAGTTGGCGTAGATGGCCACCGCCACCAGGGTCGCCAGCCAGTACGGCGGATGGTGGCGGATGCGCACGTCGAGCAGGCGCCAGGCCTGGATCACGTAACTGCCCACCGCCGCGTACATGAAACCCGAGAACAGCGGCACGCCGAACAGCTTGGTGTACGCGAAGTCCGGATACGACCACGAGCCGATCGCCGGCGAGGTTTTGTAGACCTCGAGCGCGAAACCGACCACGTGGAACAGGCTGATGGCCTTGAGTTCGTCCAGTGTCTCCAGCTTCGACCAGACCATGAACGCCTGGATGGCCAGCGCGATCAGCAGCAGCACGTCGTAGCGCGGCAGGCCGAGCACGCCTGCGCGCGGCACCAGGAAGATCGCGGCGAAGAACAGGCCCGCGAACAGGCAGGCGCGCGCTTCCTTGATGCCGAAGTAAAGAAACTCCGCGACGGCGCGCGGCAGCCAGGCGACGCCGGACCAGGGCGTGGGCCGGAGCAGGGCGGCGTCGAGGGCGGCGAGGGGCATGGGATCAGGTTACCCTGAGCCCATGATTTCGAACACAAAGATCACCGCGGCGGAGGTCGTCGCGTTCTGGCGCGACGCGGGCATGGAGAAGTGGTTCGGCGGCGGCTCCGCCTTCGATGCGGAGTGCCGGGAGGTGCTGGGCGAGGCGCACATGGCGGCTTCGCGGCGCGAACTGGAAGCCTGGCTGGATGGACCCGAAGGCGCGCTGGCGCTGCTGATCCTGCTCGACCAGGTGCCGCGCAACATCTTCCGCGGTAGCGCCCATTCCTGGGCGACGGACGGGCTGGCGCGGCACTACGCCGACCGGGCGATCGCGGCCGGCCACGACCAGGACTTCGACGTCTCGCTGCGCGCGTTCTTCTACCTGCCGTTCGAACACTCCGAGAGCCTGGCCGACCAGGACCGCTCGGTGGCGCTGTTCGAGGCCGCCGGCGACAAGACCTTCCTCCCCTACGCGACCAGCCATCGCGAAGCGATCCGCAAGTTCGGCCGCTTTCCGCACCGCAATGCCGCCCTCGGTCGCGTCAACACACCCGAAGAGCAGGCCTGGCTCGACGCCGGCGGCGGCTGGTAGAAAAAGGGGACGGAGGTAATTAAGTGCTCCAAGGCCCCCCGCGCAGGGAGGTCACCAGGCACTTAATTACCTCCGTCCCCTTTTTTTCTTTTCAATACTTCGGGATCGAGGAGTCGAGGTCGGCCCACGCGTCGATGCCACCGGTGATGTTGTAGACCCGGGTGAAGCCGAGCTGGCGGAAGTGTTCGGCTGCCTGTGCGCTGCGGCCGCCGCGGTGGCACAGGAACGCCAGCGCGGTGTCCTTCGGCAGTGCCTCGAGCGCGGCGGTACCGTTGTCGAAATGTTCGAACGCGCCCGGCAGCGTCGCCACCGCGCGTTCGTCGGCCGGGCGCACGTCGACCACGGTGACGGAGCCAGCGGCGCGCTGTTCGGCGGCTTCGGCCGGCGACAGCGGTTTCACCTTCGGCGGCGCGTTCGGGTTCTCGATCACCAGGCCGCGGCCACGTGCGTCGTCGACCCACTCGATCGACATGCCGTTCGCGCGCCTCGCCGAGGCCAGGTCGAACTGCACGCGCAGGCCCGCGGCCTCGGTGGCGATCGCGTCCGGATCCAGCGGCGCCGCCTGCAGCTGCGCGTTGTAGCGCGGATCCACCGAGACCTTCAGCGCGAAGCCTTCGCCGGCATCGGCCAGCGCCTTGCGCAGCATGTCGGCCGCCTCGGGGGCGATGGTGATCGACGGCGGGGTGCGGTCCGGCGGCGGCAGGCCGAGCGCGGACTGCAACTCGCCGCTGGAGGCCATCTGCTCGATGATGTCGCAGCCGCCGACCAGTTCGCCGCGGATGTAGAGTTGCGGGATCGTCGGCCAGTCGCCGTAGACCTTGATGCCTTCGCGGATCTCCGGGTCGGAGAGCACGTCGACGTGAGCGAAGTCGTCCAGCCCGATCGCCGCCAGCGCGCCCACCGCCTTGGCCGAGAAACCGCACTGCGGCGCACGCGGCTCGCCCTTCATGAACAGCACCACCGGGTTGGCGGCGAGCAGCGCGTCGATGCGGGCGCGCAGGGCAGGGTCGAGCGACATGGCGGCAGATCCGGTACGTGGGGAACGCTATTGTACGCCGCCGCCCAGCATCCGCCGGGCCACCGGCAAGGCCTGTTCCGCCCACAGCGCGTACATCGCGGCCGACGGGTGCAGTCCGTCCCCGGCCAGCATGGCGGCTTCAGCCCCGCGGCCGCGCGCCACCGGCGCGATGTCGACGAAAGCCACGCCATGCGCGGCGCAGATATCCGCCGCATCGGCATTGAACGCGTCCAGCTCGCGCGCGATCTGCGCCAGGTCGCGTCCCGAGGCGGCCGCGAACGGCGTTACTCCCCAGTCAGGAATGGCCAGCACCAGCACGCGGTCAGCGCGCCCGCCGGCAAACCCGATCGCGCGCAACAGCAGGGCTTCGAACTCCGCGCGATAGTTCTCCAGCGACCGCCCGCGATACTGGTTGTTGACGCCGATCAGCAACGACAGGAAGTCCCACTCGCCCAGCGGCTCCGCCGCGTCGATCGCGGCGGACAACTCGTCCGTCGTCCACCCCGTGGTCGCAATGATCCGTGGCTCCCCGAGCCCCACGCCCTCCGCCCGCAACGCCCGCGCCAACACCACCGGCCACCGCCCCTCTTCCGGAACCCCTTCCCCGATCGTGTAACTGTCCCCAAGCGCCAGGTACTTCATCGTTTCATGGCTCCGGATGGTTATTTCTGACGCGGATCAACGCGGATAAGAATGCCGATCAACGCGGATCAAGCAACGGAAGGTGGCTGCCATCCCGCGCAAAGTTCCACTCCACCCCGCTCTATCCGCGTTTACCCGCTCTTGTATCCGCGTTGATCCGCGTCAAAAAGACCTTCAAGCCGCGACAACACCCGGTTTCGCGGCAGCGCGGCGGGTGAGGAGGCGGTCGATGCGGGTGAAGACTTCGCGGAGGGTGTCGGCTTCGGGGAGCAGGGTGACGCGGAAGTGGTTGCGGTACGGCACGTTGAAGCTGGAGCCGGGGACGATCAGCACGTCTTCTTCCTCGAGCAGCTGCAGCGCGAAGGCGTGGTCGTCGAAACCGCGCGCGGCGGCGCCGGTGACAGCGGGGAAACCGTAGAGCGCGCCCTGTGGCGCGACCAGTTCGAGATGTTCGCTCGCCGCGCAGGCCTCGATGAGCGCCGTGCGCGTGTCGTGCAGGCGGCCGCCGGGCGCGGTCAGCGCGCTGATCGTGTCCTCGCCGTGCAGCGCTTGCTCGATCGCGAACTGCCCCGGCACGTTGGCGCACAGGCGCAGCGCGCCGAGCAGGTCCATGGCGTGGTGGAAGTCGCCGCTGGCCAGCGGATCGCCGCTGAGTACCGCCCAGCCCACGCGCCAGCCGCAGGCGCGGTGCACTTTCGACAGCCCGCCGAACGACAGGCAGGGGTGCTCGCCGGCCAGCGGCGCCAGCGGTTCGAATGCAGCGCCGTCGTAGAGGATGCCGTCGTAGATCTCGTCGGCCATCAGCAGCAGTCCGTGCTTCGCCGCGATCGCGACGATGCGTTCGAGCAACGCGCGCGGATAGGTGGCACCGGTGGGATTGTTGGGATTGATCAGCACGATCGCGCGCGTGCGCGGCGTCACCAGCGATTCGATTTCATCCGGATCCGGCAGGAAACCGTGTTCCGGACGACACGCGTAGTACACCGGACGTCCATCATTGAGGATCGTCGCCGCGCTCCACAACGGATAGTCGGGCGAGGGCAGCAGCACTTCGTCGCCGGGATTGAGCAGCGCGCGCAGCGACAGGTCGATCAGCTCGCTGACGCCGTTGCCGACGAACACGCGTTCGGGCGACGCGTTCGGCGTACCGCGCGCGCGGTGGAAGGCGGCGATCGCCTCGCGCGCGGCGGGCAGGCCCTGCTGGTGGGTATAGGGATCGGTGCCGGCGATGTGGTCGGCGATCGCGCGCTGCAGGTGCGCCGGCGCGCGGAAACCGAACGCGCCCGGATTGCCGATGTTGAGCTTGATCAGGCTGCGTCCGCCGGCTTCCAGCTCGCGGGCGCGGCGGGCGAGTTCACCGCGGATTTCGTAACGGACTTCGGACAGGCGTTCGCGGGTCTTGAGGCTGGACACGGGCTTCCATGCGGATCGTGGGTGGGGGCCGCCAGCCTATCGGATAACCGGCGCCCGAAAAACGGGCAGAATCCACCAATGACCGCACTGCGCGACATCGGCTGGCCCTTCGACGGGGAAGTGACCGACCCGGCCTGGGCCGCTGCCCTGGCGGCGCACCCCGGCGCGCGCCCGGCGCGCGTGGTC
>NZ_JARUVM010000093.1 GCF_029763755.1 Luteimonas sp. 8-5
GGTCAGGCCGAACAGGCCCTCGGGCGAGAGCCAGGCCCAGCCGAACGGCCCGAGGTGCAGCCAGTCGGGCGTTGCGCCGCGCAAGGCCATCGCCAGCGGCAACAGCAGCACCCAGCACCACACCGCAAACCCGGCCAGCACGCCGGCCACTGCCGCGCGCGGCGGCGTCTGCGGGCGCCACACGGCGAAGCAGAGCGCAGGCACGAGAGTCGCCAGCGCGGAGAACGACACCGCGCCGACGTCGGCCAGCGCCTCGCTGCCGGCCAGCAGGCGGCTGTAAGCCCAGGCCAGCAGCATGATCACGACGATGCCGGAGCGGCGCAGGGCCAGCACGTGTCCGCGCAGGTCCGCCCCGCCGCCGCGCGACCACGCGCCGCGCAGCAGGCCCGGCGCGAACCAGTGGTTGCCGATCATCAGGCTCAGGGTGAGCGTGCTCACCACCACCATGCCGGTGGCCGCGCTCAGGCCGCCGAGGAAAGCGAACAGGGCCAGCCCCTGCTGCCCCTGCGACAGCGGCAGGGCCAGCACGTACAGGTCGGAGGGCACGCTGCCGCCGAGCAGCGCTTCGCCCGCCTTGGCCAGCGGCAGCACCGGCAGCGCGATCAGCAGCAGGTACAGCGGGAACTGCCAGCGCGCGGTGCGCACGTCGCGCTCGTCGCGGCACTCGACCACGGCGATGTGGAACTGGTGCGGCAGGATGAACATCGCGAACGCGCCCAGCAGCACCAGCGGCATGAAGGTGCCGCCGGGCGCCGGCGGCGGCAACGCCTGCACCTGCGCCGGGAGGTCCGGGAGGCCGCGCAGGCCGAACCAGACGAAGGCGCCCAGCGCCAGCATCGCCGCCAGCTTGAACAGCGACTCCACCGCCATCGCCAGCACCAGGCCGCGGTTGTGCTCGGCGGCGCTCGCGCGGCGGGTGCCGAACAGCATGGCGAACGCGGCCATCGCCAGGGCCACGTACAGCGCGCTGTCCTGCCAGGCGGGCAGCGCGGCCACGTCGCCCGACGCGGCCGGGATGCGCGTGGTGAGCATGGCGAAGCTCATCGCCATCGCCTTGAGCTGCAGCGCGATGTACGGGATCAACCCCAGCGCGGCGACCAGCGTGACCACCGCGGCCAGCCAGGCGTCCTTGCCCAGGCGCGTGGCGATCAGGTCGGCGATCGAGGTCGCGTTGGTCTCGCGCGCCAGTTGCACCAGGCGCAGCATGAACACGCCCGCCAGCGCGTACAGCACGATCGCGCCGACGAAGGTCGGCGGCACCGGCCAGCCGTGGCGGGCGGCCTGGGTGACCGTGCCGTAGAAGGTCCACGAGGTGCAGTGCACCGCCAGCGACAGTGCATAGACGTGGCGCCAGTGCCGGGCCAGGACCTGCGGCCGGCGTTCGCCGTAGACGCCGGCGGCGAACAGCAGCGCAAGCCAGAGCGCCGCCGCGGTCACGACCACGGCGACGCTCAGCATTGCTCACTCCCCCGGCGCATGCGGGGAGTCTACGTCAGAAGTTGTAGCGCACCGACACGTAGGCGTTGCGCGGCATGCCGAAGTAGGCGGTCTGGATGTTGCCCACGCTGGAGAACTCCTGGCCCTCGGTCATGTACAGCTCGTCGGTGGCGTTGCGGATGCCGCCGCGCACCTGCCAGGCGTACTGCGGCGAATCCCACACGCCGTAGAGGCCGACCAGGGTGTAGGCGCCCTGGCTGAGGTTGTCGCGGTTGTCCACCGACAGCCAGGTGCGGCTGCGGTAGGACACGTCGCCGCCGACCGTGACCGTGCCGTTGTCGCCCAGGTCGAAGGCGTGCTGCAGGGCCACGCGCGCGGTGAACTCGGGCGAGAACGGGACATGCTCGTGCAGGGTCGGGTCGTAGTCCGGGCGGGTCGGGTCGGAGGTGCGCAGGTCGTTGAACTCGTCGTAGCGCGCGTCCATCCAGCCGAACTGGCCGGCCAGCGTGGTGTTGTCGCCCACGCGCATCAGACCCTCGAACTCGATGCCGTCGACGGTCATCTTCGCGGCGTTGATCACCGGGAACTTGAACTGCGGGATGCCGTTGGCCGGCAGGGTCTCCGATACGCGCGCCTGGAAGTCCTCGTACTCGCTGTGGAACGCGGCGATGTTCGCCGAGAAGCGGCCGTCGGCGGACTGCATCTTGAAGCCGGCCTCGTAGGTCCACACGAACTCGGGCGCGAACTCGGGGTTGTCGGCCTCGACCTGGTCGTTGGCACGGCCGTTGAAGCCGCCGGACTTGAAGCCGCGGTTGGCCGACACGTAACCGGTCATGTTGTCGTTGAACGCCTTCTTCAGGCTGATCGACGGCGTGGTCGCGGTCCAGGTCTTGTGCGCGCCGGAGATCACCGCCTGCGGATCGGCGCTGGCGGCCTGGAACGGCGCACCGAAGAACGCGCTGGTGGTGCGGTCGTAGTCCTTGCTGTCGCGCGAATGGCGCACGCCGGCCGACAGGGTCCAGGTCGGGGCGAACTCCCAGTCCGCATTGGCGAAGAAGGCGGTGCTGGTGGTGCGCAGGTCGTCCTCGATGGTGCGCAGGAAGTCGATGTGCAAGCCCAGGAACTGGAGGAAGTCGTCGGCGTAGGCTTCCTGGTAGGACGGCACCTTCTCGTTGAGGTAGTACGCGCCGACGATGGCGCTGAAGTTGCCGCCGTTGTCGTACTGCAGCTGCAGTTCCTGGCTGAACTGGCGCTGGTCGAACGCGACGTACACGTCGCCGAGCTCGTACTCGGAAGCGTCGATATCGATGTAGGACTTCGAGGTCAGCTTGCGCGAGGCGGTGATGCTCTTGAACAGCCAGGCGTCGTTGATCGCCCAGTCGACGTTGAAGGCGACGCCGCTGTGGGTCATCTCCTGGCCATGGTCGGGGCCGAACGAGGTACGCGTCTGGAAGTCGTATTCGCCGGTCGGTGCCGGCAGCAGCACCGGCGGCGGCAGGCCGGCCAGGTCGCTGGCCTGCAGGTCGGCGGTCGGCCGGCCCAGGGTCAGCGCGGCGTCCTGTTTGGTGTGGTCCAGGGTCAGCGTGGCGCTGAAGTCCTCGCCGTTGCGGAACGCGAGCTTGGCGCGCACCGCTTCGGTATCGTCGCCGTTGTAGTGCTTGCCCGTCACCGGATCGGTGACGTAGCCGCCGTTGTGGCTGCTGGTACCAGCCACGCTGGCGGCGACGAGATCGTTGACCCGGGTCGACACATAGAAGCTGGCCTGGGCGCGGCCGTAGTCGCCGGCCAGCAGTTCGACAGAACCGCCGCTGTAGTCGAACGGATCCTTGGTGGTGAGCTTGATCGCGCCGCCGGTGGAGTTCTTGCCGTACAGCGTGCCCTGCGGGCCGCGCAGCACTTCCACCTGGGCGACGTCGAACAGGGAGAACAGCGCGCCGTTGATGCGCGAGTAGTAGACGTCGTCGACGTACATGCCGACGCCCGGGTCGAAGGTCTGCAGCGCATCGGGCTGGCCGATGCCGCGGATGAACACGTTGACGCTGTTGGCCGAACCGCGGCCCTGGACGATGTTGAGGTTGGGCACGGCGCCCTGCAGGCCGCCGATGTCGCCGGCCTGGAGGTCCTTGAGCTGCTCCTCGCCGAACGCGGTGACCGCGACCGGCACGTCCTGGATGGATTCCGTGCGGCGGCGCGCCGTGACTTCGATCGCGCCGAGCGTCTTCGTTTCGGCGGCCTGCTGCGCGGCCTGGGCCGGGCTGATGGCCTCGGCAGCTTCGGCCGCGGGCGCCGCATCCTGCGCCCAGGCGGCTGCAGGCAACATCAGGACGCAACCGATGGCCAGGCTCAAGTGCTTGCGCTTCATACCGTCTTGTCTCCCGTTGGATGGCGGCAAGCGTAGGCGGCCGGGTGAAGGTGCGGCATCGTACCTTCGGACAATGGGCCGCACGGCCCCCGCGCCGGGACACTGCAGCCCTCGATTCCTGCCCGTCGTGGCGAGAGGGACCCATCCGCATGGATTTCGTGATCGTGCTCGCCGCGCTGTGCTTCCTGATGTACGTGGCCTATCGCGGCCACAGCGTCATCCTGTTCGCGCCGGTCGCCGCGCTGGGTGCGGTGTTGCTGACGGACCCGTCCCTGGTCGCGCCGATGTTCACCGGCCTGTTCATGGACAAGATGGTCGGCTTCCTCAAGCTGTACTTCCCGGTGTTCCTGCTCGGCGCGGTGTTCGGCAAGGTGATCGAGCTGTCGGGCTTTTCCAAGTCGATAGTCGCCGCGACCATCAAGGTAGTCGGCGCGCAACGGGCGATCCTGTCGATCGTGCTGGTGTGCGCGCTGCTGACCTACGGCGGCGTGTCGCTGTTCGTGGTGGTGTTCGCGGTCTATCCGTTCGCCGCCGAGCTGTTCCGCCAAGCCGGCATCCCCAAGCGCCTGATCCCGGGCACGATCGCGCTGGGCGCCTTCACCTTCACCATGGACGCGCTGCCGGGCACGCCGCAGATCCAGAACATCATTCCCTCGTCGTTCTTCGGCACCGACGCCTGGGCGGCGCCGTGGCTGGGCACGATCGGTGCGGTCTTCATCCTGATCGCCGGCATGGCCTACCTCGACTGGCGCCGGCGCGTGGCCCAGCGCAATGGAGAGGGCTACGGCGACGAAGCGAGCCTGCGCAACGAGCCCGCCGCGTTCACGGGTGGCAAGCTGGCCAATCCGCTGGTCGCGATCGCGCCGCTGGTCGTGGTCGGCGTGGCCAACAAGCTGCTGACCACCTGGATCCCGCAGTGGTACGGCGACAGCCACAGCTTCGTGCCCGCGGTGATCGGCAACCCGGCGCCGGTGGTGCAGGAAGTGCAGAAGATCGCCGCGATCTGGGCGGTCGAGGGCGCGCTGCTGCTCGGCATCGCCTGCGTGCTGGCGTTCGCCTGGAAGACCGTGACCGCGGGCTTCACCGAAGGCAGCAAGTCCGCGATCGGCGGCGCGTTGCTGGCGGGCATGAACACCGCGTCCGAGTATGGGTTTGGCGCGGTCATCGCCGCCCTGCCCGGCTTCCTCGTGGTGGCCAGCGCGCTGGCCGCGATCCCGAACCCGCTGGTCAACGAGGCGATCACCGTCACCGCGCTGGCCGGCATCACCGGCTCGGCCTCCGGTGGCATGGGTATCGCCCTGGCGGCGATGTCGGAAACCTTCATCGCCAACGCGCAGGCGGCAGGCATTCCGCTGGAGGTCTTCCACCGCATCGCCTCGATGGCCTCCGGCGGCATGGACACCCTGCCGCACAACGGCGCCGTCATCACCCTGCTGGCGGTCACCGGCCTGACCCATCGCCAGGCCTACAAGGACATCTTCGCCATCACCCTGGTCAAGACCCTGGCCGTGTTCGTGGTGATCGGCGTGTTCTACGCCACCGGGATCGTCTGACCGCCCAGCCGCTAGAATCGCGGCGTGCACACGCCGCAACGCAAGATCATCCACGTGGACATGGACGCGTTCTACGCGTCCGTCGAACAGCGCGACGATCCATCCCTGCGCGGGCGTCCGGTGGTAGTGGCGTGGCGCGGCAACCGTTCCGTGGTCTGCGCGGCCAGCTACGAGGCGCGCAAGTTCGGCGTGCGGTCGGCGATGCCGGCATTGCGCGCCGAACGCCTGTGCCCGCAGGCGGTGTTCGTGCCGCCGGACTTCACCCGCTACAAGGCGGTGTCGCGCCAGGTACGCGAGATCTTCGCCCGCCATACCGACCTGATCGAGCCGCTGTCGCTGGACGAGGCCTATCTCGACGTCACCGCCAACACCAGCGGCCTGCCCTCGGCCACGGCCACCGCCGAAGCGATCCGCGCGGCGATCCGCGAGGAGACGCAGCTCACCGCATCGGCGGGCGTGGCGCCGAACAAGTTCGTGGCCAAGATCGCCTCGGACTTCCGCAAGCCCGACGGGCTGTTCGTGGTCCGCCCGCGCCAGGTCGAAGCCTTCCTCGCGCCGCTGCCGGTCGGACGCCTGCCGGGCGTGGGCAAGGTCATGGAACAGCGCCTTGCCACGCTCGGGCTGCAGGTCGTTGCCGACCTGCGTGGTTTCCCGGTGGAGGAGCTCGAGCGTCGCTTCGGCCGCTGGGGCCGGCGCCTGCACGAGCTCTCCTTCGGCATCGACGAGCGGCCGGTCGTCAGCGAGCGGCCGACCCTGCAGATCTCGGCCGAGGACACCTTCGAACGCGACCTGCTGCTGGACGAGCTGGAACCGCACATCCGGCGGATGGCCGAAAAGGCGTGGGCCGGCTACGGACGCGAGCGCGAACAACATCCCGAGCGCATCGCCCGCACCGTGGTGCTCAAGCTCAAGACCTCGGACTTCCGCATCCTCAGCCGCAGCCTGACCCCGGCGACGCCACCGGATGGCCTGCAGGTGCTGGCCGACATCGCCTGCGACCTGCGCCAGCGCGTCGACCTGCCCTCTCGTACCCGCTATCGCCTGGTCGGCGTGGGCCTGGGCGGCTTCGCCGACCGCGACGAGCTCGCGGCGCAGGCCGAATTGTTCGCGACCGCATAGCCCCGTTATCCTCGGGGCATGTCGACGACGCGAAGACTGCGCGCCACCCGGCCGGCCGCCCCGGCACTCGAACCCGGGATCGCCCGCATCAGGCGCGAGATGGATCTGCCGCAGGCGTTCCCCGACGACGTTCTGTCCGCTGCAGCGCAAGCGGCCGCCAACCCGCGGCTGCCGGACGAGGATCGCAGCGACATCCCCTTCGTCACCGTCGACCCGCCCGGCGCGATGGACCTGGACCAGGCGCTGCGCGTGGCGCGCGACGGCGACGGCTTCGTCGTGTACTACGCCATTGCCGATGTCGCCGCCTTCGTGACCCCCGGCGATCCGGTCGACCTGGAAGCCAACCGCCGTGGCGAGACGCTCTACGGCGCCAACGACAAGGTGCCGCTGCATCCTCCGGCATTGTCGGAAGACGCAGCCTCGCTGCTGCCCGGCCAGCTGCGCCCGGCATTGCTGTGGACCATCCGCCTCGACCGCACCGGCGAGGGCACCGAACTGGATGTGCGCCGCGCCATGGTGCGCAGCCGCCAGCGCCTGGATTACGAGGGCGTGCAACAGGCGATCGACGCCGGACAGGCCGATCCGATGTTCGAGGTGCTGCGCGAGATCGGTGAACTGCGGATGCAACGCGAAGTGCGCCGCGGCGGCGTCAGCCTGCCGCTGCCCGACCAGGAGATCCGCGGCGAAGGCAGCAACTGGCGCCTGGAGTTCCGCGCACGCTGCCCGATCGAGGACTGGAACGAACAGATCTCCCTGCTCACCGGCATGGCCGCAGCACACCTGATGCTCGAACACGGCGTCGGCCTGCTGCGCACGTTGCCGGAACCGCCGCCGCGCGCGATCGGCCGCCTGCGCCGCAGCGCCCGCGCGCTCGGCATCGACTGGCCGGCATCGCGCAACTATCCCGACTTCATCCGCTCGCTGGACCCGGCCAACCCGCGCCACGTGGCGATGCTGGTGTCGTGCACCAGCGTCCTGCGCGGCGCGGGCTACGTCGCCTTCGAAGGCGACCCGCCTGCGCACCCCATGCATTCGGCACTGGCCTCGACCTACACCCACGTGACTGCGCCGTTGCGGCGCCTGGTCGACCGCTATACCGGCGAACTGTGCGTGGCGCTGTGCGCCGGCACGCCGGTTCCGCAATGGGTGCTCGATGCGCTTCCCGGGTTGCCGCGCACCATGGCGGCATCGAGCCAGCGCTCCGGCCGCTACGAGCGCGCGGTGATCGACCTGGCCGAAACCCTGGTATTGGCCCCGCACGTGGGCGAGCTGTTCGACGCGAGCATCGTCGAGGTCGACGATCGCGACCCGGCGCGCGGCGTGGCCATGCTGCATGCGCTGGCGATCGAAGCCCCGGTTTCCGGCACGACCGCCCTGCCCCTCGGCGACGTCGTGCGCGTGCGCCTGCAGCGCGCCGACCCCGGACAACGTCTCATCGACCTCGAGTGGATCCCGTGAGCCTGACCCGAACCCAACTGCGAACCCTGGCACTGGCCGCCCTCGGCGGCGCGCTGGAGTTCTACGACTTCGTGATCTTCGTGTTCTTCGCCACCACCATGGGCGCGCTGTTCTTCCCGCCCGACATGCCCGAGTGGATGCGCCTGGTGCAGACCTTCGGCATCTTCGCGGCGGGCTACCTGGCACGGCCGCTGGGCGGGATCGTGCTGGCGCATTTCGGCGACCTGCGCGGGCGCAAGCGAATGTTCATGCTCAGCATCTTCATGATGGCGGTGCCGACGCTGCTGATGGGCCTGCTGCCGACCTACGCCAGCATCGGCGTGCTCGCGCCGGTGCTGCTGCTGTTGCTGCGGGTGATGCAGGGCGCGGCGATCGGCGGCGAGGCGCCCGGTGCCTGGGTATTCGTCAGCGAGCACGTCTCGCCGCGGCATCGCAGTTTCGCCTGCGGCGCGCTTTCCGCAGGCCTGCTGGGCGGCATCCTGGTCGGCGCGCTGGTGGCGGCGGGCATCGGTGCGGCCCTCACCGAAGCGCAGCTGCTGGACTGGGGCTGGCGCCTGCCGTTCCTCGTCGGCGGCGTGTTCGGGTTCGGCGCCCTGTACGTGCGCCGGCGCCTGCACGAGACCCGAGCGCCGCGAACTGGCCGCGACGATGCCGCTGAAGACGGTGCTGCGTGGGCACCTGCCATCGGTGGCGCTGTCGATGCTGCTGACCTGGCTGCTGACCGCCTTCGTCATCATCGCCATCCTGATGATGCCCACCTTCCTCGAGCGCGGCGGCGTGGACCGCGAGACCGCGCTGTTCGCCAACTGCGTGGCGATCGTCTGCGCAATGATCGGCAACCTGGCGGCCGGCGCCCTCGCCGACCGCTACGGCGAAGGGCGCATGCTCGCGATCTGGAGCGTGCTCGGCGCTGCCGCATTCTGGCTGCTGTACACACGCGTCGACGCACACCCGGAATGGCTCTTCCCGCTGTATGGCCTGGTCGGCCTGGGCGTGGGCCTGACCGCGATGGTGCCGTCGATCGCGGTGGCTTCGTTCCCGGCGGCCGTGCGCTTCAGCGGCCTGTCGTTCTCCTACAACGTCGCCTATGCCATCTGCGGTGGCGTGACGCCGGTGCTGGTGACCTTGGCGCTGCGCGACAACCCGCTCGCGCCGGCGCACTATCTGGCGGCCATGGGGGTTGCCGGCGTGCTACTCGGAACCTGGGCAGCCCGGCGCGGCAGCAGACCGGAGGGTCCGCACCGGGCGGGGTGATCCAGGTCATTGCGCCTTCGCCGCGCAAGGCCGATGCTGTCGGCAACACCCAGCAATGGAGTCGAACATGCGCATCGTCGTTGCCGTCGATGGCAGTCCCGCAAGCGTCCATGCCGCCCGCTATGCCGGCAGGCTGGCCGCCCGGATGGCGCGCCCGCCGCGAATCACCCTGCTGACCGTCGACCCGCCCTTGATGCCCGGGGTCGAAACGCGGCTGGGCAAGGAAGCGGTGCGCAAGTACCACCACGACAACGCCGAGTACGCCCTGCGCGGCCCGCGTGCAGCGCTTCGCCGCACCGGCGCGGCGTTCAAGGAACAGCAGGTGATCGGCCTGCCGGCCGAGGAGATCATCAAGGCTTGCAACAAGCCGAAGGCCGACCTGCTGGTGATGGGTTCCAACGGCCGCGGCGCCGCCGCCAGCGCGCTGCTGGGCTCGGTGGCGATGAAGATCCTGTCGACCTCGAAGATCCCGGTCACGATCATCCGCTGAGGCAGGGCAACGAAAAAAGCGGGCCGAAGCCCGCTTTTCGTTGAAGCCTTGCGATGCTGCCCGCGGCTTACGCGGCGGGCGCGCCCTCGCCTTCGGCCACGGCCTTCATCGACAGGCGGATGCGGCCCTGCTTGTCGACTTCCAGCACCTTGACCTTGACGATGTCGCCTTCCTTGAGCACGTCGCTGACTTTCTCAACGCGCTCGTTGGAGATCTGCGAGACGTGCACCAGGCCGTCCTTGCCGGGGGAGATGGTGACGAACGCACCGAAGTCCATCAGCTTGGCGACCTTGCCCTCGTAGATCCGGCCCGGCTCGACGTCCGAGGTGATCTGCTCGATGCGCGACTTGGCGGCCTGGCCGGCGGCGGCGTTCACCGAGGCGATGGTGATCGTGCCGTCGTCCTGGATGTCGATCTGGGTGCCGGTTTCCTTGGTGATCGCCTGGATCACCGAGCCGCCCTTGCCGATCACTTCGCGGATCTTGTCGGGGTGGATCTTGATGGTGATCAGGCGCGGCGCGAAGTCGGACAGTTCCGGGCGCGGCGTGGTCAGCGCGTTGGACATCTCGCCGAGGATGTGCAGGCGGCCGGCCTTGGCCTGGGCCAGCGCGGTCTTCATGATTTCCTCGGTGATGCCCTGGATCTTGATGTCCATCTGCAGGGCGGAGATGCCGTCGGCGGTACCGGCGACCTTGAAGTCCATGTCGCCCAGGTGGTCCTCGTCGCCGAGGATGTCGCTGAGCACGACGTGCTTGTCGCCTTCCTTGACCAGGCCCATGGCGATGCCGGCGACCGGCGCCTTGACCGGGACGCCCGCGTCCATCAGCGCCAGCGAGCTGCCGCAGACCGAGGCCATCGAGGACGAGCCGTTCGACTCGGTGATCTCCGACACCACGCGGATGGTGTACGGGAACTCCTCCATCGTCGGCATCACGGCGAGCACGCCGCGCTTGGCCAGGCGGCCATGGCCGATCTCGCGGCGCTTCGGGCCCATCATGCGGCCAGCTTCACCGACCGAGTACGGCGGGAAGTTGTAGTGGAACAGGAAGTGTTCCTTGTACTCGCCGGCGACCGAATCGATGATCTGGCCGTCGCGGGCGGTGCCCAGGGTGACGGTGACGATCGCCTGGGTCTCGCCGCGGGTGAACAGCGAGGAGCCGTGCACGCGCGGCAGCACGCCGACGCGCGAGGTGATCGGGCGCACGGTGTCGAGCGCGCGGCCGTCGATGCGCACCTTGGTGTCGAGCACCGCGTTGCGCATGGTCTGGTATTCGAGTTCGCCGAATTCCTTGGACATCTCGCCAGCGGACCAGCCGCCTTCCTCGGCGCGGCCGGCAAGCGACTGCATTACGTCCTTCTTCAGCGCGGCGATCGCGTCGCGGCGCTGCAGCTTGTCGCGGATCTGGAAAGCCTGGCCGAGCTTGTCGCCCACGGCTTCCTTCAGCGCGGCGATCATGGCGGCGTTCTTCTCCGGCGCCTGCCAGGTGCTGGGCTTGGTACCGGCTTCGGTGACCAGGTCGTTGATGGCCAGGATCGCCTTCTGCATCTCGCGGTGGCCGAACATCACGGCGCCCAGCATCACGTCCTCGGACAGCTGGTCGGCTTCGGATTCCACCATCAGCACGGCGTTGGAGGTGCCGGCCACGACCAGCTCGAGCTTCGACTCCTTGAGCTCGCTGACCGTCGGGTTGAGCAGGTACTGGCCGTCCTTGTAGCCGACCTTGGCGGCGCCGATCGGGCCCATGAACGGGGTGCCGGCCAGCGACAGCGCGGCCGAGGCGCCGATCAGGGCGAGAACGTCGCCGTCGATCTCCGGGTTCATCGACATCACGGTGGCGATGATCTGGACTTCGTTCTTGTAGTCCTCGGGGAACAGCGGGCGGATCGGACGGTCGATCAGGCGCGAGATCAGGGTTTCCTTTTCAGTGGCGCGACCTTCGCGCTTGAAGAAACCACCCGGGATGCGGCCGCCGGCGTAGAACTTTTCTTGGTAGTCGACGGTGAGGGGGAAGAAGTCCTGCCCCTCGCGCTGCGACTTGGCCGCGACCGCGGTGACCAGCAGTACGGTGCCGTCGCACTTGACCATGACCGCGCCTCCTGCCTGGCGCGCGATCTCGCCGGTCTCCAGCGTGACTTCATGGTTGCCGTACTGGAAGGTCTTGGTGATTTTCGCCACGTTGGAATTCCTTGGATGCTTGGTACTGTCAATTCATCAAAACAAAACCGCGGCGCATCGCTGCGCCGCGGTCGTGGTATCGCTCAGCGACGCAGGCCCAGTTTCTGGATCAGCGCCTTGTACCGCTCGGCATCCTTGCGATGCAGGTAGTCGAGCAGGCTGCGGCGGCGGTTGACCATCATGAGCAGGCCGCGACGGCTGTGGTGGTCCTGCTTGTGGGTCTTGAAGTGCTCGGTGAGCTGGGTGATGCGGGCGGTGAGCAGGGCGACCTGGACTTCCGGGGAACCGGTATCGTTGGCGCCGCGCTTGTGTTCTTCGATGATGGAGCTGCTGTCGATCGACATGGATGTTGCCTCTGGTAGATGCGTGGTCGGCAGGAACAGCCATGCCAGTCGCCATGGATGCACCGCCAGGCCCGCCGCGTGCTGGGCCCGCTGTTCGCGGGTGTGTGGTAAAGCCTCGGAATTGTAGCCCGGTCAGGCCTTTCCGGACAAGGCGTTAGGTTGTTCGCAGGCCCAGGAGAACAGGCGCTGCGGGCGCAGGCAGCCGTCTTCACCCACCTGGCCCAGGCCCAGCGCCTTGCCCCAGCCATCCAGGATCGCCACGCTGCCGGCCGGTCCGGGCGGCGGCCGGAAGCCCGCAACCGCCTGCCCCTGCCCCAGCCGCCGGACCTGCTCGTCGCTGACCCGCACCTCCGGCCACGACGCCATTCCGGTCTCGATCGGCAGCAGGCAGGCGTCCAGGCCACGCTCGCCGCGGGCCGCCAGCTCCTGCAGCGCCTCCAGGGTCCACATCCGCGGATCGCGGAACGGATCCACCCACAGGCGCCGCAGCTCGGCCACGTGGGCGCCGCAGCCCAGCAGCTCGCCCAGGTCGCGGACCAGGCTGCGGACATAGGTGCCCGAGCCGCATTCCACGTGCAGGCGCAGTTGCGGGGGTGCATCGCCGCCGCGCAGGTCGTCGAGCAGGTCGGCGGCGGACTGCAATTCGAACAGGTGCACGTCGACCTCGCGCTCCTCCACCTCGACCGCCTCGCCCCGGCGCGCCTTGGCGTACAGCGGCTCGCCACCGCGCTTGAGCGCCGAATAGATGGGCGGGCGCTGGCGGATGCGGCCGGTGAGCTGGCGCAGCGCGGCGTCGATGCGGTCGATGGTGAGTTCGGGGACGGGCCGCTCGCGCAGCAGCTGTCCCTCGGCGTCGTCGGTGTCGGTCACCGCGCCCAGGCGGGCCACGGTGTCGTAGGCCTTGCGCGCCCCGAGCAGGCCTCCGGCGATCTTGGTGGCTTCGCCGAAGCACACCGGCAGCAGGCCGGTGGCGAGGGGATCCAGGCTGCCGGTATGGCCGGCCTTGGCGGCACGGAACAGGTGCCGCGCGCGTTGCAGGGCCTGGTTGGAACTCAGGCCCTGCGGCTTGTCGAGCAGCAGGATGCCGTCGAGCTTGCGGAAGACCGTGCGCGGCTTCTGGCTCACGCGTCCCTGAGCAGGATGTCGATGCGCTCGCCGCGATCGAGCGACTCGTCGTAATGGAAGTGCAACTCGGGGACGTGGCGCATCTTCACCGCTCGCGCCAACTGGTAGCGCAGCTCGGGGGCCAGCGCCTTGAGTGCCTTCATCGCCTCCTGCGCGCGCTCGGGCTGGAGCACGGTCACGAACACCTTGGCATGCGCCAGGTCGCGGCTGACCTCGACGTCGGAGACGCTGGTCGAGGGCAGCCCGTGCTCGCGCGCGGCCGCGTGCACCAGGGTGCCCAGCTCGCGCCGGAGCTGGGCGGAGACGCGGTCGGTGCGCTTGAATGCCTTGGTCGCCATGGCTTACAGCGTGCGCTGGACCTCGATGCGCTCGAAGCACTCGATCTGGTCGCCCGGCTTGACGTCGTTGTAGGCCTTCACGCCGATACCGCACTCGGTGTTGGCGCGGACCTCGTCGACGTTCTCCTTGAACCGGCGCAGCGATTCCAGCTCGCCCTCGAACACCACGACGCTGTCGCGCAGCACGCGGATCGGCTTGCTGCGCTTGACCACGCCCTCGACGACCATGCAGCCGGCGACGGCGCCGAACTTGGAGCTGCGGAACACGTCGCGGACCTCGGCGATACCGATGATCTCCTCGCGGATTTCCTTGCCCAGGATGCCCGAAGCCACCTGCTTCACCTGGTCGATCACGTCGTAGATGATCGAGAAGTAGCGCAGGTCGACGCCGGTGGTCTCGATCAGCTTGCGCGCCGAGGCGTCGGCACGCACGTTGAAGCCGATGATGGTGGCCTTGGAGGTCGCCGCCAGCTGCGCGTCGGACTCGGTGATGCCGCCCACGCCCGAGCCGATCACGTTGATCCGGATCTGGTCGTTGGACAGTCCGGTCAGCGCCTCGCGCAGCGCCTGCACCGAACCCTGCACGTCGGCCTTGACGATCAGCGGCAGGCTGAGCTGGCCTGCGCCCTCGCCCATCTGCGCCATGATGTCTTCCATGCGGTTGCCCGCCTGGCCGACCAGCCTGGTCTCGCGGCGCTTGGCGTCGCGCTGCTGGGCCACGTCCTTGGCCAGCCGCTCGTCGGCGACCACGACGAAGTCGTCGCCCGCGTCCGGCACGCCCGACAGGCCGAGCACCTGCACCGGGATCGACGGACCCGCGCCGGGCACCTGCTGGCCGTTCTCGTCGAACAGCGCGCGCACGCGGCCGTACTGCACGCCGCACACCAGGAAGTCGCCCTTGGACAGCGTGCCCTGCTGCACCAGCACGGTCGCGACGGGGCCGCGGCCCTTGTCCAGCGAGGACTCGATGACCACGCCGGAGGCGCGGCCTTCATGCACGGCCTTGAGCTCGAGCACCTCGGCCTGCAGGCTGATCGCGTCCAGCAGGTTGTCGACGCCCTGGCCGGTCTTGGCAGACAGTTCGACCATCTGCGTGTCGCCGCCGAAGTCTTCCGACACTACGTCCTGCGCGAGCAGTTCGTTCTTGACCCGCGACGGGTCGGCGTCGGACTTGTCGATCTTGTTGATCGCCACGATCAGCGGGACGCCCGCCGCCTTGGCGTGCTGCACCGCTTCGATCGTCTGCGGCATGACGCCGTCGTCGGCGGCCACCACCAGCACCACGATGTCGGTGAGCTTGGCGCCGCGCGCACGCATCTGCGAGAACGCCGCATGGCCCGGGGTGTCCAGGAAGCTGATGACGCCCTTGTCGGTTTCGACATGGTAGGCGCCGATGTGCTGGGTGATGCCGCCGGCTTCGCCGGAGGCGACCTTGGTGCGGCGGATGTAGTCGAGCAGCGAGGTCTTGCCGTGGTCGACGTGGCCCATGATGGTGACCACCGGCGGGCGCTGCAGCTTCTCGCCCTGCACGTCCCCGACCTGCGCCAGCAGCTCGCTCTCGGCGTCGTTGGCGTCGGCGTGCACGGCGGTGTGGCCGAGTTCCTCGACCACCAGCACCGCGGTGTCGTGGTCGATGGTCTGGGTGATGGTGGCCATCACGCCCATCTTGAACAGCGCCTTGACCACGTCGCCGCCCTTCAGCGCCAGCTTCTGCGCCAGGTCGGCCACGGTGATCGCGTCGCCGATCGCCACTTCGCGCACGATCGGCGCGGTGGGACGGGTGAAGCCGCTGCCCGAACGGGCCTGCTCGGCATGGCGACGGGTCGGCCTGGCCTTGCCGCCGCGGCCGCTGCTGCGGCGCGCGCGGTCGGCGGCGCTCAGGTGCATCTGGCCGGCGAACCGGCTGGTGCGATCGTCGTCCTCGACGCCGGCGACCATCGCATGCGAACCGCGGGTCTTGTGCTTGTGGCCGGTCTTGTCGTCGGCGCGCGCGGGTGCCGGCTTTGGGTGGCCATGGCCGTGGCCCTTGCGGGCCAGGTCTTCCTCGGGCACCGCCAGGGCTGCGGCGGCACGCTCGGCTTCGGCGCGGGCGGCCTCTTCCTCGGCGCGCTTGCGCGCGGCGGCTTCCTCGGCGCGGCGCTGGTCGGCTTCGGCCAGGCGCTGCTGCTCGGACAGATTGCGCTGGCGCGAC
>NZ_JARUVM010000094.1 GCF_029763755.1 Luteimonas sp. 8-5
GGCGGCCTCTTCCTCGGCGCGCTTGCGCGCGGCGGCTTCCTCGGCGCGGCGCTGGTCGGCTTCGGCCAGGCGCTGCTGCTCGGACAGATTGCGCTGGCGCGACTCCTCGAGCTTGCGCAGGATCTCCGCGCGCTCGTCGTCCGGCTGCGCCGACGGAGCGGCCACCGGCTCGGCGGCACCTTCGGTCGGCTTGACCAGGGTGACCTTCTTGCGCACCACCACGTCGACCGTGCTGCGGTTCTTGCCGCCGCCGACCGTGATTTCCTGCTTGCGGCTGCGGCTGAGCGTGATCTTCTTGGGCACGGCGATGTCTTCGGCGGCCTTGCCGGCCTTGCCGTGCGCGCGCTTGAGGAAGCCGAGCAGCTTGACCTTCTCGATGCTGGTAACGACCTGGTCGGGACCGTCGAAGCGCATGCCGGCCTCTGCCAGCTGCTCGAGCAGTTTGTCGACCGGGGTATTCACCAGTTCGGCCAGCTTGCGGATCGTGGTTTGTTGCGACATTCGGATTTCGATTCCTTGCGCCCGGCGGTGGGCCGCCTGGCTGTTGGAGAGTGCGATTCTACCCAGTATCCCGTGCGGTCAGCCCTCGCGCTCCAGACGGGCGATCTCTTCGGCGCGGGCCGCCAGGATCAGCGCGGCTGCCCGCGCCTCGTCCATGCCCTCGATGCCGAATTCCAGCACTTCGTCGGCGCCCAGCTCGCCGAGGTCGTCGGCGCTGTGGATGCCGTTGGCGGCAAGGGCGAAGGCGGTCTCCTCGTCCATGCCCTCGAGCTGCAGCAGGTCTTCGGCCGGCTGGTGCTCGTCGAGTTCCTCCTCCACCGCCAGGGCGTCGTTGAGCAGGGCGTCGCGGGCACGCGAGCGCAGTTCCTCGACGATGTCCTCGTCGAAGCCTTCCACCGCCAGCAGTTCGCCGACCGGGACGTAGGCGACTTCCTCGACCGTGCTGAAGCCTTCGGACACGAGGATGCCGGCGATCTCGTCGTCGACCTCGAGCTTCTCCTGGAACAGCGCGCGCGCCGCTTCCTGCTCGGCCTCGGACTTGGCCGCGACCTGGTCCTGGGTCATCACGTTGAGCTGCCAGCCCGACAGGCGGCTGGCGAGGCGCACGTTCTGGCCGCCGCGGCCGATGGCCTGGGCGAGCTTGTCCTCGGCGACCGCAAGGTCCATCGAGTGCTTTTCCTCATCGACGATGATCGACTGCACTTCGGCCGGCGCCATCGCGTTGATCACGAACTGCGCCGGGTTGTCCGACCACAGCACGATGTCCACGCGCTCGCCGTTGAGCTCGTTGCTCACGGCCTGCACGCGCGAACCGCGCATGCCGATGCAGGCGCCGATCGGATCGGTGCGGTTGTCGTAGGCGAGCACGGCGATCTTGGCGCGGTCGCCCGGATCGCGCGCGCAGGCCTTGATCTCGACCAGGCCCTGGCCGACTTCCGGCACCTCGAGCTTGAACAGCTCGATCATGAATTCCGGCGCGGCGCGGCTGATGAACAGCTGCGGGCCGCGGATCTCGTGGCGCACGTCGTACAGGTAGCCGCGCACGCGGTCGCCGGCGCGCAGCACGTCGCGCGGGATGCCCTTTTCCTTCGGGATGAAGGCTTCGGCATTGCCGCCCAGGTCGACGTAGATGTTGCCGCGCTCGGCGCGCTTCACCACGCCGGTCACCAGTTCGCCGACCCGGTCCTTCCACTGGTCGACGACCTGCGCCCGCTCGGCCTCGCGCACGCGCTGCACGATGACCTGCTTGGCGGCCTGGGCGGCGATGCGGCCGAAATCCGGGTTCTCGATCTGTTCCTCGATGTAGTCGCCGACCTCGACGTCGGGGCTGTCCTCGATGGCGTCCATCAGGCGCACCTGGCGGTCGGGCGACTCCATGACGACGTCGTCGGCCACGACTTCCCAGCGGCGGAACGTCTCGTAGCTGCCGTCCTTGGGATCGACGGCAACGCGGGTGAGCACGTCCTGCTCGGGGTAGCGCTTCTTGGCCGCCGAGGCCAGCGCGGCCTCGATCGCCTCGAGGATCACCGACTCCGGCACGCCCTTCTCGGCCGCGACCGCGTCGACTACAAGCAACAGTTCCTTGCTCATCTCAAACCTCTGTTCAATGTTTCTTCTGCTTGCCGGGGCGCGCATCGCGACCCGACTTGTCCCGTGCCGGCGCCAGCCCCAGTGCCACCCAGTCGGGCACCAGCCGCGCCTTGTCGATGTTGTCCACGGCCACGGCAATTTCCGTGCCGTCGACGTCGAAGACCACCATGTCGCCGTCCGTGCGCAGGATCGTGCCCTGCAGGCGGCGCCTTCCGTCCATCGGCAGCTTCAGCCCGACCTTGGCCACCTGCCCGGCGAAACGCCCGAACTGGGCCAGCGTGAACAGCGGCCGGTCGACGCCCGGCGACGACACCTCGAGGGTGTAGTTGCCGCTGATCGGGTCGGCGACGTCGAGCTGGGCGGAAACTTCGCGACTGGTGGCCTCGCAATCCTCGATCCCGACGGCGCGCTCGTCGCCTTCCGGAGTGTCGATGTACAGACGCAGCACGGCGCCGCCGGGAGCCGGCAGGTATTCGACACCAAGCAGCTCCAGCCCCAGCGACCCTACGGTCGGGGCGAGCAGTGCTGCGATCTCGTGTGCCTTGTCGGTCATCGGTCCTGTACGGCTCAAGAATCGGAAAACAAAAAGGGGCCGGCGGGCCCCTTGTCCAATCACGCTGGATTCCGGCGTGGCCGCCAACCGCAGCGACCGCGTAGCCCGACCTTCGCAAACGAAAAAGGCTCCGAGGAGCCTTGATCGCCAGCCGAAGCTGGTAGGGGGAGCAGGTCCAGCGCCCGAAGGGCAGCCAGGTCCTTGATCCTGCCAGGTCGCGCATGATAGCGGGACCGGGCCGCAGGGGCAAATCCCCGCTGTTCAGCCAGGACCGGCCCGGCGGAGCCGGCTCCGCAAGCAAAAACGGCGACCCCGTTGCCGGGACCGCCGCTTCGCGTTGCTGCTTGAACATGGTAGCGGGGGCAGGATTTGAACCTGCGACCTTCGGGTTATGAGCCCGACGAGCTGCCAGACTGCTCCACCCCGCAGCAAGCCGGTGATTGTAAGGGAGGGGCCTGAACAGCGCAACCGCGACGGATGTTTTGCGCACCTACGCAGGGCGGTCGACCTCGATGGGGGACGCATGCGATTGGGAATGGACGGGGCGTCGTGGGACCGGTTCGTGCCTGCCCTCGTCCTGCCCTATGCCATCTGGACGATTTACGTGCACCTGGTGGTGGCGATCCGGGGCAGTTTTACGCTGCTGCTTACAGGCCTGCCGGTCGTGGTCCTCCTGGCCGCCGCAGCCACGGCGGGATGGTTCCGGTTGCGCGAACGCGAGGCTCCCGCCCTCCCTGCATCGGCCACGCAAGCGATCCACCGGCGCACACCGGCCTTGGCGGTGCTCGCAACGGCAACCCTCTGGGTCGCCCTGTCCACGGCCGGGATGCCCTACCTGGTGTTCTGGTGGGGCGCGCTGCTGGGGACCGGCCTGGCATGGGTCTGGCTGCTGCGCGGCGGGGAGTTGGCACTGCCGGAATCCCGTTCGCGTTTCACCGCCGCGTGGCTCGCACCCGCATGGATCGTGCCGGCGGTCGTCCTCGTTGCGGTCTGCGTCGTGCTGTTCGCCAGCCGCCCGTCGGCGGACGACGCCTTCTACCTGAGCATTCCGGCGACGCTGCTGCGCTTTCCCGAGCAGCCGGTGCTGCTGCACGACACCATGTATCGCCTGCAGGACGCACCGATCATGCTGCCGTTCTACCGGCTCAGCAATACCGGCGTCCTGGTCGCCGTTGTCGCGCGCCTGACCGGTATCGATCACGTGCTGGTCGCGCACGTGGTCCTGCCCGTGCTGTTCGCGATCGCATGCGTGCTGGCCTGGATCCATCTCCTGCGACGCATCGTTCCCTCGCGCTGGCCGATTGTGTTGCCGATCCTGCTGTTGTGCGTGCTCGCTCTGGGCGAACAGCATCATGCTTACGGCAACTTCTCGTTCGTGCGCCTGTTCCACGGCAAGGCGATGCTGGCCAGCTGCCTGGTACCGGTGGTCGCCGCCGCGGCGATGGACCATGTGCGCCACGGCGGCATCCGGCGCTGGCTGCTGTTGTTCGCGGCGATGGTGGCGGCGCTCGGCGTCACCGCCAGCGCATTGTTCGTCGCACCGGCGGCGGCGGCGCTGGGGCTCGCGGGCGGGTGGT
>NZ_JARUVM010000095.1 GCF_029763755.1 Luteimonas sp. 8-5
GCCCGGCCCGGCACCGGCACGGCGGCGCCCGAACAGTTCCTCGAAGAAGTCGCTGAAGCCGCCGCCGGCGCCACCGCCGGCGAAGATCTCGTCGTAATCGAAGCCGCCCTGCCCCGGTGCGTGGCCGAAGCCGCCCGGCGGCGGCTGGACCTCGTCGCCGGGACGGTAACCGCGCGTGCGCAGCTGGTCGTAGGCCTTGCGCCGGTCCGGATCGCGCAGCGCCTCATAGGCCTCGTTGACGGCCTTGAAACGCTCCTCGGCGTCGGCCTCCTTGCTCACGTCCGGGTGGTACTTGCGCGCCAGGCGGCGATAGGCGGTCTTGATCTCGGCCTCGCCCGCGCTGGGCTCGACCCCGAGGATGTCGTAGTAGTCCTTGAACTGCATGGCTTACCGTTGCCTGGCCGTCATCGGGACGTCCATTATCCTAGACTGCGTCCAAGACAGCGTGACACCACGGAGCCCCACATGACCATCAAGCCCGGCGAGCACCTTCCCGAAACCACCCTGCAGCGGATCGGCGAAGGCGTCGAGACCCTCGACACGCGCGACCTCTTCGACAACGGCAAGGTCGTCATCTTCGCCGTCCCCGGTGCTTTCACGCCCACGTGCTCGGAACGCCACCTGCCCGGCTTCATCGCCAATTTCGACGAGTTCCGCAAACGCGGCATCGACGTCGCCTGCGTGGCGGTCAACGACCCCTTCGTGATGCACGCATGGGGCGAAAGCCAGCACGTGCCGGACGGCCTGATGATGCTCGCCGACGGCAACGGCGACTTCACCCGCGCCCTGGGCCTGGAGATGGACGCCAGCGCCTACGGCATGGGCACCCGCTCCAAGCGCTACGCGATCTACGCCGAGGACGGCGTGGCCAGGCAGGTGCTGGTCGAGGCACCCGGCGAGTTCCGGGTGTCCTCGGCCGAACACGTGCTTTCGCTGCTCTGAGTTACGGCGCGCTGGGCGCGTCGCCTGCCGAAGGCGGCTCCGTCGCGACCGTCGCGCCTTCACTCTCCTCGTCCAGCGAGGCGTCGACGCGTTCGATCGCCTGCAGGCTCTCGCCTTCGCCCAGCCGGATCAGGGTCACGCCCTGGGTGTTGCGGCCGACCTGGGCGATTTCCGAGGCGCGCGTGCGCACCAGCGTGCCGCCATCGGAAATCAGCAGCACCTCGTGGCGGTCCGACAGCTGGATCGCACCGACCAGCTTGCCGTTGCGGGCGGTGGTCTGCAGCGCGATCACGCCCTGCGTACCGCGGCCCTTACGCGGATATTCCGCCACCGGGGTGCGCTTGCCGTAGCCGTTCTCGCTGGCGGTGAGGATGTCGCCGTCGCCGGAGATCACGATCAGGCTGCGCACCTCTTCGCCCTCGGCCAGCTTCATGCCGCGCACGCCGGTGGCGGTGCGGCCCATCGGACGCACGGTCTCGCCGGCGAAGCGCACGGCCTTGCCGTTGCTGGCGAACAGCATGATGTCGCAGTGGCCGTCCGACAGTTCCGCGTTGACCAGCGCGTCGCCCTCGGCCAGGTTGATCGCGATCTTGCCGCGCTGCAGGCGATAGGCGTACTCGGTGAGCGGGGTCTTCTTGACCGTGCCGTTGCGCGTGGCGAAGAACACGAACAGGTCTTCGCTGTATTCGCGCACCGGCAGCACCGCCTGCACCTTCTCGCCTTCCTCCAGCGCGATCCAGTTGACGATCGGACGGCCGCGCGCATGCGGACCGGCGTCGGGCAACTGGTGCACGGGCAGCCAGAACACGCGCCCGTGGCTGGTGAAGGTCAGCAGCGTGTCGTGGGTGTTGACCAGCCACAGCTGGTCGATGAAATCCTCGTCCTTGGTCGCCGCCGCGTTGCGGCCGCGGCCGCCGCGACGCTGCGCGCGGTAGGCGGTGACCGGCTGGCGCTTGGCATAGCCCGCGTGCGACAGCGTGACCACCACGTCTTCCGGCGCGATCAGGTCCAGGATGTCGAGGTCTTCCTCGCTGGCGCGGATCTCGCTGCGGCGGGCGTCGCCGAACTCTTCCCTGAGGTTGCGCAGCTCGGTGCGGATCACTTCCAGCAGCACGTCCGGATCCTCGAGGATCTCGATCAGGCCGCGGATGGTGTCCAGCAGCTGGCGGTATTCCTCGGTGAGCTTCTCCTGCTCCAGGCCGGTCAGGCGATGCAGGCGCATCTCCAGGATCTGCTGGGCCTGCACCTCGGTGAGCTGGTAGCCGTTCGCGAGCAGGCCGACGCCGGGCGGCAGGTCCTCCGGACGCGAGGCCTGGGCGCCGGCGGCTTCCAGCAGGCTGCCGACCAGGCCGGGCTGCCACAGGCGCGACAGCATCCGGTCCTTCGCGACCTGCGGGTTCTCCGAGGTCTTGATCAGCTCGATCATCTCGTCGATGTTGGCCAGCGCGACCGTCAGGCCCTCGAGGATGTGCGCGCGGCCGCGGGCCTTGCGCAGTTCGAAGATGGTCCGGCGCGTCACCACCTCGCGGCGGTGGCGGACGAAGGCTTCCAGCATCTGCTTGAGGTCGAGCAGCTGCGGGCGGCCGTCGACCAGGGCGACCATGTTGATGCCGAACACCGACTCCATCGGCGTCTGCGAGTACAGGTTGTTGAGCACCACCTCGGCCGAGTCGCCGCGCTTGACCTCGATGTAGATGCGCATGCCGTCCTTGTCGGACTCGTCGCGCAGCTCGCTGATGCCGTCGAGCTTCTTTTCCTTGACCAGCTCGGCGATCTTCTCGATCAGTCGCGCCTTGTTGACCTGGTACGGGATCTCGGTGACGACGATCGCCTCGCGGCCGTTGTCGGCGACCTCGATGTCGGCCTTGGCGCGCATGCGCACGCGGCCGCGGCCGGTGCGGTAGGCCAGGTGGATGCCGCCGACGCCGTTGATGATGCCGCCGGTCGGGAAGTCCGGGCCCGGGATGTGCTGCATCAGGCCTTCGACGTCGATCGCCGGATCGTCGATCAGGGCGATGGTGGCGTCGATCACTTCCGACAGGTTGTGCGGCGGGATATTCGTGGCCATGCCGACCGCGATGCCGGCCGAGCCGTTGACCAGCAGGTTCGGGAAACGCGACGGCATCACCGTCGGCTCCTGTTCCTTCTCGTCGTAGTTGGGCTGGAAGTCGACCGTTTCCTTGTCGATGTCCGCCATCAGCTCGTGCGAGAGGCGCGACATGCGCGCCTCGGTGTAGCGCATCGCCGCAGCCGAGTCGCCGTCGACCGAGCCGAAGTTGCCCTGCCCGTCGACCAGCATGTAGCGCAGCGAGAACGGCTGCGCCATGCGCACCAGGGTGTCGTACACCGACTGGTCGCCGTGCGGGTGGTACTTGCCGATGACGTCGCCGACGATGCGGGCGGACTTGAAATACGGCTTGTTGGCGTGCGCGCCGAGTTCGGTCATCGCATAGAGGACGCGGCGATGCACGGGCTTGAGGCCGTCGCGCACGTCCGGAAGCGCGCGCCCGACGATCACGCTCATGGCGTAATCGAGGTAGCTGCGGCGCATCTCGTCCTCGAGGTTGACCGGGATGATTTCCTTGGCGGATTCTGCCATCTGGGGTCCGTTCTTCTACGTCGTAAATCAGACGTGAAATTGTATCACGGCACGGACTTTTCTGCAGGCCGATTCCCCCGAAAACTCAATGACTTAGCGGCTACCCGAAGGCGGCCGCCATGGATCCGGGCGCCGGGGCGTGGACGACCCCGCGTTCGGTGACGATGGCATCGACCAGGCCATGCGGGGTGACGTCGAAAACGGGGTTCCAGGCGGCGATGCCCTCGGCCACGGTACGGCTGCCACCGAGGCCATGGAGCTCGCCCGCGTCGCGCTCCTCGATCTCGATCAGGTCGCCGCAGGAGGTGGCCATGTCGACCGTGGAGGACGGCGCCACGACCATGAACTTCACCCCGTGGTGGCGCGCCGCGATCGCCAGCTGGTAGGTACCGATCTTGTTGGCGACGTCGCCGTTGGCGCAGATCCGGTCGGCGCCGACGATCACCCACTGCACCCTGCCCGACTTCATCAGGTGCGAGGCGGCGGCGTCCGCGATCAGGGTCGCGTCGATGCCGTCCTGCTGCAGTTCCCACACGGTAAGGCGCGCGCCCTGCAGCCACGGCCGGGTCTCGCCGGCGTACACCTGCCCGATGCGGCCCTGGGCCACGCCGGCGCGGATCACGCCCAGCGCGGTGCCGAATCCGGCCGTGGCCAGGGAACCGGTGTTGCAATGGGTGAGCACGCCGCTGCCGGGTTCGATCAGGGCGGCGCCGAGGCTGCCCATGCGGCGGTTGGCGGCCAGGTCCTCGCGTTCGATCGCGGCCGCTTCGTCCTCCAGTACGGCGCGCCACTCGCCGCCGGCCGCCCGCGCAAGTGCGGCGCGCATGC
>NZ_JARUVM010000096.1 GCF_029763755.1 Luteimonas sp. 8-5
CGCCGCCGGCCGCCCGCGCACGTGCGGCGCGCATGCGCGCCAACGCCCAGGCGAGGTTGACCGCGGTCGGGCGCGCGGCGTTCAGCCGTTGCAGGGCCGGCTCCAGCTTGCCTGCCGCTTCGGCCGCGCTCGTCGCGTCGACCTCGCGCGCGGCAAGCACTGCGCCCCACGCTGCGGCAATGCCGATCGCCGGTGCGCCGCGCACGGCCAGCGCGTGGATCGCGGCCGCGACCTCGTCGCTGTCGCGGCAGGTCACGTATTCGGTGGCGAACGGCAGCTTGCGCTGGTCCAGGAGTTCCAGCGCATCCCCGGTCCAGCGGATCGGGCGGATGCGGTCGTAGCGCGCGTAGTCGATGTCGTCGGCCATGTGTCGATTGTACCGGGGCGTGGCCTTATCCCCGCGCGAAATCGAAGGCCAGCACGTCGGCGATCCGGTCGGTGCCCAGCATCGCCATCAGCAGGCGATCGACGCCGAGCGCGACGCCGGCGCAGGCCGGCAGGCCATGCCCGAGCGCCGCCAGGAAGGCCTCGTCGAGCGGCGGCCGCACGTCGCCGCGTCGGGCGCGGATCGACAGGTCGCGCCCGAAGCGCGTGCGCTGTTCATCGGCGTCGAGCAGCTCGTGGTAACCGTTGGCCAGCTCGACCGGGCCCAGGTACAGCTCGAAGCGCTCGGCCACCACGATGCCGTCGTCATCCTCACGGTCATCGCCGTGGCGCAGCCGCGCCAGCGCGCACTGCGTCGCCGGCCAGTCGTGCACGGCCAGCATCACGCCCGGATCGAACGCCGGCTGCAGCCGGTGGCTCATGAGCAGGTCCAGCCAGTCGTCGCGCACCAGGCCTTCGGGATCGATGGCCACGTCGCCGAGCGCGTTGCGCAGTTCCGCTTCAGTGGCCAGGAACGGATCGAGCCCGAGCCGCGAGCGATAGAGGTCGCGGTAGGTCACCTGGACGAACGTCGCGTCGCGGCCGACCAGGGCCAGCGCCATGCGCACCAGTTCCGCGGTCTCGCCCGCGAGGCGCCGATGGTCCCAGCCGAGACGGTACCACTCCAGCATCGTGAACTCGGGGTTGTGCCGGCCGCCGGCCTCGCCGTTGCGGAACACCCGGCCGAGTTCGTAGCAGTCGCCGACGCCGGCGGCGAGCAGACGCTTGAGCGCGTACTCCGGCGAGGTGCGCAACCAGCGCGTGCGCGGCCCGCCATCGGTTCGCCCGCTGAAGTCCACGGTGAACGAAGCGATGTTCGGCTCGGTGTTGCCCCCGCGCGACATCACCGGCGTCTCCACCTCCAGCACCCCGCGCTCCGCGAAGAACCCCCGCACCGACGCATTCAACCGCGCCCGCAACTCCAGCGCCTCGATGCTTCCCGTCGGTTGCCACTCTGTCGACATGCGGGTTCCTTTTTGACACGGATCAACGCGGATGGAAAAGCGGATTGACGCGGATAAGGCAGGAATGGTCCAGGTAGACCTGAACCCATTCTGCTACGGCTTGATCCGCGTTGATCCGCCTTCTTATCCGCGTTGATCCGCGTCTGAAGTAGCTGTTATCGCTCCAGTTCGGCCAGGTAGGCGAGGAGTCGGGGTTCGTCCCAGATGTCGAGGCCGAGTTCGCGGGCCTTGGCCAGTTTGCTGCCGGCGGCTTCGCCGGCGACGACGAAGCTGGTCTTCTTCGAGACGCTGCCCGAGACCTTGGCGCCCAGCGCCTCAAGGCGGGCGCCGGCCTCGTCGCGCGACATGGACGCCAGGCCTCCGGTGAGCACCACCGTCTGGCCGGACAGCGGGCCCTCGGTGGCGCGTCGCGGCGGGCCTTCCTTCCAGTGCACGCCGGCGGCGCGCAACGCGGCGATGACCTCGCGGTTGTGCGGCTGTTCGAAGAAGTGGGCGATGCGCCTGGCCACGACGGGGCCTACGTCGGGCACCTGCTTCAGCGCCTCCTCGTCGGCCGCCATCAGCGGATCCAGCGCACCGAAGTGGCGCGCCAGGGTCTTGGCCGTGCTTTCGCCGACGTCGCGGATGCCCAGCGCGTACAGCACCCGCTCCAGGCTGGAAGCCTTGCTCACCTCGATCGCCGCGACCAGGTTCTCGGCCCAGCGCGTCGCGATCTTCCCGGCCTTGACCGTTTCCGGAACCGTGCCGGCCATCTCGTCGGCGCGCTGCTTCATGGCAATGAAATCGTCGACCGTCAGCCGGTACAGATCGGCGACCGTATGCACGTAGCCGAGGTCGACCAGCGCCTCGATGAAACGCTCGCCCAGGCCCTCGATGTCCATTGCCCGTCGCGAGCCGAAGTGGAACAGCGACTGCTTGCGCTGCGCGGGACAGAACAGGCCGCCTGTGCAGCGGGCGACTACCTCGCCCTCTTCGCGCTCCACCGCCGAGCCACAGTCCGGGCACTTGTCCGGGAGCTGGAACGGCGGGTGCAGGGGCTTGCCGCGCCTGTCCAGCGGACGTTTTTCCTCGACCACGCGCACCACTTCGGGGATCACGTCGCCGGCGCGGCGCACGATCACCGTATCGCCCACGCGCACGTCCAGGCGCGCCACCTGGTCGGCGTTGTGCAGGGTCGCGCGGGTGACGGTGACGCCGCCGACGTGCACCGGCGTCATCAGCACCCATGGCGTGACCGCGCCGGTGCGACCCACGTTGACCTCGACCGACTCGACCGTGGTCGCTTCTTCCTGTGCGGGAAACTTGTGCGCCAGCGCCCAGCGCGGCGCGCGCGACACGAAACCCATCGCGCGCTGCTGGTCGTACCGGTCGAGCTTGTAGACCACGCCGTCGATGTCGTACGGCAGCGCATCGCGGCGCTCGCCGATCCTGCGGTAATAGTCCAGCAGCCCGTCCACGCCCTGGGCCACGCCGACCTCGGCACTCACCGGGAACCCGAGCTCGCGCAACCAGGCAAGGGTCTGCGAATGGGTCGGCGGCAGCGACGCGCCCTCCACCTGCCCCAGCGCGTAGGCATAGAACGCCAGCGGCCGCTGCGCGGTGATGCGCGGGTCGAGCTGGCGCAGCGACCCGGCCGCGCCATTGCGCGGGTTGGCCATGGGCTTTTCGCCGCGCGCGCGCGCTGCTTCGTTCCAGCGTTCGAAGTCCGCGTTGGGCATGATCACTTCGCCGCGCACCTCGAGCACCGCCGGCGCCTTGCCGCGCAGGCGCAGCGGGATGCTGCGGATGGTACGCAGGTTCGCGCTCACGTCCTCGCCGCTGCTGCCGTCGCCACGGGTGGCACCGCGCACGAAGGCACCCTGCTCGTAGCGCAGGCTGATCGCCAGGCCGTCGAGCTTGGGCTCGACCGAGAACATCGGCGCGCCGTCGCCCGTTTCCTTCTCGATGCGCGCCACGAACTCGCGCACCTCGTCGTCCTCGAAGGCATTGCCGAGCGACAGCATCGGCACGTCGTGCGCCACCGTGGCGAACTTGCCTGAAGGCGCCGCGCCCACGCGCACCGTCGGCGAGTTGGGGTCGCGCAACTCCGGATGCGCCGCCTCCAGATCGGCCAGCTCGCGCAGCATCCGGTCGTACTCGATGTCCGCAAGATTCGGATCGTCGAGGATGTAATACCGGTAGTTCGCATCCTCCAGCGCCTGCCGGAGCTCCGCGACCCTTGCTGCTGCCTTCTTGCTCATGGGGGATATTTTTGACACGGATCAACGCGGATAGAAGAGCCGATTAACGCGGATGAGGCAGGAGTGGCGCAAGGCGACCTGAACCCATTTCGAGCTTCTTTCGCTCGATCCGCGTTGATCCGCTTCTTTATCCGCGTAGATCCGCGTCAAAAAGAAGCTGCCAACGCGCATCTACCAGCGGGAGCGCGGAGGGGGTGGGGACTCCTGGCGGCGGTCCCAGGCGCGGAGCTCGTCGCGGAGGTGCTGGATGCGCTGGCGGCCCAGGGCGTTGCGCGACTCGTCCAGGAGCACGCCGTCGAGCAGCTCGGCCATGCGCTGTGCCGTCGGCAGCATCGTCTCCCACGCATCGAGCGCCGACACCGGTGCAGGCAAGGTGAGGAAGAACGCGATCGCCGGCGTTTCCAGCGACTGGATCGTCGCCATCTCGAAGCTGCCCGGCTTCATGATGTTGGCCACGCTGAAGATCGGCCCGCGTTCCGGGTGACCCTCGACCAGGCGGTGGAACACGTTCATGTGCCCATAGGCCAGGCCGGTCTTTTCGGCGGCGACCACGATGTCCGGGCCGCGCAGCTTCTCGCCGGCCTTGGCGGCGATGTACAGGGTCACGATCTTGTCGAACTCGTCGCTGACCCGGCGGCCGGCATCGCTGCCGGAATCGGCCGGGGCCGTGTCGTCGAGTTCGAGGTCGGCCTGTACCGCTTCTTCCCCCGCGCGTGCCCCGACGATGGGGTCCTGCGACAGCAATTCGCCCAGGGTCGGTTCGACCCGGCGTGAATCGCCGCCGCCCTTGCCCTGTCCCGGGCGGCCGGCTTCGATACGCCGTCCCTGCCCGGGCCGCGTCGGGCGGCCGAAGAAGTAGATCGCCGCAACCAGCACGATGCCGGCAATGATGATCGCGATCCGCAACATCCACGCGTCGGACATTCGTTATCTCCTCAGGCCGCTCCCGCCAGGCGCGCGGCTTCGGCCAGGTCGACCGAGACCAGGCGGCTGACGCCGGGTTCGCGCATGGTAACGCCGGACAGCTGCTGCGCAGCCTCCATCGTCGCCTTGTTGTGGGTGACGAACAGGAACTGCACGTGCTCGCTCATCTCGCTGACCATCGCGGTGAAGCGGCCGACGTTGGCCTCGTCCAGCGGCGCGTCCACCTCGTCGAGCAGGCAGAACGGCGCCGGGTTGAGGCGGAAGATCGCGAACACCAGCGCCACCGCGGTCATCGCCTTCTCGCCGCCGGACAGCAGCGAGATGTTGGACACGCGCTTGCCGGGCGGGCGCGCCATGATCGCCACGCCGGTATCGAGCAGGTCGTCGCCGGTCAGTTCCAGGTAGGCGTGGCCGCCGCCGAACAGGCGCGGATACAGCTCCTGCACGCCCGCGTTGACCCGGTCGAAGGTGTCCTTGAAGCGGCCGCGGGTCTCGCGGTCGATCTTGCGGATCGCGTCCTCGAGGGTTTCCAGCGCTGAAGTCAGGTCGGCGTCCTGCGCATCCAGGTATTCCTTGCGCGTGGCCGCCTCGGCGTGCTCCTGGATCGCGGCCAGGTTGACCGGCTCCAGCCGGCGCAGCTTGGCATCGAAGTCGGTGACGACCTTCTCCCAGGTCGCCGCGTCGGCGTCTTCGGGCAGCGAGTTGACGACATCGTCGAGCACGAAGCCGGCCTCGACGACCGCGCCGGAAAGCTGCTCGGCCTTGATCGCCAGCGCCTGCTGGTCGAGCTTGCGCTGGCCGATGCGCTCGCGCTGCGCCAGCGCCTGTTCGTCGCGCTGGTGTCGGGTCTGCTCGTAGCCGCGCAGTTCGTTGTCGATGCCTTCCAGGGTCGCGCGCGCCGCCGCCAGCGCCTTCTCGGTGCGCACGCGTTCCTCGAGCGCGGCCTGGCGCTCGGTCTCCAATGCGGTGATGGGCGAGTCGCCGTCCGCGAGCTGCGAGGCCAGTTCACCCAGGCGGGTGTCGAGCTGTCCGCGCTGCCCGCCCATGCGCTCGAGCGACTGGGCGAGCGCGGCGATCTGCGCCCGCTGCGTTTCCATGCCCAGGGCAAGCGCATGCGACGCGTCGCGCGCCTCGCGCGCGGCGGCGCGGGCGTTGTCGCGTGCCTCGTTCAGGGTCGCGCGTTCGCTGTCCAGCGCCCGGCGCGCATCCTCGAACGAGGCCATGCTCGCCACCGACGTCTCCAGGCGGCTGCGTGCTTCGCGCGCCTGTGCCGCGCTGGACTCCAGCGTCTCGGCAAGCTGCGCCAGGTCGTTGTCGATCTTCTCGATCCGGCCGCGCGCCGAATCCAGCCGGCCCTGCTGCCCCTGCAGCTGCCCGCCGAGTTCGGAGACGCTGCGGTGGGCCAGGTACAGCGTGCGCTGTGCGTCCTCGCGGTGCTGCTCGGCGACCAGCGCGCGGTCGCGCCAGGCCGCCAGGCCACGTTCGAGCTCGGCTTCGCGGTGCTGCAGTTCCTTGATTTCGCCGCGCAGGTCCTGGATCTCGCGCTCGCGCAGCAACGCGCCCTGCTTGGCGGCGCCCGAGCGCAGCACCCGCACCCAGCCGGCGCCGATGCGCTCGCCGTGGCGGGTGATGACCGACTCGCCGTCGCCCAGCCGCGGCAGCAGCGCGCGCGCATCGGCCAGGGTTTCGGCGGCGTGCAGCTTGGCCAGGATGCGCAGGATCGCGGCCGGGCCTTGCACCTTCGCCGCCAGCGAAGTCGGCGCATGTTCGACGCCACCGGCATCGGCCGACACAAGGGTGAGCCGGCCTTCGCCCAACTCGCCCAGCGCGTCGACCAGGGTCTCCGGCGCCTCGACCAGCACGCCTTCGATCAATTGTCCGAGCGCGCTCTCGACCGCGTTTTCCCAGCCCGGCTCGACGACGAGCTTCTCGCCCACGCGCGCGGCCGAATCCAGGCCACGCTGGCGAAGCCATTCGACCGCCGCGCCCTGTTCCTGGCCCAGCGCCGCGTGCTGCAGCGTTTCCAGCGACGACAGGCGACCGCGCTTTTCCTGCGCCTGCTTGCGCACTTCGGCCAGTTCCGATTGCGCATTGCGCTGCTGGTCCTGCAACTCGGTGACGGCCTGCTTGCGTGTCTCGACCTCGGCGGCCAGGCCTTCCAGTGCCGCCTTCTGCTCGTCGTGCTGGGCCTGGAGCGCGACGAACGCTTCGGCAAGCGCGTCGACATCCAGTCCCGCGCGTTCGGCGGCGAGCTGCTCGCGGCGGCGTTCGGCTTCGAGCGCCTGGCGGTCGAGGTAGTCGACGCGCGTGCGCTCGACGTCGCCGGCACGGGCCGACTCCGACTGCGCCCGGGTATGCGCATCCCAGCGCTGCTGCCAATCGGCCAGCCGCGTCTCGGCATCGCGCAGCGCTTCCTGTGCGGCCTGGTCGCGGGCCTGCAACTGCGCAAGCTCGGGTTCGGAGGCGGCGATCGCCGCGCGCAGTTCCGCCAGGCGCGACTCGTCGCTGCTGATGTGGCTGCCGATCTCGGCCAGCGCGGCCTGTGCCTCGTCGCGCGCACGCTGCAGGCGCTCGCCCATCTCGCGCTGGTGCGCGATCTGCTGTTCGATCCGCGCCAGCGTGGCGCCGACCTGGTAGACCTCGGCCTGCGCCTTGTTCAGCGCCTCGGCCGCTTCCTCGCGGCGCACGCGGTCGTCCTCGATGCGGCGCTCGGCCTCGCGCTGTTCGGCGATCAGCTGCTGCAGCCGCGTCTCGTCCTGGTCGAGTTTCTCGCGAAGGCCCTGCAGGCGGGCGTCGAGCCCGCGGTACTCCAGCGCCTTCCACTCCGCGTCCTTGATCCGGCGCTCGGCCTGGATGGTCTGGTACTGCTCGGCCTGGCGCGCTTGCCGCTTGAGGTGCTCGAGCTGCTTGCCGACCTCGTCGCGCAGGTCGGTCAGGCGCTCGAGGTTCTCGCGCGTGTGTTTGATCCGGTTCTCGGTTTCGCGCCGGCGTTCCTTGTACTTGGAGATGCCGGCGGCTTCCTCCAGGTAGACGCGCAGGTCCTCGGGCCGGGCCTCGATGATCTGGCTGATCATGCCCTGCTCGATGATCGAGTAGCTGCGCGGCCCGAGGCCGGTTCCCAGGAACAGGTCGGTGATGTCGCGGCGCCGGCACTTGCTGCCGTTGAGGTAGTAGCTGCTCTGGCCGTCGCGGCCGACGCTGCGCTTGACCGAGATTTCGTCGAACGCGCCGTACTCGCCGGTGATGGTGTGGTCGGAGTTGTCGAAGATCAGCTCGACGGTCGCCTGCGACACCGGCTTGCGCGCCGAGGAACCTGAGAAGATCACGTCGGTCAGCGAGTCGCCGCGCAGGCGGCTGGCCGCGCTTTCGCCCATCACCCAGCGGATCGCGTCGATGATGTTGGACTTGCCGCAACCATTGGGACCGACGACGCCGGTCATGTTGGTCGGCAGGTGCAGCGTGGTCGGATCGACGAAGGATTTGAAACCTGAAAGCTTGATCGTGGACAGGCGCATGCGTCGGTCGTCGGGCCCCGGCGATGACGGGCGGTGGCGGCCCGGCTCGCAAAAAGTGAAAACGGATAAGATTTCGCCCGCAAGCCATTGATTCACCATGCGGACAGCCGGCGCAAAGGCCAGCGCTGCGAACGAGTATAGCGGGCCGTAGACAGATGCGTTTGCTATGGTCCAAGGCAATGCCAGCTGCCCCCCGCCCAATGCCTGCGCCGGCCCTGCTTGCCGACATCGGCGGCACCCACGCCCGCTTCGCCCTGGCCGGTACCGACGCCCCCCACACCCTGCTCGACGGCTCCCTGCGCAGCTACCCGGTGGAGCGCTTCGACACGCTCGCGGCGGCCGCGCGGCACTACCTGGACGAGGTCGGCGCGGCACCGCAACGCGCGGTCGTCGGCCTGGCCGCACGCATCGATGGCGACACCGCGCGCATGACCAACCACCGCTGGGTGGTCTCGGCCGGGCACCTGCGCGAGGCCCTGGGAATGGCGTCGGTGACGCTGGTCAACGATTTCGTCGCCCAGGCGCGGGCCGTGCCGCTGCTGGGCCGCTCCGACGTGGCCGTGGTCGGCGGGCCGGAGCTCGCCGCCGATGACGGCGGGGAC
>NZ_JARUVM010000097.1 GCF_029763755.1 Luteimonas sp. 8-5
CCGTGGCCGGCGCCGGCACCGGCTTGGGGGTCGGCCTGCTGATGCGGCGCGGCGGTCGCTGGTCCGCGCTGGCCACCGAGGGCGGGCACGCCGGATTCGCGCCTGCATCGGCGACGGAAATCGCGATCCTTCAACAACTTGCAGCCGATTTTGGACGTGTTTCCAACGAACGCCTGGTCAGCGGCGCGGGACTGGTCAACCTGCACCGCGCACTGGCCCGCATCGAGGGGCGGGATCCGCCGGCGGCGATGGCACCCGAGGACGTCACCGCCGGCGCGGAGGCCGGGGATCCGCTGTGCCGACGCACGGTCGGCACGTTCCGCGACGTGTTCGCCTCGATCGCCGGCGACCTGGTGCTGGCTTTCGGCGCCTGGGACGGCATCTATCTCAGCGGGGGCCTGGTGCCACCCCTGCTTCCAGTGCTGCGCGATCCGGCGTTCCGCAAGCGCTTCGAGGACAAGGGTCGTTATGCCGCCGCGATGACGGCAGTGCCGACGATCGCGGTCCTGCATCCGCAGCCGGGATTGTTGGGTGCCGCGGCCGTGGCCGGGGACGCCCGGTGAAGGTGACGCTGCACGAGTTCCGCAACGACGACCAATGGTCGTGGGCGGCCGCGGTGGCGGTCGCGGCCGCCTTGCGCCGCGACCTCGAGGAACTGCCGCGCGCACGCCTGCTGGTGTCCGGCGGCAGCACGCCCGCAGCGGTGTTCCGCGCCTTGTCCCAGGCCCCGCTGGAATGGGACCGCGTGGACATCGGCCTGGTCGACGAACGCTGGCTGCTGCCCGAGGACCCGGACAGCAATGCGCACCTGGTTCGCGAACACCTGCTGTGCGGGAACGCGGCAAGCGCCCACTTCGAACCACTGACCCGGCCTGGGCGCAGCATCGAGGCCGCGGTGGCCCACGCCAACTTGCTCGCCAGCCAGCCTGCGGGCGTCGTGCTGCTGGGCATGGGCAGCGACGGGCACTTCGCTTCGCTGTTCCCGCGCATGCGCGGCCTGCGCGACGCCTTCGAGAGCGCCAGCGCCTACGTGGCCGTGGACGCCAGCGGTTGCCCGGGCGCCGGGCCGTGGCAGCGGCGCATCAGCCTGACGCCGGCCGGGCTCGCCCCGGCGCATACGCGCCTGCTGCTGCTGCGCGGCGAGGACAAGCGCGACGTGTTCGAGCGCGCACTCGAAGGCAGCGACCCGATCGAGATGCCGGTGCGCATGGCCTTCCAGGCGCCAGGCGCACGATTGCAGGTCTATTGGAGTCCCTAAAGCTGGAGTCCCTGGACGGCCTCAGACCGGCTTGGCGGTGGACTCGCGCACCACCAGTTCCGGCTGCACGATCCGCGTTCGGGCCTCGCCATCGCCTTCCATGCGGTCGAGCAGCATGGCGAAGGCATCACTGCCCAGTCGCGACAGGTCGATGCGCATGCTCGTGAGCGGCGGCGAGGTGTGACTGGCCAGCGGAATGTCGTTGAAGCCGGCCAGGCCGATGTCGTCCGGAATGCGCAGGCCCGCTCGCTGGAACGCGAACATGCAACCCAGCGCCATCATGTCGTTGGCGGCGAACACCGCGTCCGGCCGGCGCGGCCCGGCGAGCAGTTCCTCGCCGGCGCGCGAGCCCGACTGTACGTCGAAATCGCCCTGCACCACGCGCGCGGGAACACCCGGCAGCAGCTGCGCCATCGCGTCCATGTAGCCGCGCAGGCGCTCGGTGGCGTTGAAGTGCGGCAGCCGCCCGGAAATGAATGCGATGTCGCGATAACCCTGGTCGACCAGGTGGCGCATCATCGCCATCGCGCCGGCATGGTTGTCCACGCCCAGGATGGACACGCCGTCGGCGGCCGGGTCGCTGTCGAGCAGCAGCACCGGCAGCGAGCGCGGCAGGTTGGCCGCGGCGACCTCGAGGCCGCCGTACGGCGAAATCGCCAGCAGGCCGTCGACCCGGCCGCGCATCACCCGCACCGCGGCAGCCTGGCTGTCGGCGCTGCGATGGTGGCCGGAAACCAGCAGTTGCAGGCCGCGCTCCCGGGCGGCGGCATCGATGCCGCACATCAGGCGGGCGAAGAATTCGCATGGCAGGTCCGGCAGGACCACACCGACGGTATGGGTGCGACCCCGGCTGAGGCTGCGCGCGGCATGGTGCGGGCTGTAGTCGATCGAGCTGGCGATTTCCACGACCCGCTTGCGGACCGCCTCGGCAACGTTGTCATGGCCGTTGAGCGCGCGCGACACCGTCGCAACCGACACGTTCGCGAGCCTCGCGACATCCCTGATCGTGGGGCTGGCTGCTCCCATTCCCTTCTCCATCCACGGACAAGCCCATCAAGCTAGTCCCTGCCCGGCCGGACGGCAACGCAAACGGTTACATGAACCCCGGGCGAACACGGGTGTCCGCAGTGAAAATCCTTTCGCGTTGCGGGTTTGCCCGAATGCGGTGGAAAGGCGATTTGTTGCGCCGCAACATCATGTTGCGCGAATCATAATTTATTCGTTTGGCGCGCTCGCACGAATAGCCAATGCGTGGATATCGTCCTGCATCATCGCGCCCAACGCGGCATACACCGCACGATGCCTGGCAAGCGGCGCCATGCCCGCAAATGCGGCACTGCGGATCTCCAGGGTGAAGTGGCCGTGGCCGTCGCGCGCGCCGGCGTGGCCGGCATGGCGATGGCTGTCGTCCCGGATCTCCAGGCGCTCCGGCGCGAACGCCTGTTCGAGCAGGGCACGCATGCGCACGATGCGCTCGCTGTTGTCGGGCACGCTCACGGCAGCACCGGCCGGAAGGGCCGCACGTCGACCCGCGCATAGACGCCGGCATCGACATAGGGATCGGCCGCGGCCCAGTCGCGGGCCGCCTCCAGCGACTCGAACTCGGCGATCACGATGCTCCCCGAGAAGCCCGCCGGGCCCGGATCCTCGGCATCGATGGCCGGGCACGGGCCGGCCAGCAGCAACCGTCCGGCATCACGCAGGGCGTGCAGCCTGGCCAGGTGGGCGGCGCGCGCCTGCAGCCGCTTGCCCAGCACGTCGCTGCCGTCATGCCCTTCGATCGCGTACCACATCGTTGCGGTGTCCCTGCCTGCGGAGACCCGGGATTGTAGCCGCCGCCCGGCCGCGACCCGCCGTTCATCCGGACGCTGGACAGGCCCCCGCGCAGCCCGTAACCTGTCTGCCATAGTTCGGGGCAGCGCCGTGCCACGGCCGATTCGCTCCTTCGCCGACGACCTTATCCGCTGATCCCGCCGCCTGAGTGCGCGGCGTGTGGCGCATGGCGTCCCGGGTACCGCTCCACGGGTCGATGGTTCATCGATGACATCCGAAAGCCCCACCGGCACAGTCGCGGAAGCGACCGCCGTACACGACGGAAACACCCGCCCCCAGCAGCAGGAAATGCCGCTGGCGATGGTGCTTGGCCAGCCGGTGCTGCAGATCCCGCAGGACCTGTACATCCCGCCGGATGCGCTCGAGGTCATCCTCGACGCCTTCGAAGGGCCGCTGGACCTGCTGCTGTACCTGATCCGGCGGCAGAACCTGGACATCCTCGACATCCCGGTGGCGGAGATCACCCGCCAGTACGTCGACTACATCCAGGCCATGCACGAGATGCGCTTCGAGCTGGCCGCCGAGTACCTGGTGATGGCCGCGATCCTGGCCGAGATCAAGTCGCGGATGCTGCTGCCGCGGTCGGAACTGGCCGAGGACGAGGAAGGCGACCCGCGCGCCGAGCTGGTGCGCAGGCTGCAGGAATACGAGCGCTTCAAGCAGGCCGCCGAGGACCTGGACGCCCTGCCCCGGCAGGACCGGGACACCACCCCGGCCGGCGCCTTCGTGCCGGACCGGGCCTCGGTGAAGCTGCCGCCGCCGGTGGACCTGCGCGAGATGCTGCTGGCCCTGCACGACGTGCTCAAGCGCGCCGAGCTGTACACCCAGCACGCGATCAAGCGCGACGCCCTGAGCGTGCGCCAGCGCATGGGCGAACTGCTGGCGCGGCTGCAGGACGGCGCGTTCCATCGCTTCGAGTCGCTGTTCGAGCCGCGCGAAGGGCGCCTGGGCGTGGTCGTGACCTTCCTGGGCATCCTCGAACTGGCCAAGGAGCGGCTGCTCGACGTGGTCCAGGAGGCGCCGCTGGCGCCCATCTATATCAAGTCGCTGGCGGCCGGTTCCGGCGACGGCGACGGCAACCCGCCCGAACTCACCAGCGAATTCGACGAAAACGACTGATCTATGGACGACCAAGCCCAGCCAGACAACAGCAAGCTCGATACCCGGATGGTCGCCCGCATCGTCGAGGCGGCCCTGCTCGCCGCCAGCCAGCCGCTGTCGCTGCAGCAATTGCGCGCCCTGTTCCCTCTGGACGAGCCGGCGCCCGACGGCAGCATCGAGCAGTCACTCGACGCGCTGCGCGAGGCCTGCGCCGACCGCGGCGTCGAGCTGGTCGAACTGGCCTCGGGCTTCCGCTACCAGGTCAAGGCCGACGTCCACCCCTGGGTCGCGCGCCTGTGGTCGGAACGCCAGACGAAGTACACCCGCGCCACGCTCGAGACCCTGGCGCTGATCGCCTACCGCCAGCCCATCACCCGCGGCGAGATCGAACAGGTCCGCGGCGTGGCGGTGAACAGCAACATCATCAAGGCGCTGGAAGAGCGCGAATGGATCCGCGTGGTCGGCCATCGCGACGTTCCCGGCAAGCCGGAGCTGCTGGCCACCACCAAGGGCTTCCTGGACTACTTCGGGCTCAAGCGCCTGGAGGACCTGCCGCCGCTGTCCGAACTCAAGGACTTCGGCGAACTCGAACCGCAGTTGTCGTTCGAGGACGACAGCAACAACGCCGCCAACGACAGCGGCGACACCATGCCCATCGGCGACATCGCCACTGCCGACGGCGCCGACGACTACGACAACGAACACGAAGAAGACACGGAATGAGCAACACCAAGGACAAGCCCGCGCGCAAGCTGACCCTCAAGCGCGCCGAGGCCGAGACCCCCGCCACCCGCCTCGAGGAGCGCCTGCACAAGGTCCTGGCCCAGGCCGGGCTCGGTTCGCGCCGCGCGCTCGAGCAGCGCATCGCCGACGGCATGGTCAAGGTCAACGGCGAAATCGCGCAGCTGGGCTCCAGCGTCAAGGGCGGCGACCGGATCGAGATCGACGGCAAGACCTTCGTCGCCAGCGCACTGAGCGAACCGGCCCGGGTGCTGATGTATAACAAGCCCGAAGGCGAGGTCACCACGCGCGAGGATCCCGAAGGCCGCCCGACCATCTTCGAGGCCCTGCCCGCCCTCAAGGGTGCGCGCTGGATCGCCATCGGCCGCCTGGACATCAACACCACCGGCCTGCTGCTGCTCACCACCGACGGCGAGCTGGCCAACGCGATGATGCATCCCTCGCATGAAATCGCCCGCGAATACGTGTGCCGCGTGCGCGCGCCGGAAGGCGAGGACAGCGTGTCGGACAAGATCGCCGACCGCCTGCGCCGCGGCGTGGCGCTGGATGACGGCCCGGCGAAGTTCGACGAGATCGAACGCATCGGCGGTACCGACTCGCACGACTGGTTCCGGGTCCTGCTCAAGGAGGGCCGCAACCGCGAGGTGCGCCGCCTGTGGGAATCGCAGGGCTGCCAGGTCAGCCGCCTGAAGCGCGTTCGTTACGGCAGTGTCGAACTGCCGCAGCCGCTGCTGCGCGGGCATTCGCAGGAGCTGCCGGCCGATCGCGTCGAAGCGCTGCGCAAGGAACTCGGCCTGGAAGACGGCACGCCGTCGGCATTGACGCTGCAGCCGGTGATCGGCCAGCGCAAGGCTGCCAAGTCGACCGTGCACGTGGGCGGCCATCGCGCCCAGGGTTACATCGGCGGCCACAACACCGCCGACGAGGGCCGCGAGCTGCGTCGCTTCGACCACGTGCGCGAGGACCGTCGCGGGCGCGGTGGCAAGAAGCCCCATGGCGGCCTCACCGTCAGCGGCGAGGCCGCGGCCAAGCAGGTCAACAAGGCGTTCAAGCCCAAGGGCCCGCGCCAGCCCGGCCAGAACGCGCGCCGCGGCAAGGCGGGCGCCGGCCAGGGACACGACAACCCGGCGGCATTCCGCACCTGGTACGTGCCCGATGGCGTCGATACCGGTCCCAGCGGCCATCGCAATCCCGACGGTGCGCGTGGTCCGCGCAAGCCGCATGGCGGCA
>NZ_JARUVM010000098.1 GCF_029763755.1 Luteimonas sp. 8-5
GGGCGCGCCGGGCGCTGGCCCTGGCGCTGGCCGCCGCCGTTCTTCGGGATCGGCGCGTCGAGGCGGATCGGCCGGCTCGGCGCGAAGCCGTCGACCAGGTCCATCTTCAGGTCGACCTTGAGCATGCGCTGGATCTGGTTGAGCAGGCCACCCTCTTCCGGCGACACCAGCGACAAGGCCTCGCCCTGCGCACCCGCACGTCCGGTGCGGCCGATGCGGTGGATGTAGTCCTCGGCGACCATCGGCAGGTCGTGGTTGATCACCAGCGGCAGGTCGGGAATGTCGAGTCCGCGCGCGGCGACGTCGGTGGCCACCAGCACGCGGGCCTTGCCGGCCTTGAACTGGTTGAGCGCCTTCTGTCGCTGCGCCTGGCTCTTGTTGCCGTGGATGGCGACGGCGCGCAGGCCCGCGGTCTCGAGCTGTTCGGCCAGGCGGTTGCAGCCGTGCTTGGTCTTGCCGAACACCAGCACCTGGTCGGTATGGCGCTTGCTCAGGATCTGGATCAGCAGTTCGCGCTTGCGCGCGCCGTCGACCGGGTGCACGCGGTGCACGATGGTCTCGGCGATGGTGTTGTTGGCGGCGACCTGGACCTGCTGCGGGTTGCGCATGAACTCCAGCGCCAGCGCCTTGATCCGCGGTTCGAACGTGGCCGAGAACAGCAGCGTCTGCCGCTCCTTGGGCACCCGCGCGAGGATGCGCTTGATCGGTGGCAGGAAGCCCATGTCGAGCATGCGGTCGGCTTCGTCGAGCACCAGCACTTCGACCGCGTCGAGCTTGGCGCTGCCGCGCTCCATGTGGTCGATCAGGCGCCCCGGCGTGGCGACCAGGATGTCGGCGCCGCGACGCAGGTTGTCGACCTGCGGCCCCATGCCGGCGCCACCGTAGATGGTGGTCACGTTGAGGTGCAGGTGGCGACCGTAGGTCTTGAGGCTGTCGGCGACCTGGACCGCGAGCTCGCGGGTCGGCACCAGCACCAGCGCGCGCGGCTTGCGCGGGCCCTTGGCGGGAGTGACCTTGGACAGCCGTTGCAGCAGCGGCAGGCCGAACGCGGCGGTCTTGCCGGTGCCGGTCTGGGCGCCACCCAGCAGGTCGTTGCCGGCCAGCGCCAGCGGACTCGCCTGGGCCTGGATCGGGGTGGGGGCGGAAAAGCCGTTTTCGGCGAGCGCGCGCAGCAGTGCGGGCGAAAGCCCGAGCGTTTCGAACGTCATGATTGGAACTCCGTAAGGGACCCGCTTGTCATGCGGGCCTCACCCGGAGCGTTCCTTGAACCGCGCTGCGAGCGAATCTTGTTTGACGGCACCGGATGCTCCGGGCCGTGCCTGCGCGACGAAAGGCGTGCGGGGAGAGAGGCCGCCAGGCCGTAGGGCCGGGGGGCTGGCTTACCAGGAAAACGGATCAGCCGTGCACAGGACGCGCGAAGTCTACGGCATCCAGGCTGAACGGGGAAGCGAGTTCAGACCAGGAGGGTCTCGAACTCGTCCGCCGGCACCGGGTGGCCGATCCAGTAGCCCTGGGCCAGGTCGCAGCCGCGTTCGCGCAGGATCGCGTACTGGCCTTCCTTTTCCACGCCCTCGGCGACCACCGTGATTCCCAGTGAGTGGGCCATGGCGATGATCGCGGTGGTCAGGGCCAGGTCGTCGGGATCGCGCAGCACGTCGGAAATGAAGCTGCGATCGATCTTGACGCCATCGGCCGGGACCCTGCGCAGGTGGCTGAGGCCGGAGAAGCCGGTGCCGAAATCGTCGAGCCACACTTTCACGCCGGTGCTGCGCAGCTTCGCCAGCAGGGCGCCGGCGTGCATCTCGTCTCCAAGCACCGCGGTTTCGGTCAGTTCGATGTGCAGCTGCGCCGGCGGCAGGCCGGTGTCGCGCAGGACGCTGGCGACCTGGTTGGGGAGCTCGCCGCTGCGCAGCTGCCGCGGCGAGACGTTCACCGAGACGAACAGGCCGGCGCCGCGCGCCGAACGTGCGTGCCAGCGGGTGGCGTCCTCGCACGCGGTGCGCAGCGCCTGCGGACCGATGGTCTCGATCAACCCGCTCTGCTCGGCCACGTCGATGAACACCGATGGCGCGATGTTGCCCTGCTCCGGGTGGCGCCAGCGCAACAGCGCTTCGGCGCCGACCAGGCTGCCGTCGGCCAGGCGATAGATCGGCTGGTACACCAGGCTCAGTTCGCCGCGACCCCAGGCGCCGCGCAGGTCCTGCTCCATGCGCACACTGCGCTCCACCGCCTGGTCCATGGCGCGGCTGTAGAAACGATGGCAGTTCTTGCCCGCGACCTTGGCCTGGTACATCGCGATGTCGCCGTTCTTCATCAGCGCGGTGGCACCGGCGGCGTCGTCCGGGAACAGGGTGATGCCGACCGAAGTGCCGAGGAACAGCTGCCGCCCCTGCACCACGATCGGGCGCGCAAGTTCGGCCACCAGGGTCTCGGCCAGCGCTTCGGCCAGCCCGCGGACATTGCCGTCGGCGCCGCTGCCGCCCTGGAGCAGGCCGCCCTGCAACAGGATGACGAACTCGTCGCCGCCGAAGCGCGCGAGCAGCGTGTCGTCGGTGCCGTAGCGCTCGACCGCCGAAGCGATGCGGTTGGCGAACTGCACCAGCGCTTCGTCGCCTGCGTCGTGGCCCAGGGTGTCGTTGACGCGCTTGAAATCGTCGATGTCGGCGAACAGCAGCGCCAGCGAACGGCCCTGGCCGCGCAACTGCATCAGGCGCTGGTCCAGGCTCTCGCGGAACGCCAGGCGGTTGGCCAAGCCCGTGAGCGCGTCGGTGTAGGCCATGCGCCGGATGTCGCGGTCATGGCGGGCGATGCTGTCGCTCATGCGCCCGAACGCGCGCATCAGGTCGCCCAGTTCGTCGTTGCGCGCGCTCGGCGCGACGGTGGCGGAGAAGTTGCCGGCCTCGATCTCGCGCGCGACATCGGCCAGCTCGCGGATGGGCCGCACCAGGGCGCGCTGCAACGCGTAGCTGACCATGGCGCCGAGGGCGACCAGGCCGAGCATCGCAACCACCACCCACCACAGGTGGCGCGTGCCGATCGAACCCAGGCTCTCGCCCAGCGCGTTCGAGGCCGCGGTTTCGTCGGCGCGCACGGCGTCGAGCGAGTAGCCGATGCGCACGCCGCCCAGGCGCTGGTCGCCGACCCTGACCGGGCTGGACACGTCGAGCACGCGCTCGGTCCACTGCGCGTGCACGCCGTTGGCCGACACGGCTTCGTAGGCCAGCGGGTCGCGCATCGCCTGGCCGAAGGTGGGAATGTCGCCGGAGCCGTCGTGGATGATGTCGCCATCGGTGTCGTACACCAGCACGTAGCGCACGTCCGGCTGGCGCAGCAGGCTGCGGGCGATGACGCCGATCTCGTCCAGGTCGAAGTAGTACAGCGGATTGACCAGCGATTCGGCGACCTGCGCCGACTGCGCCTGGCCATGCTGGCGCAGGCGCTCGAACACCAGCGAGTGCATGGCCTCGCGACTCTTGCCGACGACTTCGTCCTGCATCGCGCCCTGGCGCTGCAGCATCAGCGCGATCGTGGCCAGCATCAGCAGCAGGGTCACCCCGACCAGGACGATGAACTTCGCCTGCAGGCCGCGCAGCCTCCAGCGCAGGCTCATTCGGCCTCCCGGCGCACGCGCGCCACGCCCGCGCGCAGCTCGCGCAAGCTCGCGCCCGTGTCCGCATCGACGGGCAGGAAGCGGGTGGTGCCGAAGAAGCGCAGCAGCGCCTCGCGCGCGTCGGGATCGGCGCCGGCCTCGGCCAGCACTTCGCGCAGGCGGTCGCGGACGCGCGGGTCGAGGTCGCCGCGCACCATTTCCAGCGCGCGCGGCATCTCCGCGCTCTCGTCGATGATGCGAAAGTCGGCGCGGTACGGCGGCGGCATGCGCCGCGGGTCGTCCCAGTCGAGGTTGCTCAGGGTGCCCGCGTCCACCAGGCGCTTGTGCACCCAGGTGGCGATGTTGAGTTCGGAGCGTGCGAACACGTAGCCGACCGAGCGCTGATCCGGCCGGTCCATCGGCGACAGCAGGATCTGCAACGGCAGGTCGCGCTCCAGCAGGCGCATCGCCGGCAGCACGTAGGCGCTGGTCGAGGAGGTGTTCTGGAAGGCCACGCTGTGGCCGCGCAGGTCGTCGAGCGATTCGATGCCGCTGTCGTTGCGCACGAAGGTGATGCTGCGATAGGTGCCGACGCCGTTGCGCTCGGTGAGCAGGAGCGGCTCGGCGCCGGCGCGTTCCTGCAGGCGCATGGCGTTGGCCGAGGTTTCGGTGACCCAGTCCACGCGCCCGCGGCGCAGGTAGCTGGTCATCTGCTGCATGTCGCGGGCCATCAGGATCCGGCCCTCGGTGATGCCGACGTCGGCCATGCGCGGCACCACGTAGTCGAGCAGCGGCTTGAGCTGTTCGTAGTGCGCCTTGGGGTCGTCGCTGATCCGGCCCAGCACCAGCACGTGCGGGTCGCCGGCGAAGGCCGGCCGCATCGCCAGCGGCGACAGGACGACGGCCAGCAGCATGCCCGCCCACAGGGCAGGCAGCCGTCTCAACAGGCCTGGCAGCGCCTCGCGCAAGAAAGGGATCCCCCTGAACCGTCGCCGCGAGCCTACTGGAAACCCGCCAGCCTCGCCATGCGCTGGGCGTCGGCGAGGATGCCCCGGAGCAGGCGCACTTCGCGCTGGTCCAGGCGGCTGCGCAGGAACAGGCGGCGCAGCTTGCGCATGGCCGACTCCGGCGCCCTGCCCTTGTGGAAGTCGATCGCGTCCAGGGTTTCGGCCAGCTGCCCGAACAACCCCTCCATCTGCGCATGGGTAGCGGGCTGGTCGCGCTCGTGCTCGTGCTCGGCGTCGTCCGGCGCCACCGCCGCCGGCCCGGCCCCGGCCAGCCACGCCATGCGCAGCTCGTAGGCCAGCACCTGCACCGCCGCGGCCAGGTTCAGGGAGCTGTAGCCGGGGTTGGCCTGGATGTGCACCGCGCCATGGCACAGCTGCAGTTCGTCGTTCTCCAGGCCGGTGCGCTCGCGGCCGAACACCAGGGCGACCTCGGCGCCGGCCGAGGCTTCGGCCAGCAAGGTCGCGGCGGCCTCGCGCGGACCCTGCTCCGGCAGCGCGATGCGCCGGCTGCGCGCGGTGCATCCCAGCACCAGGCGGCAATCCGCGACCGCCTCGGCCAGGGTGTCGTGGAGGCTGGCGCCAGCCAGCACGTCGTCCGCGCCGGCCGCCAGGGCGCTGGCGTCGGCATGCGGGTAGCGCTCCGGGGCCACCAGCGACAGCCGCGACAGGCCCATGGTCTTGAGCGCGCGGGCCGCCGAGCCGATGTTGCCCGGGTGCTGGGTGCCGACCAGGACCACGCGGATGCGCGCGGCGGCGGCGAATGAAGGATCGTCCATGCCCGCAATGTTAAACTCCGCGCCCCGGCCACCGCGCCGGGCCCGCTCTTTGCCCCCGCCCGCCCCGCCCCGTCCCCGAGGTCGTTCCGCCATGCTCAAGCCCGCCGTCAACGTCATGATCAAGGCGGCCCGCGCCGGCGGCAGCGTGCTGTTGCGGCACATGAACAAGCTCGACGCGCTGAACATCGTCGAGAAGGAGCGGATGGACTACGCCAGCGAAGTCGACGGGCTGGCCGAGGAGGCGATCATCAAGGAACTGCGCCGGGCCAACCCCGAGTACGCGGTCCTGGGCGAGGAAGGCGGCGCGCAGAAGGGTCGCGGCGGTTCGAGCCGCAGCACCTGGGTGATCGATCCGCTCGACGGCACCAGCAATTACCTGCACGGCTGGCCGCATTGGTGCGTATCGATCGCGCTGGTCGAGAACGGCGAGCCGGTCCACGGCGTTGTCTTCGATCCGCTCCGCAACGAGCTGTTCACCGCCAGCCGCGGCAGCGGCGCGACGCTCAACGAGCGCCGCATCCGCGTCTCCGAACGCAAGGACCTTGCCGGGGCGATGCTCATCACCGGCTTCCCGCCGCGCGAACGCGTGCGCGCCGGCGCCCAGCTCGAGTGCGTGCGCGAGCTGCTGCGCGACGCCGAGGACATCCGCCGCACCGGTTCGGCCGCGCTGGACCTGGCCTACGTGGCCTGCGGCCGCGCCGACGCCTACTTCGAATCCGGCCTGCAGCCGTGGGACATCGCCGCAGGCGTGCTGCTGGTGCGCGAAGCCGGCGGCCGCGTCGCGGACTTCCGCGGGTCCGCCGTGGGCAAGCTCGACATCGCCGAATCCCGCGGCCGCCAGCTCGTCGCCGGCAACGTCAAGATCACCGACCCCCTGCTCAAGACCATCCAGACCTCGGGCTACCTCGCCTCGTTCAACTGAAGCGAAGAGCTTTTTGGCCACGGATTACACGGATAAACACGGATAAGACAAAAACAAGAGAGGAGTGGTTCCAGTGCGCTGCAAGCGCCCGGCGCCACTCCTCTTTTGCTCTATCCGTGTTTATCCGTGTAATCCGTGGCTAAAAGCGCTCCTAGCGTTTTTCGAGGGGCACGTAGGGACGGTCTTCGGGGCCGGTGTAGTTGGCGCTGGGGCGGATGATCTTGCCGTCTTCGCGCTGTTCGATGACGTGCGCGCTCCAGCCGGAGGTGCGGGCGACGACGAACAGCGGGGTGAACATCGGCGTCGGGATGCCCATCATGTGGTAGGCACTCGCGCTGTACCAGTCCAGGTTCGGGAACATCTTCTTGGTGTCCATCATCAGCGTCTCGATGCGCTCGCTGATGTCGAACAGCGCCTGGTTGCCGCCGTCGGCGCACAGCTTGCGCGAGATCTCCTTGATGATCGGGTTGCGCGGGTCGCCGATGGTGTAGACCGGGTGACCGAAGCCGATCACGATCTCCTTGCGTTCCATGCGCGCGCGGATGTCGGTCTCGGCCTCGTCCGGCGTGGCGTAGCGGCTGATGATGTCCATCGCCACTTCGTTGGCGCCGCCGTGCTTGGGGCCGCGCAGCGCGCCGATGGCGCCGGTGATGCACGAATGCATGTCGCTGCCGGTGCCCGCGATGACGCGCGCTGTGAAGGTCGACGCGTTGAATTCGTGCTCGGCGTACAGGATCAGGGACTTGTCGAGCGAGTCCGCATGCAGCTGCGACGGCGGCTCGCCGTGCAGCAGGTGCAGGAAGTGCGCGGCGATCGAGTCGTCGTCGGTCTCGCAGTCGATGCGGCGGCCATTGCGGGTGAAGTGCCACCAGTACAGCAGCATCGAGCCGAAGCTGGCCATCAGGCGATCGGCGATGTCGCGGGCTTCGGCGGCCGGATGGCCTTCGCGCTCGGGCAGCACGGTGCCCAGCACCGAGCAGCCGGTGCGCAGCACGTCCATCGGGTGCGCGTTGGCCGGCACCAGTTCCAGCGCCTCGCTGACGATCGCCGGCAAGCCGCGCAGGCGCTTGAGCTTGGCCTTGTAGGCCTGGAGTTGCGAGGCGGTCGGCAGCGCGCCGTGGACCAGCAGGTGCGCGACTTCCTCGAACGTCGACTTCGTGGCCAGGTCGTGGATGTCGTAGCCGCGGTAATGCAGGTCGTTGCCGCTGCGGCCGACCGTGCACAGCGCGGTGTTCCCCGCGGGCGTGCCGCTCAGGGCGACGGACTTCTTCGGCTTCGGCCGGGCCTGATCGGTCTGTTCGGTCATTTGGCTTCCTTCTTGAACAGTGCGTCGAGCTTGTCCTCGTAGGCGTGGTAGCCCAGGAAGTCGTAGAGCTCGGCGCGGGTCTGCAGGGTGTCGACGATGTTCTTCTGCGTGCCCTCGCGGCGCACGGTCTCGTAGAAGTGCAATGCCGCCTTGTTCATCGCCCGGTAGGCGCCGCAGCAGTACAGGGCGATGTCCACGCCGGCATCGCGCAGTTCGTCGGTGGTGAAGAACGGGGTGGAGCCGAACTCGGTGAGGTTGGCCAGGATCGGCACCTTCACCGCGGCCTTGAAGCGGCGATAGTCCTCGAGCGTCTTCATCGCCTCGGGGAAGATCATGTCGGCGCCGGCTTCCACGTACGCCACCGCGCGCTCGATCGCGCTGTCGATACCCTCGACCGCGGCCGCGTCGGTGCGCGCCATGATCACGAAGGCTTCGTCGGTGCGCGCGTCGACCGCGGCCTTGACCCGGTCGACCATCTCCTCGGCGGGGACCACTTCCTTGCCCGGGCGGTGGCCGCAACGCTTCTGCCCGACCTGGTCCTCCATGTGCACCGCGGCTACGCCGATGCGCTCGAAGTTGCGGATGGTGCGGCCGATGTTGAACGCCCCGCCCCAGCCGGTATCGATGTCGACCAGCAGCGGCATGCCGGTGGCGTCGACGATCCGGCGTGCGTCGGTGAGCACGTCTTCCATCGTCGAGATGCCCAGGTCGGGCATGCCCAGCGAATTGGCCGCGACGCCGCCGCCGGACAGGTACAGCGCCTTGTAGCCGGTGCGCCGGGCCATGAGCCCCGCATAGGCGGTGATCGCGCCCATCACCTGCAGCGGCGACTCCGCCGCGAGCGCGGCACGGAAGGCGGCCCCGGCGGAGTCCAGGCGCGGCATCAGAGCAGGTGCGCCACGCCGGCCCGCTCTTCCTCGAGCTCGGCCAGGGTCTTGTCCATCGCGGCGCGGCTGAAGTCGTCGACCGGCAGGCCTTCGACGCGGGTGTACTCGCCGTTGGCAGTGGTCACCGGCACGCCGTAGATGATGCCTTCGGGGATGCCGTAGCTGCCGTCGGACGGCACGCCCATGGTCACCCACTTGCCGTTGGTGCCAAGCGCCCAGTCGCGCATGTGGTCGATCGCGGCGTTCGCGGCCGAGGCCGCCGAGGACAGGCCGCGCGCCTCGATGATCGCGGCGCCGCGCTTGGCGACCAACGGGATGAAGGTGTTGGCGTTCCAGTCGGCGTCGCCGATGGCGTCCTTCAGCGACTTGCCGTCGGCGGTGGCGAAACGGTAGTCCGGGTACATCGTGGAGCTGTGGTTGCCCCAGACGACGAACTTCTCGATGTCGCCCACGGCCACGCCGGCCTTGTTGGCCAGCTGCGACAGCGCGCGGTTGTGGTCCAGGCGCAGCATGGCGGTGAAGTTCTTCGCCGGCAGCGAGGGCGCCGACTTCATCGCGATGTAGGCGTTGGTGTTGGCCGGGTTGCCCACCACCAGCACCTTGACGTTGCGCGAGGCGACGGCGTCCAGCGCCTTGCCCTGCACGGTGAAGATCTCGGCGTTCTTCAGCAACAGGTCCTTGCGTTCCATGCCCGGGCCGCGCGGCATCGCGCCGACCAGCAGGGCGTAGTCGGCGTCCTTGAACGCGACCATCGGGTCGTCGGTGCCGACCATGCCGGCCAGCAGCGGGAACGCGCAGTCCTCGAGCTCCATCATCACGCCCTTGAGCGCGGCCTGGGCCTTCTCCATCGGCAGCTCGAGCATCTGCAGGATGACCGGCTGGTCCTTGCCCAGCATCTCGCCGGAGGCGATGCGGAAAAGCAGGGCGTAGCCGATCTGGCCCGCGGCGCCGGTGACGGCAACTCGGATGGGGGACTTCACGCTGGGGGACTGCATGGTGACTCCGTCAGGAAAGTTCGTTGAAGAATTCGCGGATGCGCTCCATGCCCGGGGCCAGCTGCGGCGTCGGGCAGGTGTAGCTGATGCGCAGCGCGCGGGGTTCGCCGAAGGCCGAGCCCGGCACGCAGGCCACGCCCTTGGTTTCCAGCAGCACGCTGCAGAAGTCGACGTCGTTGCCGACCTTCAGCCCCGACGGGCCGTGGGTCTTGCCGAAATACGCGCTGACGTCGGGGAACACGTAGAACGCGCCTTCCGGGCGCGGGCAGACCACGCCGGGGATCGCGTCGAACACCGCCATCACCTGGTCGCGCTTGGCCTGGAACTCGGCGCACTTGGCGTTCGGGATGTCCTGGGGACCCGACAGCGCGGCGATCGCCGCGGCCGTGATCACTTCCGGCAGGCTGGTGATGTGGTTGGAGTTCATCGTCACCACGGCCTTGGCCACGCTTTCCGGGCCGGCCATGAAGCCGACGCGCCAGCCGGGCATGCCGTAGGTCTTGGACAGCGAGTCGATGAAGATCACGCGGTCGCGCAACTCGGGGCGCGTGTGCACGAAGTTGTGGTAGCCCACGCCGTCGAACACCATGCGGTTGTAGATGTCGTCGGTGATCACCCAGGTGTCCGGGTACTTCGCGACCACGTCGGCAAGCGCGGCGATCTCGTCCTTCGAATAAACCATGCCGGTCGGGTTCGAAGGGTTGTTGAACAGGAACACCTTGGGCTTCTTTGCCAGCGCTTCGTCGAGCTGCGCGGGGGTGAGCTTGTAGTCCTGCTCCGCCGGGCACGGCAGCAGCTGGACCTTGGCGTTGACGATCTCCGCGATGTCCAGGTAGCTGGTCCAGTACGGCACGGCGAAGGCGATGGTGTCGCCCTCTTCCAGCAAGGCCTCGGCCAGGTTGTAGATGACGTGCTTGGCGCCGATGCCGGTGGCCAGGTTGGCGCGGGTGTAGCCGGTGAGCCCGATCTCGCCGATGTGCTTGAGGAAGGCATCGAGCAGCGCGTCGTTGCCGCGGTTGCTGCCGTACTGGCCGGAATCGTGCTCGAGCGAGGCGCGCGCGGCGGCGTAGACGTGCTCGCCGGGCAGGAAGTTGGGGACGCCGATGGAGAAGCTGATGATGTCGCGGCCTTCGGACTTCAGGCGCTTGGCTTTTTCCGCGATCTCCATGATCGCGCTGGGCTTGGCGCGACCGATGCGGCTGGCGAACTGGGGCATGCTGACCTCGTGGAAAGGACGCTGGCAGCCCGGAATTTTAGCATGGAGGCGACCCGCGGCCGGGCCGCCTCCTTGTGGAAAGGTGCGCTTACGGCGCCAGGACGCGGTTCCATTCGGCGACGCGATCGGCCTTGGCGGCCAGCGCGGCATCGGCATCGCCCTCGATCCGCACGCTGCGGATATGGTCGCCCTGCTGGACCTTGTCGACCGCTTCCAGGCCCTCGACGACCTTGCCGAACACCGTGTGCTTGCCGTCCAGCCACGGCGTGGCCACGTGGGTGATGAAGAACTGGCTGCCGTTGGTGTTGGGGCCGGCATTGGCCATGGACAGCACGCCGCGCTCGTGGGGGACGCCGTTGGCGGTCTCGTCCTCGAACCGGTAGCCCGGGCCGCCGCGGCCCGAACCCTCCGGGCAGCCGCCCTGGATCATGAAGTCCGGGATCACCCGGTGGAAGTTCAGGCCGTCGTAGAAGCCGCGGCGGGCCAGGTTGACGAAGTTGGCCACGGTCAGCGGCGCCTTGTCGGCATGGAGCTCGATCTTGATCGGGCCGCGGTCGGTTTCGAACAGGGCGAACAGGGACATGGGGGGCTCCTAAGGGAGAGGCCAGGGGGAAAGATGAACCGCGGGACCGACGCGGGGCCCGGCAGCCGGTTATAATAACCGGCTTCCCTCGAAATCCCCTCCGGCGCCCTCCCCTGGGCGTCATCCGGCGCCGATGGCGTCCCCCAAGCATTTACGGCCAATGTCCATCGAACGCCTGCGCAACATCGCCATCGTCGCCCACGTCGACCACGGCAAAACCACCCTCGTCGATTGCCTGCTCAAGCAGTCCGGGACGCTCAGCGAGCGCACCGTGCTGGCCGAGCGGGTCATGGACAGCAACGACCAGGAAAAGGAACGCGGCATCACCATCCTGGCCAAGAACACCGCCATCACCTGGCAGGGCAACCGCATCAACATCGTCGACACCCCCGGCCACGCGGACTTCGGCGGCGAGGTCGAGCGCGTGCTGTCGATGGTCGATTCGGTGCTGATCCTGGTCGACGCGATGGACGGCCCGATGCCGCAGACGCGCTTCGTGACCCAGAAGGCGTTCGCGATGGGCTTCAAGCCGATCGTGGTCGTGAACAAGATCGACCGCCCGGGCGCGCGCCCGGACTGGGTGATCGACCAGGTGTTCGACCTGTTCGACAAGCTCGGCGCGACCAACGAGCAGCTTGATTTCCCGATCGTCTACGCCTCGGCCCTGCACGGCTACGCCAGCCTGGACGACGCGGCGCGCGACGGCGACATGACTCCGCTGTACGAGGCGATCATGCAGCACGTACCGGCGCCGAGCGTGGACATGGAAGGCGCGTTCCAGATGCGCATCAGCCAGCTCGACTACAACAACTTCGTCGGCCTGATCGGCATCGGCCGGATCCAGCGCGGCAAGGTGCGCAAGAACCAGCCGGTGGCCGTGATCGACCGCGAGGGCAAGAAGCGCCAGGGCAAGATCGTGCAGGTGCTGGGCTTCATGGGCCTGGAGCGGATCGAGGTCGAGGAAGCCGAGGCGGGCGACATCGTCGCCATCGCCGGCATCCAGGACCTGGGCATCTCCGACACCGTGTGCGCGCTGGACACGCCCGAGGCGCTGCCGGCACTGACCGTGGACGAGCCGACGATCAGCATGACCTTCCAGGTCAACAACTCGCCGTTCGCCGGGCACAAGGAATTCTCCGGCGGCAAGTTCATCACCAGCCGCCAGCTGCGCGAGCGGCTGATGCGCGAGACCCTGCACAACGTGGCGCTGAAGGTCGAGGAGACCGCCGACGCCGACAAGTTCCTGGTCTCGGGCCGCGGCGAGCTGCACCTGTCGGTGCTGATCGAGACCATGCGCCGCGAGGGCTTCGAGCTGGCCGTGTCGCGCCCCGAGGTGATCATCAAGGAGATCGACGGCCAGCCGATGGAGCCGATCGAGCAGCTGGTGGTCGACGTCGAGGAAGTGCACCAGGGCGGCGTGATGGAAAAGCTGGGCACGCGCAAGGCGCAGCTCAAGAACATGGAGTCGGACGGCAAGGGCCGGGTGCGCCTGGATTACATGATCCCGGCGCGCGGCCTGATCGGCTTCCAGAACGAGTTCAAGACCCTGACCCAGGGCTCGGGCCTGCTGTTCCACGTGTTCGACCACTACGGCCCGAAGGAAACCGGACCGATCGCCAAGCGCATCAACGGCGTGATGATCGCCAATGCCCCGGGCGTGACCCCGGCCTACTCGCTCGGACCGCTCGAGGAGCGCGGCCGCCTGTTCGCGGCCGAAGGCGACAACGTGTACGAAGGCCAGCTGGTCGGCATCCACTCCAAGGACAACGACCTGACGGTCAACGTGATCAAGCCCAAGCCGCTGACCAACATGCGCGCCTCGGGCAAGGACGACGCGATCAAGCTGACCCCGGCGCTGAAATACTCGCTGGAGCAGGCGCTGGATTTCATCGAGGACGACGAGCTGGTCGAGGTCACCCCGAAGGAAATCCGCCTGCGCAAGAAGTTCCTGACCGAAACCGACCGCAAGCGCGCCTCCCGCGCGGCCTGACAAAAAAGGGGACGGAGGTAATTAAGCGCGGATGCGCTTAATTACCTCCGTCCCCTTTTTTGTCTATGCTGCACCCTCGTGACCATGTCCGGGGGTTCTGCATGTTCCGTGCCGCCATCCTTGCGCTGCTGCTGGCAGCGCCCGCCGCTGCATCCGGCCTCGAGGAAGCCACCGTCGCGCAATTGCAGGAGCGCATGCGTTCGGGCGAGCTCGACAGCCAGGCGCTGACCCGCGCCTACCTCGACCGCATCGCGATGCTCGACGACGCAGGCCCGGCGCTCAACTCCGTCATCGAACTCAATCCCGAAGCGCTGGCCGAGGCCGCGGCGCTCGACGCCGAGCGCGCCGCCGGCAAGGTACGCGGCCCGCTGCACGGCATCCCGGTGCTGCTCAAGGACAACATCGACGCCACGCCCATGGCGACCTCCGCAGGGTCGCTTGCACTGGCCGGAAACCACCCGGCCGACGACGCGTTCCTGGTGCGGCGCCTGCGCGACGCCGGCGCGGTCATCCTGGGCAAGACCAACCTCAGCGAGTGGGCCAACTTCCGCTCCACCCGCTCGACCTCGGGCTGGAGTTCGCGCGGCGGCCAGACCCGCAACCCCTATGTGCTGGACCGCAATCCCTGCGGCTCGAGCTCGGGCACCGGCACCGCGATCGCCGCCAACCTGGCCGCGGTGGGCGTGGGCACGGAAACCGACGGCAGCATCATCTGCCCGTCCGCGGTCGCGGGCCTGGTCGGGATCAAGCCCACGGTGGGCCTGGTCAGCCGCGACGGCATCGTTCCGATTTCCATCACCCAGGACACCGCGGGGCCGATGACGCGCACCGTCGCCGACGCCGCCGTGCTGCTGGGTGCGATGGCGGGCGTGGATGCCGATGACCCGGCCGGCCCGGCTGCCGAGGGCCACGTACCTGCCGACTACACCGCGTTCCTCGATGCCGACGGCCTGCGCGGCAAGCGCATCGGCGTGCTGCGCCAGGCGATGGGTTACCACCCCGGTGTCGACGCCATGACCGAAGCGTCGATCGAGGCGCTGAAGGCGGCCGGCGCCGAGGTGATCGACGTCGAGGTCGCCGGCTACGACAAGTGGAATGCGGACGAATACCAGGTGCTGCTGTACGAGTTCAAGGACGGCCTCAACGCCTACCTCGCGCAGTCGGGCTCTGAACATGCGTCGCTGAAAGCGCTGATCGCCTGGAACAAGGCGCACGCCGACACGGCGATGCCGATCTTCGGCCAGGAGATCTTCGAGCAGGCGCAGGCCAAGGGGCCGCTGACGGAGAAGGCCTACCTCGAAGCGCGCGACAAGGCGCGCAGGATGGCCGGCGCCGAAGGCCTGCTGGCGACGCTGGATGCGCAGGAACTCGATGCGCTGGTCGCGCCGAGCATGTCGCCCGCATGGATCACCGACCAGGTGCTCGGCGACCACTTCGTCGGCGCGGGCTACGGCATGGCGGCGGTCGCCGGCACGCCGAGCATCACGGTGCCGGCCGGGGAGTCGCACGGGCTGCCGCTGGGGCTGACCTTCATGGGGCGGGCATACAGCGAGCCGGCGTTGATCGCGATGGCCTACGCGTTCGAGCAGGCGACGCACGCCCGCAAGCCCCCGCAATACATCCCCACCCTCGAACCATGAGGTAGGAGCGGCGGCAGCCGCGATGTTCTCGCGTGCTTACGCTGGAAAGGCGGTCCGCTTTGGCGAATGTCCCCCGGCCGGACCTGCGGCCCGGCCTCCTCCTTGATTTCGCCAAAGCGCACCACCTTTCCCGCGACGCCCGGAGCATCACGCGTCGTGAGCGCCGCTTCGGGAGAGTTCCGAAGCATCGACCCACCCGCTTGGCTTAGCGTCGTGGAATGGCCTTGCCCAAGACGGGACCGTCGGAGGCATGGATGCCGACGACGAGGCTACATGGACGTACTCGCGCCGTGTCCCGGCTTGGGCAAGGCCATTCCGCGGCGCCCCGCACGTGAGCGGGCGGTTCGCCTTCGCTTCGCGCGCGAGGCGCGCTGCTATGGGGTGGGAGTGATTTCGATGCGGGCGATGCGGCCCTGGTCGCCGCTGGCCCAGCCGACGTTGCCGGCCAGATCGATGGCGTCGTAGCCGGTGGCGGACAGCGACTGCCAGCGACCGCCCGACAGCAGGTCGACGCCGTTGGGGCCGACCGCCACGCACTGCGGCTGCGCACTGCCTGCGCAGGCGACACCGGAGCGGTAGCCGTTCGGATCGGGCAGGCGCGCCACGTGCAGGCCGCCCTCCCCGTCCGCCACCACCAGCGCCGCGCTGCCCGTGGCTTCCTGCTCGAAGTCCCCACCGACCAGCAGCATGTCGTCGCCCGCAGGTGCCGCGGAGAAGATGCCGGCGGCGGGCACGCGCGCGGGGATGGAAGTCGCGTGCGCGGTCCACGCCGGTGAACCAGCCTGGTCCATGAGGATGCGCGCCGCGCCGCCGCCGGTCACGATGATGCGGCGCTCCCAGGGCGTCGTCGCGATGCAGGTGCCGCTGGCCGCGAACGCCGCTTCGTCCTTTTCCGCAGGCGGCATGCCTGCAGGCTGCAACGTCCAGCTCGCGCCGCCATCGGCGCTTGCGTAGACCTGGAACGCACCGTCGACCGGATCGCCCATGAGCCAGCCGCGCTGGCCGTCGAAGGCCATGCAGTCGAGGAAGGCGCGCTCGTCGTCGTTCTGCAGGGCCAGCGACCATGTCGCGCCGCCGTCCACGGTGCGATAGACGCGCGAAGCCTGGCCCGGGCCGATCGACAGCACCACGGCCGTGTCCGCGTCGAAACCTTCGACGTCGCGGAAGTCGAGTTCGCCTGCGCCTGGCACCTTCATCGCCTGCCAGGTCGCACCGCCGTCGACCGTGCGCAACACGGTGCCGGCGCGGCCGCTGGCCCAGGCGACGTTCGCGTCGACGGCGGAAATGCCGCGCAGGCGCACGTCGACACCCGAGACCTGGGGAACGACGGTGGCCTGCGCCCACGCGCTTCCTGCGAGCAACGACAAGGCCAGGGCAATGGACAATCGGGTCATCGAAGTACTCCGGTCGCGGCTTCCGCCGCTCCTACGCGGGGGTGGTGAGCTGGGCCTGCTTGCGCACCACCAGCATCGCGATCTCCAGCGCCTGTTCGTAGTTCAGGCGCGGGTCGACGGTGGAGCGGTAGGCGCGGGCCAGGTCGGCGTCGGTCAGGTCGCGCGCGCCGCCCGTGCATTCGGTGACGTCCTCGCCGGTGAGCTCAAGGTGCACGCCGCCCAGGCGCGTGCCCGCCGCGGCGTGGATCTCGAACGCCTGCTCCAGCTCGCTGCGGATGTTGCGGAAGCGCCGGGTCTTGTAGCCGTTGCTGGTGGCCTCGGTGTTGCCATGCATCGGGTCGCAGACCCACAGCACGCGGCGCCCTTCCCTGCGCACGGCGTCCAGCAGCGCCGGCAGCCTGTCGGCGATGCCGGTGGCGCCCATGCGGTGGACCAGGGTGAGGCGGCCCGGCTCGTCTTCGGGGTTGAGCACGTCGACCAGGCGCAGCAACTGCTCCGCGGTGGCGGATGGACCGACCTTGAGCGCGATCGGATTGCGGATGCCGCGGAAGTATTCGACGTGGGCGCCGTCGAGCGCGGCGGTGCGCATGCCGATCCACGGGAAATGGGTGCTGAGGTTGAACCAGCCCCACTGCCGCGGCACCTGCCTGGTCTGCGCTTCCTCGTAGGGCAGCAGCAGCGCCTCGTGCGAGGTGTGGAAGTCGACGCGGTTGAGGTTGTGCACCTGGCTGCCGGACAGCGTCTCCATGAAGCGCACGGCGTCGCCGATGCCGGCGACCATGCGCCGGTATTCCTCGGCCAGCGGCGAGTGCCCGACCCAGCCCAGGTCCCAGTACTCCGGGTGGTGCAGGTCGGCGAAACCGCCGTCGATCAACGCGCGCACGAAGTTCATGGTCATCGCCGAGCGTGCGTGCGCCTTGATCATGCGCCGCGGGTCCGGCGTGCGCGCCTGCGCGCTGAACGCCGGCGCGTTGACGATGTCGCCGCGATAGCTCGGCAGGGTCACGCCGTCGACGGTTTCGGTGTCGGCCGAGCGCGGCTTGGCGTACTGGCCGGCGAAGCGGCCGACGCGCACCACCGGCAGGCGCAGCCCGTGCACCAGCACCAGGCTCATCTGCAGCAGCACCTTGAGCCGGTTGGAGATCACGTCGGAGCTGCACTCGGCGAAGCTCTCGGCGCAGTCGCCGCCCTGGAGCAGGAAGCGCTTGCCTTCCTGGGCCTCGGCCAGCGCCTGCTTGAGCGCAAGGATCTCCCAAGAGGTCACCAGCGGCGGCAAGGCGCGCAGCTCGTCGACCGCTTCGCGCAGCGCATGAGGGTCCGGATAGGTCGGCATCTGCGCCGAGGGGCGCGTCCGCCACGACCCTGGCGTCCAGCCCTCGGGCAGGTTCACGGCTTGCGGGCGGTCAGGCGCGGACATGGCGGTCCTTCCCCGGCAGGACCATCGCCAGCAACACCCACGCGGCCAGGAGCACGAACCACAGCAGGCTCCACTCGGGCATCGACAGCCCGAGGAAGGTCCAGTCGACGTTGGCGCATTCGCCGGAGCCGGTGAGTACGGTGCGGATCACGCTGGTCAGCGGCATCGCTTCGGTGAGGAAGTCGAGCCCGGGGCCGCACATCGGCACCTGGTCCGCCGGCAGGTGTTGCAGCCAGACATGGCGCCCGGCCACGCCGATGCCGGCCGCGGCGGCCAGCAGACCCAGGGCGCCCCAGGCGCGACGGCCTCCGGCGCCACG
>NZ_JARUVM010000099.1 GCF_029763755.1 Luteimonas sp. 8-5
GGCCGTGGTCCTGGCCCTGGCCGACGAGATCGACGCCAGCCGCGGCGACGTCATGGCCGCCGCGCACGACCCGTGCGAGATCGCCGACCAGTTCGCCGCCCACCTGCTGTGGCTGGGCACCCAGCCGCTGCTGCCCGGCCGGCCGTACTGGCTCAAGATCGGCACCCGCACCGTGGGCGCCCAGGTCACCGAGATCAAGCACAAGGTCGACGTGAACACGCAGGAGGAGCTGGCGGCCAAGAGCCTGGAGCTCAACGAGGTGGGCTACTGCAACCTGTATTTGGACCAGGCCATCCCGTTCGAGGCCTATGCCGACAGCCGCGAGCTGGGCGGGTTCATCCTGATCGACCGCCCGGACAACGCCACCGTGGCCGCCGGCACCCTGGCGTTCGCGCTGCGCCGGGCCGGCAACATCCACTGGCAGCACCTGGAGGTCGACCAGGCCGCCCGCGCCCGGATCAAGCACCAGGCCCCGCGCTGCCTGTGGTTCACCGGCCTGTCGGGCGCGGGCAAGTCGACCATCGCCAACCTGGTGGAAAAGCGCCTGCTGGCGCTGGGCCGGCACACCTACCTGCTGGACGGCGACAACGTCCGCCACGGCCTGAACCAGGACCTGGGGTTCACCGACGAGGACCGGGTGGAGAACCTCCGCCGCGTGGCCGAGGTGGCCAGGCTGATGGTCGACGCCGGCCTGGTGGTGCTGGTGAGCTTCATATCGCCGTTCCGCGCCGAGCGGCGCATGGCGCGCGAGCTGTTCGCCGAAGGCCAGTTCATGGAAGTGTTCGTCGACACGCCGCTGGCGGTGGCCGAGCAGCGCGACGCCAAGGGCCTGTACGCCAAGGCCCGCGCCGGCCAGCTGCGCAACTTCACCGGCATCGACTCGCCGTACGAGATACCGGAACACCCCGACGTGGTGCTCGACACCGTGGCCGAGTCGCCGGAGGCGTTGGCAGAACGCCTCGTGGCCCTGCTTCTTCAGGACTGAGCCACGCGGGTATTGCCCTAAGGTACGGGGCGGGCGCGGTGGCTGCGCGCTAAACTGGGAATTCCTGCATTCGAGGAAACGTCCCCCATGGCGGCAACCCAGGTGCGCCCGGCCGGAGCGGGCAAGGTCTATCCCAGCGCAGCGGAGGCGTTGCGCGGGATCGTCGCCGACGGCCAGACCCTCGCGGTCGGCGGCTTCGGCCTGTGCGGCATTCCCGAGGCGTTGATCGCCGCGCTGCGCGATTCCGGGGTCAAGAACCTCACCGCGATCTCCAACAACGCCGGCGTCGACGGTTTCGGCCTGGGCCAGCTGCTGGGCACCCGCCAGATCAGGAAGATGATTTCCTCGTACGTGGGCGAGAACAAGGAATTCGAACGCCAGTTCCTGGCCGGCGAACTCGAGCTCGAGTTCAATCCGCAGGGCACCCTGGCCGAGCGCCTGCGCGCCGGCGGCGCCGGCATCCCGGCGTTCTTCACCGCCACCGGCTACGGCACCGTCGTCGCCGAGGGCAAGGAAACCCGCGAGATCGGCGGACGTCATTACGTGCTGGAAACCGCGCTGGTCGCCGACGTGTCGCTGGTCAAGGCGTGGAAGGCCGACAAGGCCGGCAACCTGCTGTTCCGCAAGACCGCGCGCAACTTCAACCCGGCCTGCGCCATGGCCGGCAAGGTGTGCGTGGTGGAAGTCGAGGAGCTGGTGGAAATCGGCGATATCGATCCGGACCACGTGCACCTGCCCGGCATCTACGTCGACCGCATCGTGGTCAACGCCAATCCCGAGAAGCGCATCGAACAGCGCACCATCCGCCAGGAGGGCAAGTAATGGCCTGGAACCGCGATGAAATGGCGCGCCGCGCCGCGCAGGAACTGACCGACGGCGCCTACGTCAACCTCGGCATCGGCTTGCCGACCCTGGTCGCCAACCACATTCCGGACGGCGTCGACGTCTGGCTGCAGTCGGAGAACGGCCTGCTCGGCATCGGTCCGTTCCCCACCGCCGAGGAAATCGACGCGGACCTGATCAACGCCGGCAAGCAGACCGTGACCGCGCGCGCGGGCGCCAGCTACTTCGGCAGCCACGATTCGTTCGCGATGATCCGCGGCGGCCACATCGACCTGGCGATCCTGGGTGCGATGCAGGTGACCGCCGGCGGCGACCTCGCCAACTGGATGGTGCCCGGAAAGATGGTCAAGGGCATGGGCGGCGCGATGGACCTGGTCGCCGGCGTGCAGCGCGTGGTCGTGCTGATGGAGCACGTGGCGAAGGACGGCAGCCACAAGATCGTGCCCGAATGCACGCTGCCGCTCACCGGCGTCGGCGTGGTCGACCGCATCATCACCGACCTGGGCGTGCTCGACGTCACCACCGACGGACTCAGGCTCGTTGAGCTAGCGCCGGGCGTCACCGAGGCCGAACTGCGCGAAAAGACCGGCGTTCCGATCGCCGCCTGACGCCTGCGGTCAGGCGCCGGGCTTGCGGAACACCGCGTGCAGCTCGGTGGGGCGGCCGCCGCCTTCGAAGTGCGCCAGCTCGGCCCGCACCAGCGCCTGCAGGCAGGCGATGTCCTCTTCGGCCTGCATGTCGTAGTTGCTGTTGTAGGTCTGGTCCACCAGGCGCCACAGGAAGCAGTTGCGCCGGAACAGATGGACCGGGTCGAGGTGGCCGAACAGCAACGGCGTGATGTCCTGGCTGCGGATGCCCTCGAACGTGCCGATGGAATAGTCCACGTCCGGCAGCGTGTCGTCGACCTTGCCGCTGTAACGGTTGCGGCGCAGGCGCGCGGGCAGCGCGCGCATGCTGGCGTTGGCCGCTTCCAGGTCGCTGCCCCACAGGCGGTTGCCGTTGCGGCCGATGGCCTCGCCTATGCTCCAGAACTCGCCGCCGTCGGCCAGCGCCGTGCGGATGAAGCCGACGACCCGTTCGAGCTCGACAATGTGGTGCAGCCCGGAGACGCACATGATCACGTCGTAGCGTTCGCCGTAGTCGCGGATCTCGTTGAGGTTGCCGACGATCAGGTCCGGTTCCACGCCTTCGGGAAAGCTCGCTCCGGCCGACTGCAGCAACGATTCGTTGAGATCCATCAGCGTCCACTGCACCGCAGGGCCGGCCAGCGCCGCCATGCCGGCCTCGATCCGCGCCGCGCCCGAGCACAGCGACAGCACCCGCACTTCCCGGTCGCGCGACATCGCGTGCAGGCGTTCGTGGAAATTCGGTGCGCGCATGCGCAGCGCCTGGCCGAGCAGGTGGTGGGTGTAGTGGTAGGGGTCGCGCAGCGTCGGTGGCAGGTCGTCCGGCGCGGGGAAGTCGGGCAGGGCGCGGGTGGCGACAGCATCGCCCGCGGCGATCCGGTCCCCGACCAGTGCCTGCAGCGGACGGCAGCGCAGGCGCTTGCCCGCGGCAATGGCGGCCTTGTCGGCGTGGTACATCTCGTGGTCGTAGGCGGTGGCGAAATGCGCCAGTTCGCCGCGGGTGCGCTCGTTGCCGAAGGCGTTGGCCGCGACCCGGGGCAGCGACTCCTCCTGCGCCACGACAAGTTCGTAGACCGCGATCCAGTCGCCGCGCGGGTCATGGTCGGGCCCGGCGCCGGCGCGCAGTTGCACCTTGCACGCCGTGCCGGCGTGTTCGTCGAGGGTGAATGTCGCGCTGCGCACGCCGTGCGCGCCGTGCACCGGCAGCTCGGCCAGGGTGTCGATGCGGTCGCCGGAGTCGCCGCAGACCAGTTCGACCCGCAGCGTGGCGCCGTCGGCGCTCATCGCCTCTACCGCCGGCCCGTAGCGCAACACCAGCCGCGAACCGGCCAGCAGGACCAGATCGTCGCCCATCTGCACGGATTCGCCAGCCCGGATCACCAGCGCCGGCCGCGGGATCGCCGCGTGGGCGACCTCCACCCAGCGGTCGCCGGAGCTTCGTTTCGGGGCGTCGATCTGGAGCGGGCGTTCGGTGGAAAGGAAGAATTCGTGCTGGGGCATCCGGTTCCAGGGCGAGGCAGGGGGCCTGCCCGAGGATACCGGCTCGCGCCGGTGATTTGCCGGCGGCGGCCCGAAAGCCGAAAATCGGGCCATGACACAGGAATCGGCAATGCAGCAGGCAGGCGACGGCCAGCCGGTCGACATCGAACGGGACGTCATGGAGTACGACGTCGTCACCGTCGGTGCGGGCCCAGCGGGCCTGGCGTTCGCGATCCGGCTCAAGCAGCTCGCCCCGGACCTCTCGGTGTGCGTGATCGAGAAGGGCGCCACGGTCGGCGCGCACATCCTGTCGGGCGCAGTGATCGAGCCCGGCCCGCTGGACGCGCTGCTGCCCGGCTGGCGCGACAACCCGCCGCCGATCTGCGTGCCCGCGCGCGAGGACGAGTTCTGGCTGCTGTCGAAGACCGGCGGCCGCAAGCTGCCGGTGCCGCCGGGCATGCACAACAAGGGCAATTTCATCGTCAGCCTCGGCGCCATGTGCGCGTGGCTGGCGCCGCAGGCCGAAGCGCTGGGCGTGGAAATCTATCCCGGGTTTGCCGCCGCGTCCGTGCTGCACGATGGTGATGGCAAGGTCGCCGGCGTGCGCATCGGCGACATGGGCGTGGCGAAGGACGGCAGCCACAAGCCCGGCTTCACCGCCGGCATCGACATCCGCGCGAAGCTCACGGTGCTGGCCGAGGGCGCGCGCGGCAGCCTGAGCAAGCAGCTGGTGAAGCGCTTCGGCCTGGATGCCGACAGCGACCCGCAGGGCTATTCGATCGGCATCAAGGAGCTCTGGCAGTTGCCGGCTGGCCGGACCACGCCGGGGAGGATCGTCCACAGCTTCGGCTGGCCCGCCGACAACGCCACCTACGGCGGCAGCTTCCTCTACCACCTGGACAACGACCAGGTCGCGCTGGGTTACGTCAGCGGCCTGGACTACAGGGATCCGGAGTACAAACCGTGGGAGGCCTTCCAGCAATGGAAGAACCATCCGATGGTCGCGCCGATGCTCGAGGGCGGCAGCATCCTCTCGGCCGGCGCGCGCGCCATCGTCACCGGCGGCTACCAGTCGTTGCCGAAGGTGGAGATGCCCGGTGCGCTGCTCATCGGCGACGGCGCCGGCCTGCTGAACGTGCCCAAGATCAAGGGCACCCACCAGGCGATCCGCTCGGGCATGCTCGCCGCCGAACATGTCGCGGCGCAGGCAGCGTCGGGCACGCTGCGCGGCGACGGTTTCGACGCGAAGCTGCGTGCGTCGGAGGCGGTGAAGGAACTACGCGCGGTCCGCAACGTCAAGCCGGGATTCAAGCGCGGCCTGTGGTTCGGCATGCTCAATGCCGCGTGGGAAACGGTCACCGGTGGGCTGTCGCCGTGGACGCTGCGCAACAAGCCGGACTGGAGCTCGCTCGACAAACTGGGCGAGCACGAGCAACCGAAGCGCGACTACGTGCAGCGCACGCTGCCGCCGCGCGACCGCCTGCAGGGCGTGTACTTCGCGGCGACCGCGCACGACGAGGACCAGCCGGTGCACCTGGTGGTGCACGACACCAATGTCTGCGTGGAGCGCTGCACCGTCGAATACGGCAACCCGTGCACGCGCTTCTGCCCGGCCGGCGTCTATGAGATGGTCGAGGACGCCGCCGGCCGCAGGCTGCAGATCAACGCCGCCAACTGCGTGCACTGCAAGACCTGCGACATCAAGGACCCGTACGAGATCATCACCTGGGTCACGCCCGAGGGCGGCTCGGGGCCCAACTACCAGAACCTGTAGGAGCGCGCCTTGCGCGCGATTGCGGGCCGATCGCGCGCAAGGCGC